>JBBRVX010000027.1:0-33683 GCA_038246475.1 Thermomicrobiales bacterium | reverse complement strand
GGCGCGAGGCGCGGGAAATGCTTGCGGGCCTGCCCTTGCGGCGCCCGCTCGGCGCGCACGAAGGCCACGTCGGGCACCCGCACCGTGGGGCGCTCGGGAAAGATGACGAAACCGCCATCAGCGCCGTAGAGCCGGCCGAGCCGGTTTGCCCGCACATACACCCCGAGCACGATGGTGATTGTCGCCGCAATACTGGACGATTCATCTGAAGAAGGCGACATCTCTACCACTTCCCCATCAAGCAGCTCCCATCGCCCTTCGAAGGAGGTGGCCTCGAACTCCTCAACGCTCATCTGCCGTGTGGCAACCATCGTCTCTCCTCCAGTCGCGCTGGCTAGCCGAGAAGCTCCGCCACCCGGACGCTGAACCCGGGCAGGACCGTGCCTCCAGTGAGGAAATCTTCATCACCGAGCCGGACTGGCGCGTCGCCTTCCGCAAAGAGGCTAATCGTGCGTTTGACCGGATCGACGAGCCAGACCATCTGCACGCCGGCCTCCAGATAGAGGCCGATCCTGCTTAACGCGTTGGCCATCCGGTCCGAAGGGGAGAGGACCTCCACCACGAGGTCGGGCGCCAGCCGCGCAAAGCGGTTCTGCTCGTCTTCTGGCGGGATGCGCTCCTTACGGATGAATGCAACATCAGGAGCCAGGAGCGTCTCGCGATCGGGAAAGATGACGAAGCCCCCATCCGCGGTCGTCAGCGCCCCCAGGTCATGCGCGTCGACATAATTGCCAACGATTCTTACGATGCGAGCAGCAATGCTTGAGGACTTGAAATTTGCTGGAGTCACTGGCACGAGCTCGCCATCGATCAGCTCCCATTCGCCCTCGGGAGGCGATTCCTCGACGTCGCGAACGGTGAGTAACCGCGTTGTGGCCATGGTCCAGTGCCCCTGTACGCCGCGAGGGATGCCAGCCTGTCAGCCGCGCATCCCCCGCCATCGGTGCTTCGTTGTCGACGATTCAGCCGGCGCGTGGCCGGGGTTCCTAGCGTACCACGGCCCTTTCAGTCCGCCGCCACCGCCTGCGGCTCTCTCGCTTCGGCATGCTCGGGCCGCCAGCGCAGGTTGAGGTTGCGGTTGGCCGCCACTTCGTCGAGGCGCTTGTACTCGGTGGTGTGGGGAGCCCCCTGCACGATCTCCGGCGTCTCGGCCGCTTCTTGCGCGATCTGGCGCATGACACCGATAAAGTGGTCGAGCGATTCCTTCGATTCCGTCTCCGTCGGTTCGATCATCAGCGCCTCGGGGACGACCAGCGGAAAGTAGACCGTCGGCGGATGGATGCCGAAGTCGAGGATGCGCTTGGCGATATCGAGCGCGCGCACCCCGTTCGCTTTCTGTCGCGTCGCGGAAAAGACCGTCTCATGCATGCAGGTGCGATCGCCAAAGGGGAGATCGTAGCAATCACGCAGGCTCTCGCGGATGTAGTTCGCGGCTAGCACCGCGTCCTCGCTCACCTGGCGCAGGCCGGCCGCGCCATGCATGCGGATGTAGGTGTAGGCGCGCACGAACATGCCGAAGTTGCCGTGGAAGGCATGGAGGCGGCCGATGCTCGCTTCCGGCTGGAAGTGCTCGTAGCGGTACGAGGACGGAGGAGGGGAGACGGGGGACGGAGGAAGGTCGCTGCTCGTACTTCCGTCCTCCGTCCTCCGTCCTCCGTCCTCCACCCGTCGCACGCGTGGTCCCGGCAGGAACTGCTCCAGGCCCTGTCGCACCCCTACCGGTCCCGACCCGGGACCGCCGCCGCCATGCGGCGTGGAGAAGGTCTTGTGCAGGTTGAAGTGCATGACGTCGATGCCGATGTCGCCGGGGCGGGCGATGCCCAGGATGGCGTTGAAATTCGCGCCGTCGTTGTACACCAGGCCGCCCGCCTCATGCACCGCGGCGACGATTTCCTCGATATGCTCGTCCCAGAGCCCAAGCGTGTTCGGGTTGGTGATCATCAGCCCCGCGGTGTCCGGCCCGACCGCGGCGCGCAGCGATTCCAGATCGCAGTTGCCACGCGCATCCGAGGGGATCGTCACCACCTGGAAGCCAGCCATTACCGCCGTGGCCGGGTTCGTGCCGTGGGCGCTGTCCGGCACCAGGATCTTCGTCCGCGCCGTGTCGCCATGGGCCTTGTGCCAGGCCCGGATGATGAGGCAGCCGGTCAGCTCCCCCTGCGCGCCGGCAACCGGCTGCAGCGCCACCTCGTGAAAGCCCGAGATCTCCCCCAGCATCTCCTGCAGCTCCCACATCAGCTGCAGGGCGCCCTGCACCGAGCTGGGATCCTGGTAAGGATGAAGGGACGCGAAGCCGGGCAGCCGGGCCACCACCTCGTTGATCTTCGGGTTGTACTTCATCGTGCACGACCCCAACGGGTACATGCCGATGTCGATGGCGTGGTTCTTCTGCGAGAGGCGCGTGAAGTGGCGGATCACGTCAATCTCGCTCACCTCCGGCCAGTCGAGTCGCTCGCGCAGCATCCCCTCGGGCAGCGGCGTCTCCGGCACGTCGGGCGCCGGAATGCGCACCGCGCGGCGCCCGGGCTTGCTCAGTTCAAAGATCAGCGGCTCGACCGCCATGCTTGTAGCACCCCTGTGAAAACCGGCCCCGCGGGCCCGCGCAACTCGTTCAAAACGTCGCGATGGTAGCACGCCCGCACCCCCCCTCCTTAACGCGGGACCACCCTGACGATCCTGCTCAGAGCGGCGTCGGACCCTCGATCGGGTCAACATGCCGCGCGGTGGCTCCGAGGCTGGTGTCGCACATGCATACTGACGGGCGCCATGAGGACCTCAGTATCGTCGGACAATCCATGGATCGCCCTGCCGGTTCCGCTTACACCGCTGATCGGCCGGGAGCGTGAGGTGGCGCTGGCCCAGTCGCTGTTGCGCCGCCCCGACGTCCGCTTGCTCACCCTCACTGGTCCGGGCGGCATCGGCAAGACGCGCCTCGCGCTCGCGGTGGCTGCCGCGGCCGGCCCCGAGTTTGCCGACGGAGTGTGCTTCGCCGCGTTGGCCACGCTCCCCGCCGCCGACCTGGTGGCCAGCACTGTGGCGCGGGCCGCGGGGCTTCTGGACGCCGATGACGCTCACGCCCAGACCACACTGGTGGCTACGTTTCAGCACGCCGAGACGCTGCTGGTGCTGGACAACTTCGAGCACCTGTTGGCGGCCGTGCCGCTGCTGAGCGACCTGCTGGCGGCCTGTTCCCGGCTCAAGATCTTGGTGACGAGCCGGGCGCTACTGCACATTGACGGCGAGCATGCCCTCCCGGTGCCGCCACTGGCCCTGCCTGACCCTGGCGCGGGTTCTTCACCCGACAGCCTGATGCAATCCGCGGCCGTGGAACTCTTCGCGCGGCGCGCCCAGGCGGTCAATCCCTCCTTCACCCTCACAGATGGCGCGGCGCCCCTCGTCGCTGACATCTGCCGGCGGCTGGACGGGGTGCCCCTGGCGATCGAGCTGGCAGCGGCCCGCGTCACCCACCTGTCGTTGCCGATGCTCTGGGAACGTCTCGATCGGCGGCTGCCGCTCCTCACGGGCGGGGGACGCGACCGTCCCCTCCGGCTGCAAACCATGCGCGACGCTATCGCCTGGTCATACGGTCTGCTTACCACCGACGAACACGCGCTCTTCCGGCGGCTGGCCGTCTTCGCTGGCGGCTGCACGCTGGAGGCAGCGGAACGAGTCGGAGGACGGGGGACGGAGGACGGAGGTGAACGACGGGACGACGAATCCTCTTCCGTCTTCCGTCCCCCGTCCTCCGTCCTCGACGGTATTGCCGCGCTCGTCGATGCCAGTCTGCTGTACGCCGAGCCCGGCGCGGATGGGTCAACGCGCTTTCGGATGCTGGAGATCATTCGCGAGTTTGCGCTTGAAATCCTGGATGCCAGCGACGAAGGGGAGGTTGTGCGAGAGCGGCACGCGGCCTACTTCGTGGCCTTCGCCGAACGGTATGCGCTCGCCGAGCTGTTGCCGGACGGCAGGCAGGCTGTCGCCCTGCTGGAGGTGGAGCATGCCAATCTGCGGGTGGTTCTGGCGTGGCTCGAGGAGCGCGCCGAGGGACATCGGTTTCTACACCTGACGGTCGCGTTGAGCCACTTCTGGTCCCAGCAAAGCCACTATCGGGAGGGCGGCGCCTGGCTGGAACGCGCGTTGGCACGCGCTGGCGGCACGCCGGCCGATCGGGCAAGAGCCCTTGTCGCGCTCGGCATGATCGAAACCTATCAGGGGGCGACCAGTGCAGCCGTAGAGCACTTCGCAAGAGGATTGGCCGGATGCCGGGACCAGGGCGATGCCTTCGGCGAGGCCACCGCGCTGATTGGGCTGGGCGCGCTCGCCATTCTCCAGGGAGACCACGAGCGCGGCGAGGCGCTCCTGGAGGAAGCCATCACGGCCGCCCATGCCGTGCCGGACCAACGGCTGGCGGGAATCATGGCCGGCTGGAGTCTGACAAACCTCGCTGTCGCCTCGCGCACACAGGGCAATCACACCCTCGTTGCCGAGCAACTCGAGGCCGCGCTTCGTCTCTTCCGCGAGGCGGGGCACACCGCCGGTGTGATTCTGGTCCTGGGGGATCTCGGCGACCTGGCGCGCGACCAGGGCGACTACCCACGGGCGCTAGGGTTCTACCGGGAGGCGTTGGCACTTCGCCATGACAATCCCAGCAGGCGGGTCGTGAGCGACCTGATCGAAGGCATGGGGATCGTCGCGGTTGCCGTGGGGCAGGCGGAGCGCGGGATCAGACTGCTGGGCGCGGTCGAGGCGCTACGCGAACGGATCGGCCTGCGCTACCGGGTGACGGAAAACCAGGTTGCGTTCAAACAGGCGGTGGCAACCATCGACGCCGTGCTGGGCGAACAGGCGTTCGCCGCCGCCTGGGCCGCCGGCCGCAACCTGGCTCTGGAGCAGGCGGTCGCTGCTGCGCTCGACCCGTTCCTGCCCCCTGCCAGCACTCCCGGCATCGCCTTGACCCCGCGCGAGATGGAAATCCTGCACCTGCTGGCGTCGGGACTGACCGATCCGGCCATCGCCGCGGCGCTGTTCGTCAGCGTGCGCACCGTTGAGAACCACGTCGCGCGCATTTTCGCCAAACTCGGCGTGCACACGCGTAGGGCGGCCGCCGTCGCGCTCGCCAGCGGCCTCATCAAACAAAACCATCCCACCTCAGTCCAAGGCTGAACGGCCCTTCCCAGCTTGCCGCGGCGGCTCGGCCCCCAGATACAGTTCAGCTTGCCCTCCGCTTTGCCGATTGAGTACATGCCGTTTCTGCAATGGAGTACATGTACGGATGGATCGTCGTCCCGCCGTCGCGCATGGTGGTGTCTGCACTGCGGAGTGGGCGACTGGGCCATTCGTGCGTCCAGCCGCCGCCGGGTGGCCGGAACGCCGCTAGGAAGGACCGCTTCATGGACCACAATCGATTCGACGCGCTGGCGCGACTGCTGGCCATGCCGGGGTCGCGCCGCGCCGCGCTGGGCGCCCTCCTCGGCGTCGGCCCCCTTGGCCGGAATCCCGATGTCTCCGCCAAGGGCGGCAAGGGCGGCAAGGGCAAAGACAACGGCCAGGGCGTGCAAGGAGAAGGGCGGCCGAGGGCCAAACACAAGGCGCACCACAAGCACAAGCAGACGCGGCGCCAGCGCCGCCAGAAGCGGGATCGCCAGGACCGGGGCGGCGGCCAGCAGCGCGAGGTATGCTGCGGCGCCACTACGCGATGCGCGCCCCCGGAACCCGGCAGCACCCGCTCGCGGTGCGACTTCGCCCGGCAGTCGTTCGCCGGCCAGGACCTCCACGGCTCCATTTTCCGCCGCATCGATGGGGGCGGGGCCAACTTCGACAACACGGACAATCACGGCTCGGACTTCGCCGCGGCGTGCCTGCGCGAGGCGACCTTCCGCGGAGCCAAATTAGCAGGCGCC
Organism: Thermomicrobiales bacterium; assembly: GCA_038246475.1. Classification (GTDB taxonomy): domain Bacteria; phylum Chloroflexota; class Chloroflexia; order Thermomicrobiales; family UBA6265; genus JACCXM01. Next base: position 27,783 of record JBBRVX010000027.1, on the reverse strand, counting down.
ACCTGGGGCGGCGCCTGCCTGTTCGCGGCCGACTTCACGGGGGCCGACCTGGGCGACCCGGACGCCCTCGGCGAGGCGGTGCTGTGCGCGACCATCTTGCCCGATGGCACGCGCAACGATCGCGACTGCGACAAATCCAGGACCTACTCCTGCTGCTTGCCACCACCAGGAGGCGGGGGAGGCGGAGGCGGGCCGATACCATGCACCAAGGACACGGACTGTCCGGCCTTCCTGGAATGCGGTGTGGGATTCTGCGCCTGTACCAACCACAGCTGCCCCGGCTGCTGCGACGAAGACCAGCCCACGTGCTACCCAGGGAACACGGACGAGCACTGCGGGCATCCGCCGAAGCACATCCCCGGCAACTTCTGCCAGGCCTGCCCAGCCGATCAGCGCTGCATCGCTGGCGGGTGCGCCTCCCGTTGAGGCCGGTGTCGACGGCCGGCGCGTTGGCTGTAGGTCCAACTGCACATGTGCGGGCCAATACATCGTGCTGCGAGCGCGGAAAGGAAGCAACAATGAGTGGCATCACGCGGCGATTCGCCATCCCCCTCGGGCTCGCGGCCCTCGTGCCCGCCTCGAGCCGGGCCGGAGGCCGCTGCAAACGGCAGCGGAACAACGTGCAGGACCGTTTGGATTCGGGCGGCACGTGCACGCCGGACAAGAACGCTCTTTACGTGACGATCGCCAATTTCCTCGAAGACGAAAATGCCATCCAGGTGACCCTGACCCCGGTAGCGGGGAGTCCGCAATCGTTTACGCCCGGAGCCTTCGCCACGGCCCTGGCCGCCTCGATCGCGACGAATGGCGCCCCGATCTGCGATCTGACGTAGCCGGCAATCAGCGCTCACCCGCTCCCTTCGTTCGTCCGCATGCCTTGCTGCGGCGGCGGGTGACGGGGCCGAAATTCACCATGCGCCTGGCGGGGCGAGGGAGTGGGGGGCGTCTGGGGCTTTGGTCCAACGTCGGGCAATTGAGTACTTGCCCCTGCCTCGATGGAGTACATGTACCGATAGGCCGGCGACTCCCCGGCGCGTACCGTTGGGGTGTCCGAAAGGAGTCGCCGATGCCCGCTCTGCTCATCCGCCATACCGTCTCGGATTACGCCGTCTGGAAGCCGCTCTTCGACGCGCATGGGATCACCCGGCGCGCCAATGGCTCCAGGGGAGGGCGAATTTTTTGCAGCGCCGACGATTCGCATGAGGTGCTGATCCTGCTGGAGTGGGACGATCTCGAACGGGCGCGCCTCTTCGTCGACTCCGACGATCTGCGCGAGGCGATGGATCGGGCCGGGGTCACCGATCGGCCGGATATCTGGTTTTTGGAGGACGGAGACCGCATCCCTGTCTGAGATGCGGCCAGCAACGGAACGAGGACGAACGCGATGGACCAGACTCGATGCAACCACGGCGAGCCCTGCCCGGGCCGTCGAATGTCTCGCCGCACGACGCTGCGGGCCGCCGGCATTGCCGCGGCCTCGGTGGTGGTCACCGGACTTGGCCGGCAACCGGCCGCGGCGCGGGATGCCACCCCGGAGGCCGGTGCCCTACCGGACCTCACCGGCGTTGCCCCTCTGCCGCTGACCGGCGAGCACCTCGCCACGTTCGAGGCCCATGTCGCGACGACGCTCGCCGCGCTGGGCGTCCCCGGCGCATCGGTGGCCGTCGTCCAGGGGGGCGAGGTCGCTTTTCTCAAGGGCTTCGGGGTGCGCGAGGTCGATCACCCAGCGCCGGTCACCGCCGACACGCTGCTGCGCATCGGTTCCGTGACCAAGTCGTTCAGCTCCATGCTGGTGGGGACGCTGGTGGATGCCGGCCGGCTTGATTGGGACGCGCCGCTGGTCGAGCTGCTGCCGGACTTCGCCGTTGCCGACCCAGCCCTCACGCCGCAACTGACGGTCCGTGACGCGTTTTGCGCCTGCAGCGGCCTGCCGCGGCGGGACCTCGAGTTCCAGCTCCAGGCCCACGACCTCACCCCCGAGCGCGTGGTCGAAAGCATGGAGCAACTCTCCCTGACCGCGCCGTTTGGCGAGAAGTACCAGTACAACAACCAGTTGGTGGCGGTCGGCGGCTATGCCGCGGCGGTGGCCGACGGCGGTGCGCCGGACGAACTTGAACACGCCTACGCCGTCGCGCTGCGGGAACGCGTGCTGAACCCGATCGGTATGCCCCGCACGACGCTCTTCTTGAGCGACGTGGTGGACGGGAACGACTACGCCACGCCGCACGCCGCGAATCTGGACGGCAGCCCGCTGCCGCTGCCGCTGCTCCTGGACGACGAATGGATCGCGCCGGTGGCGCCGACGGGAGCGCTCTGGTCGAGCGCGCGGGAGATGACCCGGTACATCCAGACGGAGTTGCGGCGCGGGATCGCCCCGGACGGCGTGCGCGTCGTCTCGGCCGAGAATCTGGAACTGACCTGGCAGCCGGGCGTCGCCATGAACTTCGGACCGGAAACTCCAGCGATGTTCGCGGCCACGTCCAGCCACTATGGCCTGGGTTGGGTCGTCGGCACGTATGGCGGCCAGCGCCTGGTCTCGCACACCGGCGGCACGTACGGCTTCAACTCGCTGGTCGCCTTCCTTCCGGACGCCGATCTCGGTCTGGTGGTGCTGACGAATCGCGACGGCAGGGGGGGCATGCTCGCCTCGGCCATCGAGTTCCGGCTGTTTGAGCTCCTCTTCGATCAACCGGCGATGATCGAATCCCTTTTGGAAACGATCATCTCCGCCGCGGCCGCGGGGCGATCGGACCTCCTGGCCCATCTGGGGCAGGTCGACGTGGCGGCCGTGACCCCGTATCTGGGGTCGTATGCCAATCCCGATCTGGGCGCCATGACGCTGGCCGAGCGCGGCGGGAAGCTGATCTTCAGCACGGGAGCCTCACGCTCCGAGTTGCGCCCCCGCCTGGATGCCGCTGGCGCGGTAGCGGACTACGTCTTCGTCGATCCGCCCTGGGGGACCAACCCTCCCAAAATGCAGGTGACGCTTGAAAAAGCGGACGATGGCACGCCACGGGTCGTCCTGACGGCGCACGCCGATCCCGGCGAGGCCGATCTGGTCTACCCCTACGAGCTGATCGAGGCGGCGACGCCAGCGCCATAGCCACACAGAGCCCGCGTGCTCTCCCGTGGGCGAGGGCCTTGTTCACGCGGCCGGCACGAGGCGCGCCAACGCCATGGAATGTCAAGAAGCAAGAAGGAGCTCTCATGCGCCCATCCCCGTTCTCGTCGTCAACGTTTTCCCGGCGCCGAGCCCTATCGCTGGCGGCGGGAGCGGCCGCACTGGCCGTGGCCTCTCCGCTCCGGCGTTCGGCGGCGCAGGTCACGCCGATCGCCTCCCCGGCGCCCGCCCCGGCAGCCGCGGGCACGCCCGTCGCCGGCGCTTCGGCCGCGGCCCTACTCCCCATGCCGAGCAGTCTGGCCGCCGATGCTTCGCCGGGGTTCCGCATCGTGGCCGAGGCGCTGATCGCGGCGATGCAGGAGCATCACGTGCCGGGCGCTGCTATCGGCCTGTTGGCTGGCGGCCGCGAAGAGCACGCCACCTTCGGCTTGGCCAGCCTCTCCTCCCTGCGTCCCGTGACTCCGGAGACCCTTTTCCAGCTTGGCTCCATCGGCAAGACTTACACCTCCACCGCGATCTGGCGCCTGATCGACGAGGGCGCGCTGGCCCTCGACGCGCCGGTGCGCACCTACCTCCCCGATCTAACGCTCATGGATGGGACCGCCGTGGCCGAGGTGACGGTCGGGAACCTGCTCGATCACTCGGCCGGGTTCTATGGCGACGAGGGCTTCGACACGGGCGATGGCGACGACGCGCTGGCCCGCTACATCGCCGAGCGGCTGCCGCAATTGCCCCAGCTCTTCCCCGTGGGGGCGTACTTCTCCTACAACAATGCGGCCTTCCAGCTCCTGGGGCGGCTGATCGAGGTCGCCACCGGCACGACGTACAACGCGGCCATGGAACATCTGTTGTTGGGGCCGCTCGGCCTGGGCTCGACCCTGCTCGACCATGACGCCGTGCGCCAGCGTCCGTATACGGACGGACACGTCGCCCTCCCGATCAACGGCAAGCCGTCGCTGGCCGTGCAGACGCCGCTGTGGGTGCCCCGCTCGGTCGATCCCGCCGGGGGCATCTGGGGAACGACCCGCGATGTGATCCGCTACGGGCGCTTTCATCTCGAAGCCGGGACGGCCGCCGGGGCAGCGAACGTCGTCAGCCCGGAGAGCCTGCTCCAGATGCGGGAGCCGGCGATCCCTATTCCGGGAACCCCGCTGCAGATGGGCCGGGACTGGTTCGTCCAGGACGTGGATGGGGTGCGGGCCTTCTTCCACGGCGGGGACACGCTCGGCCAACATGCCGATTTCCTGGCCATCCCCGAGCAGGACTTCGCGATGATCGTGCTGACCAATGGGCAGGGGGGCGGCAGCCCCGCGGCGCTGGCGGCGCTGAACGCCGCGCTCAGCCAATTCCCCGCGCTGGCGCCCCTCGCCGGGAAACTTGGCCTTCTCAGTGCGCTGATCGCTCCCGCCAATGCGCCGACCGTGGACCTTTCGCCAGAGCAGGTGGCTGCCTATGCCGGCCGCTACGCCGACCCCGGTCAGGCATTTAACTTCGCCCAGACGGACGCGAGTCTTGAGCTGACAATCGACCTGATCGAGCAACCGGGGGCATGGGCAGCCGCCATCAATCCGCCGCCGCCAACGCTGGCCGCGGTGGCCTTCCTGGCCGAGGACATGGCCGTGGCGGATAGGTCGCGGTTGCCGTTTGTGCGCGATGCGGAGGGCCGCGTCGGGTGGGTGTCGTCAGGCCTGCGCCTGCTGCCGCGCGTCGACGCCGACGCCTGACAGTCCCTAGCGAGCGGCGACAGCTGCGCCACCGTGGCGCGCTGTTCGCCCTTACCAGGGGTGGGCGAGGTGTGCGGCTGCATACGCCGCGCTTCGGTAACTGATCGTGTGGAGGCATGACATCGTGGACGCGGAACAGTTCGACGACCTGATACGACGATGGGCTTGGCGCGTCTCCCGGCGTGGAATGCTGCGATTCGTGGCCGGCGCCGCCGGCGGTAGCCTGCTCCTGACCGGCGAAGCGGCCGCGGCGAGGAAGAGGCGCAAGAAGCGCAGGAATAACAAGGGGAACGACAAAGGGAACAATTTCAAGGGGCCGCCACCGCCGACCTGCGCGGAGTCGTGCACCAACACGTGCCCCATCTGTGTCGCTGGCCCCGGCGCCCCAACGCGTTGCGCCAGGGGTGTCGAGAACCTCGACATCTTTTGCAGTATCAGCTGCGACTCGGACAGTTACTGCCAAACGTTCCGTCCCGATTATCCGTACTGCGTTTCGCAATGGTTGAACCGCGCCACGGGGCAGGTCACGAAGGCCTCTGACGGCTGCGCAGGTGTCGCTCCCCCTAGCGTCGCCTACTGCAGCCAGATCGACCCCTGCGCCTGAGATGAATCGACACCGGTCCCGTTCCGCTCGCGAGAGGAAAACGTTCATGCACCGCAGCGCACCATTGATGTTCAGCCTCGTCCTGGTCCTGCTGCTCGGCGTTCCCACCGCGGCGATCGCGGCGCCGCACGGGACCGTCGCGGGCATCAACGAAACCGAGATCGCCTGGGAGCCATGTCCGCTTCCCGAGGTGCCCAATCAGGAGTGCGCAACGCTCGAAGTTCCGCTGGACTATGACGAGCCGGATGGGGCGACGGTCGCCCTGGCCGTGGCGCGGATTCCGGCAACCGATCAGGACGAGCGCATTGGCTCCCTCTTCCTCAATCCGGGCGGTCCTGGCGGCGCGGGCGTCTTTGCGCTGCCCCTCCAGTACGCCCCGCTGCCGGAGGCGCTTCAGGAGCGATTCGACATCGTCGGGTTCGACCCGCGCGGTGTCGGCGAGAGCGCGCCGGTGCGCTGCTTCGACGGCATCGCCGAGCAGATCGATTTCCTGTACTTTGCCGACATGCCGCGCGTGCCGGTCGGCGCCGAGGAAGAAGCGGCGTGGGAACGCGCCGCCGCGGAGCTGGCCCAACGCTGCGGCGAGCGCAATGCCGAGACGCTGGCCCATCTCTCGACGGCGAATGTGGCGCGCGACATGGATTTGTTGCGGCAGGCGGTTGGCGATGAGGCGTTGAACTACCTGGGGACCTCGTACGGCACGTATCTGGGGGCGACCTATGCCAACCTCTTCCCCGACCGCATTCGGGCCATGGCGCTCGATGGGGTGATCAACCCGCCCTCCTACACGAGTTTCGACCAGGGCGACGGCGATGTCGTTGGGCCCGACACCACGTCGTTCCTGCGCATCCTCAGCAATCAGGGCTCGGCGGACGCCTTGCAGGAATTCTTCGACCAATGCGCCGCGGCCGGTCCGGACTATTGCGCCTTCGCCGCCGCCAGCGGCGCGGAAACGAGCGCGAAGTTCGACGCCCTCATGGAGCGCCTGCGCGCGGAACCGATGGTCGTGCTGGGCCCGGCCGGTACGCTGACGGTGACCTCCTCCATCGTTGATGACACGGTGTGGATGGCGCTCTACGCGGCGCCGAAGTGGTCAATTCTGGCGCAGGGGCTGCAGCGCCTCGAAGAGGGCGATGCCACGGGCTTCCTGATGGCCATGAGCATCGTCGGTGGGCCGCCACCGACCACGTACAACAACTCCCTGGAGGGCCAATTCGCGAACAATTGCCTCGATACCGACAACCCGGCCGACCCGGCGCTCTACCCGGAGATGGCCCGGCAGGCAGAGGCGCGCACACCGCACTTCGGCACGCTCTGGACCTACCAGGCACTGCCGTGCGCGTTCTGGCCCGCGGAGGACAGCGACCGCTACACGGGACCGTGGGACGCCGAGACCAGCGCGCCGATCCTCCTCATCAGCCGGGTGTTCGATCCGGCCACGCCCCATGGCGGCGCGGTGATGGCCGCCGAGACGTTGGCGAACGCCCGGCTGCTGACGATCGATGGCTGGGGGCACGGGTACTTCGTGGCCGGCCGCAGCACCTGCGCCGACGACTACATGGTCGCCTACGTCATCGACCTGACGCTTCCTCCGGTCGACACCATCTGTCCCGAGGACGTCGCGCCCTTCAGCGAACCCTTGGTGACTGGGGCCGGGCAGGCCACCCCGGAGGCGCCCCCCGGTGTGACGGCGCAAACGACGCCGGAAGCGCCCCCCGGTGCGACGGCGCAGACTACCGCGCTGCTGGTGACGGCCATCGATGATCCGCTCCGCGTGACCGGCAGCGACGGCATGGTCCACCTCGAGTACGACCTCGTCCTGACCAACATCTTCACCGCCCCGGTGACCATTACGGCCATCGATGTGCTCACCCCGGACGGCCAGTCGTTGCTGCGGCTCGAAGGCGAAGCACTCAGGGCCATGACGCGGCCGCTGTCCGGGAGCACGCCGGCGGATGTGGTTCCCTCGTCGGGCGCGGTCGCCACGATGCTCGACGTCGTCGTTCCACCCGGCGCCGTGCCGGAACGCCTGACCCACCGCATCACCTACGATCTGCCGCCGGATGCCCCCGCCCTCGCCGTCATCGGCAGCCGCGAGATTCACGGTCCGGAGCTGACCGTTAACCCCTTCGCGCCGATCGTCATCGCCCCGCCCTTGCGCGGACCGGGCTGGATGAACGCCAACGGCTGCTGCGCTGCTTCGGCTCATCGCTCGGCCATCCTGGCTGTTGATGGGGATCGTTTGGTCAAGTTCGAGACCTTTGCCATCGACTGGATTCGGCTGAGGGGACCGCGTTTCTATGCCGGTGACGGCGCCCGCAACGAGGAGCACTTCGCGTTTGGCGCCGAGCTCCTCGCCGTCGCCGATGGCAGGGTCGCGTTCGTCCGCGACGGGATGCCGAAAGAGACGCCTTTCGAACCCTCGAAGTCCCTGCGCCAGCCGCTGGACTACGGCGGCAACGAGGTGGTGCTGGAGATCGCGCCGGGGGTCTTCGCGTTTTACGCCCACATGCAGCCGGGGAGCATCCGCGTCGAGATCGGCGAGACGGTGCAGGCGGGCGAGGTCATTGGTTTGCTGGGCAACAGCGGCAACACCGACGCCGCCCACCTGCACTTCCAGCTCGCCGACGGGCCGGATGTCTTGACGGCGACCAGCCTCCCCTTCGTCATCGACGAGTGGACCCTGGCCGGGGTCGTCTCCCCGGAAGGCTCGCGCACGGACATCCGGGTGGTCGGTCCTCCCGAACCGCAAACGGCGACCTTTCCGCTCGAGATGACCGTGGCCGATTTCCCGTAAGGGTGTGGCCAGGAGCGGGCATCGGGCCGGGGGCGGCGTAGCATGTCGCCAGCGCGGGCAGCTTCGAGCGGTGCACCGTCACCGTATGCTACGTGGTGCCGACCCCGATCAACGCCTCGGCGGGCGCCTCGATGCCATTCGGCCCGCGAAACCGGTCGAGCGCCTGCGCGAACTCGGCGAAGACCTGCTCCCTGGCCGCGCCCGCCAATTGGTCCGCGGTTTCGCGCGGGAGGGCAATCAGGTTAAGCCGGTAGTAATCGAGTGTTGCCGTAATCGACGGGAAGCGCCAGCAGAGCGCCACCGGCTCGACGGCCACATCGCGGAACCCGGCCTGCCGGAAGACGTCCGCGAGCGCGGCGGGCGTGCCGAGCGCGAATGGCCCTGCCCCCGGCTGCCCCGGCTCCGGCGACGGCAGCAAACCGTGCGCCTGGAGGATTCCCAGCGGCAGGGCGAAGAAGGGATTCCGCTCCGCTGTCGACCACACCATCGCCGCGAGCTTGCCGCCGGGCTTGAGAGCGCCGCGGATCGCGGACAGCGCCTCCTGGTGTGCCGGGATGAGCATCACCCCGAAGCGCGAGATCGCCGCATCGAAGGAATTGGGCGGAAGCTCGAGGCGCCGGGCGTCCGCGACGAGGGTCTCGACGTTGGTCCAGCCCTCCTGCCGCAGCACGTCGGCGGCCACGGCCAGCATGCTCGCGGAGATGTCCGTCGCCAGGATGGAGCCGGTTGGTCCGACACGACGGGCGGCGGCCAGGGTCTGCTCACCAGTGCCGGCCGCCACGTCGAGGACGCGGCCGCCGGCTGCGACACCGGCGAGGTCGAGCATCCGCGCGGTGGCGGCCGCGAAGACTCCGCCGTCCCGCGCGCGCATCTGCCGCCACGCTTCGGCCGCCTCCCGCGACTCCCACCCCATGATCGCTCCCGCCTCAGCGCGTTCGGGCCGGTCGTTGGTCATTGCATGCTCTCCTTTCGATGAAGACCATCACAGCGAAACGTCCCACGGCGACATTGCCGGCGCCGGGCGAGCACCCGTGTCCCCGCGTATCGCCGTTCCAGGAGCGGGCCGGTTCCGTGTTCGTCATGGCCCGGACCGCCATAGCTTGCAGTCAACACCTTCAAGTAGGCTTGATGTCAAGATGTCCGATCGACTGCTGACCATCGGCGAGCTGGCCCGCCGCACCGGGATTGCCCCCTCGGCCCTGCGCTACTACGAGGAACTCGGCCTGCTTCCGGCGCCCGACAGGATCTCAGGGCAACGCCGTTACCCCGAAGCGGCAGTCGAGCTCGTCGGCATCATCATGCTCCTGCGCGACGTCGGGTTCACGCTCGCCGAGCAAAAGGCATTCATGGCGGCACGAGCGGGCGCGCCGGATACGTGGCGGCGGCTCGCTCAGCGCAAGCTGGCCGAGCTCGACGAGCAGATCGCCAAAGCCCAGGCCGCCCGCGAGGCCATCGATCACGCCCTGCGGTGTCCCCACGAGGACATCCTGCAATGCACCAACTTCCGCGGCCTCGTCACTGCCAGCCTGGCCGGCCGGCCGCTCCACGAAGCCCACTCGCACTAACTCTTGCGAAAGGCGCCCAGCCCGGCGACCGCGGGGCGCCTCCTCGCCGCATCCGGATCCCGTCGTCGTGGCGGATTAGGATGAGGCCCGCCGCCGCTACCGGCCATCCCTGACCCGGAGGCCGGATCAGCCCCGTTTTGGAGGCACTTCGAGGGGACGCGCGGGCGGCTTTGCGCCGCCCGCGAGGCGGGCGGCCTCTTGGAGCGCGGGCTGGCTCAGTGCTTCTTCTTCTTGTGCTTCTTCTTTTTCCTTTTCTTCTTCTTCGGCGCCGTCGCGGTGATCTCGAGCTGCCAGCCGCCGGAGATGCTCCCCGGTTCATCGGGCCCGTCGTTGCGGATGAAGAGCTGCCACACGCCATTGGGATCGCTGCCCTGGAACGTGGAGAGCGCCACTTTGCCGGAGGGGGGCGGGGCTGGGAGGTCGAAGTCGTCCTCTCCACTCGAATCGTTGGCGTTCGTCGGCCGGAACGTGCCGCTCGTAAGCGGGGACGGATATAAGGGCACGTTGCTCCCGGCCTGATCGTCGAACCGGATGGTCAGGTCCGTCACCGTGGAGATGCTGCCGGTGTCGCTCATGACGAGAGCGTTGTGGTCATCCGGGGCCACCAGCAGGATGTCGACGTCCATGGGGTGGGTGTGGCCGAACCCGATGAGCGTCAGGTTGACGTCGGTGAGCGTGGCGGCCTCAAACCCATCCACCAGGATCGGCGAGGGATAGGGGGTGGCTCTGCCCTCTTGGTAGATGGTGATGGGGCGGGAGTTCGTAAACGTCCTCGTCACCGTCGTGACGCCGGCCCGCTGCGCCGTCTCTCCGCTCCGGCTCGCCTTCCCCGATGGGCTCCCGTTCCTCGCGCCCGCCGCCTCCTTGCGCTTGGCCGCTGCCGGCGCGCCCAAGCCTGTGGCCACCACCGCCGCGGCGGCCGCGCCGCCGAGCATCCGCAGCACCCTGCGCCGGCTCGCCACCGCGCCGAACGTCTCAACCAACTTAGTGTCACGCATCGCGGCCATGTGTCCGCCATTTCGTTGGCGCCGTACGCGCTGACGTCCGTGAGCGCTTTCCTGCCGGGCGGGTGGGCTTCCTACCGCCGCCCCTTGCCGTGCCGTTGCCGGTGATGCTTGCCGCCCTGATAGGACGTCAGGGCTGAGCCACGGCCATGACCGAGCCCGTTGCGAGGGCGGCGGTTATCCGGGCGCTCAAGTCTGGAGCCTTGTCGGTATACAGACAGTAGCGTGCTGTCCTGGACAGGAGGCGCAGATCCCGCAGGCCGCGCCTGGTCCGAGTCCTGCTTCGCAATCGGCATCCCGCGCGCAGGGCATGCATTTCCTGCCCGCGCGGAAGCCACAAACGCTGGCGTTTCCGGTGATGCGATAGCAGCGCGAGGAGGTACTGGTGGGCTCCTCTGGACACAGGCTATCCTCTATGACGCAGTCATCCTGACCTGCCTGACAGCCCCCGGTATCGTGGGCCTGGCACCGCTTCTTGCCCTGCTTGCCCTCGCAGATGCCCGAGCAGCACTGGCCCTCGTTCTGGCAAAGCTGGCCGACGTTGACGCAGCCGAAGGCGTTGCGCGTGATCCGCGTTTTTCGCTTCTTGCGCTTCTTCCTGGCTTCGGCCGAGTCGTGAAGGCCAAGAATCCCGAGGCCAAGGGCGCCGGCGAGGGCGCGTCGCGAGAGCGCCGTCGAAATGGCGCGGGTCAGATCCGCGAAGCGAACGATGCGCATACGATGCTCCTTTCCTCCAATCGATCGGATGAGCGCTGATGACCGTTAGCCCAAGGCGCCAGCCGGCGCAAGGCAGCGAACCGGTTAATGGTCAGACGCGGCGCCACGACCTAAGCGAGGAAGCACGCATCGTTGAACGTGCCGGCACAGTTCGTCTCGATCCCCTGCGCCGCGCACATCGGATCCTCGCAGACGATGCAGGCGGCGCCAGCGCCGCAGATGGGCAGGCAATCCGCGTCCTTTGTGCAGGCGAAGCAGAGCCCGGCGGCCGAGCAATGGCCCGCGTTGCCGGTGGTGACAAAGCAGGCGCCCCCAACGCCGTCGGTTGTGGTGCATTGAGCCGTCTCGCCCGTGCAGCTATCTTGCCCGGTGCAGGTGCTGACATCATGGGCATGGCAGCGCTTCTGGCCCTGCTTGCCCTGGCAGATGCCCGAACAGCAGTGCCCGGCGTTCTTGCAGAGGCCGCCCACATTCACGCAGCCGAAGGCGTTGAAGGTAAGCTTTTTCTTCTTGTGCTTACGCTGGCGCTTCCTGGCGCCGGCAGCATCCGGAAGCAACGCCATCCCGCCCGCCGCGGCCAGCGCGCCAAGCGCCGACCGGCGCGAGCGGCTCCGGGCGAAGGAACGAAGCAGCTCGCCGAACCGTGCCCTTTCCATGATCGGCCTCCCGCCTTACGCGTCACTGATTGCGCTGGTTCGGGCCGACCGCCGCCATCAGCGAATATCGCGATTCCAAGAGAACCTGCCGTCCGTCGTGCCCGATTCAGTATCAGGAACTGATGCAGGCGAAGAGACTGAACAGATTGCAGGTGGCCAGCGCCGGGCAGCAGGGGAGTTGGGAGTCGATGCAGCCTTGGTCGTCCCCACATAGCTCGCGCACCTCAGCCTCACACTGGCCAACCTGGCTCTGGCACTTCTGCCTGGCTTTCCTCTTGATCTTCTTGCCCTGGCTCTTCCTGGCGCTGGCCGGCCGCATACCGGCAAGGGCCAGCGCTCCTCCTCCCAGGCCGAAAAGGGAGGTGCGGCGGGTCACTGCGTCAAAACGCTGTTCGGTCATGACATCCTCCGTGGCGCGAACGTGCGCCTAGCACGCGGCAATGCCTGATGCGTTTACATCGACTGCGTGGACCGAAGGCAATCAAAGAAGCCGGAGAAGTCGCAGGTGCCGAACTCTGGGCAGCAGAGATTGAAGCGCGCCAGGCATGACGCGTTGGCGCTGCATTGCGGCAGATAGAAGGCGAGGCATTGACTGACCTGCGGCTTGCAGAGCGCGTTGACATCGCCCTTTTTTCGCTTTTTCCTGGCCGCGGCGGCGCCCGGCGACCCGAGCGAGGCGAGCCCTGCCGCAGCCAGGGCCAGCAATGGGGCGCGGCGCGTCAAGGCGTCAAAGGTGTTCCCGTCCACGTCATCCTCCTCGAAGCGTGCGATGCGCCCTTCGTCCGTTCGTTCCGGCACGGCAGCGGTCGCCGCGGACCATCGCTTGCATCGTATTGACCGGAGGCGGGTTGGACATCCTTAGAACTATGTAGAGGGGTATGTATTTGGGAGGACTTCGCCCGGGCTGATGCCACGAGCACACGGCTGGGCCGGCACGGAAGCGCACGAGGCCCCAGGGGCGTTGGAGTTGCCGGGCCGCCGAGGACGGCCTCCTCTGGCAGGAGCTCTGAGCGGGGAGGCGAATGAGTACTCGCCGCGACGCAATGGAGTACATGTACAGCTAGGCCGGCGCCTCGCCATCGCGCATGGTTCTGTGGGTGGAGCGAAGCGGGCGGCCGCGCCGTTCTGGCGAGCCGCCTGCGCCACTATGAGGTCGCCGCGCTCCACACCGGAATGCTGCACGATTGAACGGATAAACTGACGCTCGCATCGGGCGGCGGTCCGTGCGCACCGACGCCGACCGCGGTGAACGCACGGCAGGCTCGGCCATGCATGAAGCAGCGAACAGGGACATTGAAGCGAAGAGGCATAGTGAAAGGGAACAGCAATGACCGGCATCACGCGGCGATTGGCCATCCCCCTCGGCCTCGCGACGCTGCTGCCCGCCTCGGGCCAGGCCGGATGTCGCTGCAAACGGCATCGGAAAAAGGCGCAGCAGCCCCGGGGATCGGCTGGCGTGTGCACGCCGAATAAGAGCGTGATCCGCGTGATGATCGTCAATTACTTCGAAATCGAAAACACCACCCAGGTGACCCTGACCCCGTCGGCGGGAAGTCCGGAAAACTTCACGCCTGATGCCTTTGCCACAACCCTGGCCACCTGGATCGCGATGAACACCGCCTCGATCTGCGATCTGGCGTAGTCGACGTCCAGCCGTACGTCGCTCTCTCGGTCGCCACGGTGCACGCCGCCAGGCGCGGGGAAAGGCGCGGCGGGCGCGGCCCGGATTGCCGCTCGGCAGAGCGGGCGCCTCATACAAGGCGAGCAACCGGCGCTGGTGATCGCGGCCATCCGCCAGGTAGTCGATGCCCGCGCGCGTTACGACGGCGCCTCGTCCTTGCTGATGATGGTGCCGACGTGCTCGCCGCGCAGCGCGCGCTCGAGTCGATCCGGCTCGAGCCCGTTGATGATCTGCACGCGCGTGACGAGCCGGGCATGGTCCAGGAGGTCGATCAGGGCGCGGTCAAACGGCAGCGTCGGGAGGTTGCGCGCGCGAAGCTCGGACACCGTGATCTCGTCGATGAAGCGAGCGTCGGGGTGCTCCTTGGGATCGCGGTCGTAGAGCCCGTCGACATCCTTGATCAACGTCATGGTGGCGCAGCCAAAGCACTCCGCCAACAGGTAGGAGCCCGCGTCGGAGCGGTGGGGAGGGATGCGGCCCAGGGCGGCCGGGTGCTCCCAGAGCGAGAAGGGGGGATCGCCGTTGAAGACGACGCCCGGGGCGGCCTGGATGAACAGCGGCAACAAGTGGCCGAAGATCTCCGGCGGGATGGCCACGACGCCGTAGGGGGCGAGCAGCGTGCCCAGCATGTGCGCGTTGCCCAGGGCATCGGCGACGGCGAGCTGGGCGAGGACGCCGGTGGGGAGGCCGAGGTCAATGCCGATCGAGAAGACATGCCGGCTGCGGACACCGCCGCCCGTGCCGATGATGAGGCGCTGGTTGGCGAGTGCTGCCCCGATGGCCTCAACCAGGGGGTAGGTGGATGCCTTGCCGCCGTCGAGGATCGAGCGGCCCCCGACCTTGATGACGTGACAGTCCGGGAGCATGCGCACCACCGGGGTTTCGGTGGAAGCCATCACCTCCTTGTCGAGCAGACTTTCGCGCATCAGCAGCGAGCGAACGTGGTGGCGGCGATCTGCCACGGGTTCCCGTGAGTTTTCCATTACGTCTTACCTCTCGTCACGGCGTTCACGCGGTGATGATGGTCCCCACCGGTTCCCCATTCAGCGCTCTCGTCAAGTTCCCCGGCGCCAGGCCATTGATGATCTGAATCGATCGCCGGTGCTGGGCGTTCTTCATCATCTCGAGGACGCTGCGCTCGACGACGACGTCATCCAGGTCCATGGCTTCAAGTTCGTCAACCGTGATGCGCGGGATGAACTTCGCCTTTGGATCCTTCTTGGGGTCGGCGGTGTAGAGGCCGTCTTCGTCCTTGACGTAGATCATCGACCGCGCGCCAAAGACCTCGCTGACGAGGTAAACGCCGGTGTCGGTCCGGTTCGGCGGGATGCGGCCGATGGCGGGGTTCGGTTGCCAGTAGATGTATGGAGGCATCCCGAAGAAGATCACCGCCCGGCGCTCTTCCAGGTAGAACGGGAGCTGGGCGAACTGCACGGGCTCGATGAACGGAATCCCATGCTTGGCCAGGAGGTAGTGCAGCATCCGGGCGTTCTGCATGCTGACGAAGGTGCCCAGGATGCTCAGTACGCCGGTCGGCATGCCGAGGTCGAGGCCGACGCTGTAGGCATGGCGGGCGCGCGTGCCGGCGCCGCTGCCGATGATCATCTTGTGGTGGGCGAGGTTGGCGACGACTTCATCGAGCAGCGGGAAGACGGCGGCGCGGCCGCGGTCGATGAGACTCTGCCCGCCGATCTTGATGACATTGGCTTCCGGAAGAATGGGCAGGACTGGCTGGGCCTCCGTCTCCGCCAGCAACGCCTCGTCGGTCAGTGAACCGTGCACCAGGGCCGCGCCCAACTCAGTCAGCAGCTGATCTTGCATGTTCTCTCCGCACCACCCACTGGTCGTCGCCCTTTACGGCAGACGGACGATATCGATGGCGTAACGCTCGCGAAAGGGCCGCGGGCGATCCAGATCGCCGATTTCGACGCGGGCCCAGTCTCGAATCTCGTCGAGGATCTCCGCGCGCATAGCCGGTTCGACCCGGACAGCGCCCATGCGCGAAAGCGATGCCCAGCCGGCAATGATTGCCGCCAGCGCGGTTTCGCCGGTCCATTCCGCGACGATGCGGCGACCAAGGGACTCACCGCCGGCCATCACGCAACGCTCAATCACGTGCCGGGCTCCCGCCTCGCCCTGGCGCGGGCTGATGCCAGCCTCGATCAGGAGCGCCTGGCGACGGCGGCGCAGGCGATCCTTGATGCTGTCGGGCTCGCGCAGCACCCTGCCGAGCATCAGCGACCCGCCCGGACGGCAGACGCGGAAGGCCTCCCCGACGACGTGCGCGGGGTCCAGCAGATGGATGACGCGCGAGGCAAAGATGACCGCGGCGCTCGCATCGGGCAGCGGCCAGGGCTGGTTGCAATCGGCAACGATCAGTGACGGCAGAGCCCCGCCCGCCTTGGCGCGGAACACGTCCAGCATCGCTTGCGAGTTGTCGAGCCCCACGTAGCGAACAGGCAGGCGCACGAGGTGCACGCCGATCTCGCCTGTACCAGCTCCCAGCTCCACCACAAGATCGTCTCCACGCACGCCGGCATGATCGACGATGGCCTGCGCCACGGCGGCGCCAACCGTCCCGGGAAGCCCGGCACGCGCGTCGTAACGGGGCGCTTGCCCATCGAACGTACCGGCGGGACGTGCGGCCACCGTTGCTTGCGCAATCGGTTCAGGCAAGGGCCTTGACCGTGCCCATCATGCCGTTGTCCTCGTGCAGCAGGATGTGGCAGTGGTAGACCCACCGGCCCGGAAAGTCGAGGAATCGTGTGCGCAGCGTGATCTCGCCGAACGGAGGCACGCCGGTCGTGTCCTCGCTGTAGCGCACGGGGACCGGCCGGCCGTTCACGGCCACGACCTGGTAGTCGTTGATGTGGATGTGGAACGGGTGCCAGCTCATGCTGGCGTTGCGGATCACCCACTCTTCGGTGGTATTGAGCTGCACCACCTGATCGTCGCGGTCGCCGGCGAACTGCTTGTGGTCGATCCAGAAGGCTGCCAGATGTGGACCGATTGGCGGCGAGAACTGGAAGGTAATCTGGCGGCGCTGGTCGATCGTGGCGGTCGAGAGGTCCTCCAGCGGCAGGAGCGTCGTCGGCAGCGGTTGCGGCGTCATGGCGTCGCCGGCCACGATCAGGGTCGCCAGGACCGTGTCCTGCTGCGTGTTGATGCCGGTGGAGATGGGAAGCGTGCGGAAGGCATAGGCGCCCGCTGGTCCGGCCTGGACCAATGCCTCGGCTCGCTCGCCGGGCGCCAGCACGATGGCATCGCGGGTCCAGGTCTCGTTCAGGGTATTGCCGTCTTTGGCGATCTGATGGAGCTGGTGGCCATCCAGGTGCACGAGGTACGTGACGTTCGCCGAGGCGTTCAGGATGCGCCAGCGCTGCGTCTCGCCTGGGCGGATCGTCATCGTCGGGTTCAACTGCCCGTTGACAAGGCGCAAATAGTTCTTCAGCCGGACCGGGCCATCCGTGGGCGGCCCCGGCACGTTCGTGATGCTTTGCGCGCTGCCGCCGTCGGGGTAGAGCTGCGTTGCCTGGAGAATCAGCATCCGCTCGGGGACGCCGGCGATGCCGGGCAGAGTATCGAGGTCGCCCTCGACGACGATGGGACCCGCCAACCCGCCGAAGAGCTGGTTGGAGACCGTTCCGTGCTGGTGCGGGTGGTACCAGAAGAGACCAGCCGGGTGGTTCTCTGGGATCTGGTACTCGTACTGGAAGCTCTCACCAGCCTTGACGGTGAGGAAGATGTTGTCGGAGTTGCCCTCGGGAGAGACGTGCATGCCATGCACGTGGAGGTTCGTGTCGCACGTCGTCGCGCCCTCGTGGAGGGCGTGACCGGTCGCGCTCATCGGGGAGCAGATGAACGGGCTATCCGACGGGAGCCCCGAGGGGAGATCTCCCAGCTTATTGACCAGGTTGACCCGCAACCGGTCGCCGGGGCGAACGCGGAGGGTGGGACCGGGGAGCGATCCCTCATACACCGACATGACCGCCGTCTTGCCCGCAACCGGCACCGGCATCACCTGGCAGGTGAGGGTCGTATCGAGCAGACCGTCGCTGCTGGTGCGGACCTCAGGCTCGATGAGCTCCTCGGCCGCGGCGGCCCGTCCGAAGTCGAACCAGGGCAAAATCAGTCCCCGGCCCGCCATGCCGATGGTGGCGACTCCGGCTCCGGCCGCCAGCTTTGCGAACCCTCGCCGCCCGATCAGGTGGGGCGAATGGCGAACCGGCCGGGCGCGATGTGCATGCGGCGTTTCGAGCGGATGTGACGATCGATCCATTGCTGGTTCTCCTCGTAATTGAGCGTCTCGTGCATGGCCTTTGCTCTGGACACGCCATGTGGCGACAGTGCGGTCAGCGCGGCTTTGGCTTCGGGATCACCACCACGGTCCCGGTCATGCCGGGATGGATCGCGCACTCGTAGGCGTAGGTCCCGGGGTTCGCAAAGGTGACGCTGTAGCTGCTCGCAAAGGGGAGCCCGGCGCCGATCGGCGAGTCCAGGTACTCCTGGTTGAGCACGATGCCCGACGTTCTCTCCCCATCGACATAGGGGTCGCGCGAAGACGCCGAAGGCTGACTGGACGCGGTGAGGTTGTTCACTTCCGCGCCGGGGCAACTGTTCCAGATGTCGGGTGGGAAGCTTCCGGCCGGCGGCAGTTGCGGCTCTCCGCTTTCAGTGAGGCAGCCCGGCTGGAACGGACTCAGGTCTTGCGGGATGGCGTCGGCGGTGCTGGCGAAGCCGCTGACGGTGTGGGGCACGGCTCCAGGGCTGTCATTCGTCCACGTCACGGTGTCGCCGGCAATGACGACCATGTCCGCCGGGCCAAACTCATTGATTGAGAGCCAGGATTTGTTCTCGCCGCCTCCACCAGCGGCGACCTGCCAGGTCTTCGTGCCGTCGGGGTTCGAGGCTTCCGTTGGATAGTCGATCCGGTCCTGGCCGGCCAGCCACGCCAGGTCGGCCTCGTACTGACGCGCGGCGGCGGCCTCGAGCTCGCTGGCAGCCTGCACCGGCTGGTCCGGAGCGACGACGTCGATGCGGCCGATCATCGTCGGTCCGTCCACGTCGCTCATGATGTAGTAGGGGCCGGGGCGGACAGCCGGGTCCAATGTGGTGATGAACGACGTGTTCCCCTCGCCGTTTCCCGGCGGTGGGTTGACCAGGACCGGCGAGGCGATCCCGAAGCTGATGTCATCCGTAACATCGACGCTCACGCAGGTGTGCTGGCCGGCGCGTCCGCACGGGGTGCCGGCCTGAAAGCCGAAGTAGGTGGTTTGCCACTCGCCTGGGCGCGCCAGGTTGGCTTGAACGAACCCGCCCGAGAAGCCCGCGTAGAACTCCAGCGGCGTCATGCCGAGGGCCAGGAGGTGAACCGTGTGGAACGCCTGCTGATTTGGCGCCAGGGTGAAGACGATCGAGTCTCCGGGATGGACCTGGAGTTGGTCAGGGTAGAAGGTATTGAAGCTCCAGTTCTCGCCTTCCGGGCTGACGTTATTGACGAGGACATGCCAAGTCTGCGCCCCTGGAACCGGAGTCGCCTCTTGCGCGGCGACGTCCCGGCCGAGTTGGGCAAACGGCGCCACTATGATCGCGCCGAGAAAGAGGGCCAGTGCCGTGCGCCAGTGCCGCCGTTCGTTCAAGGCATTGCCCTCCGGAGACTCGACGAGAAGCCGTGCGCGGCGGCGTAACGAAGCCAAGGGACATCCCTGGCGCGGTTCTCCAAGATGCGCGCGAGTCTCAGCGGTGGAGGTTGGACATCATGGCGGCGGAGGGTCGCGAGCGTTGATTGTGAAGCAACTGGGTGAAGGATACTCCCGGATTCCATAATGTCAATGAGGGCGGGGTGTGCTGTGGCGCCGCCGAGCGCAACCGGCTCTCGACCGGCTACGCTGCCTCGGACACTCCGTCACGGTTACGCCTCATCGACCGGCCGCGGCGTCCGGGGCCTGATTGCAGCACCGACGGCGGCGGGCGATGAGAGGCGGGTAGATGCAAGTCGTTGACCCCCAAGGCTCGTTCCTGAAAAACCTCACCTTGTCGCTCCTGCTCCTGGGCGTGAGCAGCTTGCTGATTCCGGCCGTGCTGAAACAGATCGATGATCGGAAGTTCGTCGATCAGCAGCGGCTGCAGGACGAACTCTCGCGGCAGGACAAGGTCATCGACGCGCAAGCCGCGCTGCTGGACACCATGGCGGCGGACTTCTGGGGCTACGAGCTGTACGCCTCTGATGTGCTGATTTCGCGCGATGAACGCCGTGGACAGGATGACTGGCATCAACGCGCCGTCGACGCCTATTACCTGCAAACGGGCCCGCTGTTGGGAACAATGCGGGCGGAGATCAGTACATTGTTGCAACTGGCCCCGCAATCCAACTACGAAGGGTTTCTGCGGTTGTACGAAGAGGAGGTGTTGGCGCTTGATTCCTGCCTGCTCGAATTGATGAAACTCGAATCGACAAACACGGATGCGGCTCAGGAGCCTGCCCGCTGCGTGGCGAGCGAGGGGAAGTTCGCCGGGGCATCCTGGGACACGCTGGCGGCCTCTGTTGAGCGCCAGGATCTGGCCAAGAGCCTCGATCGACAGTTTGCGGACCTGGCCAGGGCGTTCCGCCTCCAAGGGGCCCCTGACTAGCGTACCAGTGTGTTGAGCTCAAGGTGCTGGCCGTCGCGACAGCGCTTCATCTCACCGAGGAGCGGCTCCCCCGCATGGGGACGTTAGATCAGCGGTCGGGATGGCTGGTTGGCGTCAGCCGCCGTGCATGGCGACGGCAATGAGCAACGCATTGATGGCGACGAATGCAATGGCCACGATCGTGCCCAGGCGATAGTTGAGACGAGCGACGTCCGCCGTCTGCCAGCCCCGTTCTACCAGCATCCGGGAAGCCACTGTCACGATCGCGGCGACGAGAATGGAGACCAGAACCGCGAAGTGGATCTTGTCGACCAGGGTCAGCCCGCTGGCGGCGCCTAAATCGTCGCTCGCATTGACCAGATTGACAGCCGCCGAAAAGAGGGCGATCGCCAGCAGACTCACGCGCGGGCCGATGCCGGTGGCCGTTTCGATATGCATGGCATACGTGATGAGCGAAAAGATAAACGCGGCATAGACGACAGCCGTCAGCTTGAAAAAGGCGCTGAGATCGGTGCGCACGATGTCGATCGAAAGGGTCAGCCGGCTGTACTCGCTGCGGCCGTCCGCCGGCAGATCAGGGTCGCCAAACGTGGTGTCGTAGGTCTTGGCGCCGCCGACCAATCTGGCGCCGGTCATCTTCCACCCACCGGGCAACTGCAGCTCCGCGTCGACGCCAGAGTTGGTGATGTCCGGGTCGTAGAGAAAGCCGCGCACGTCCTGGACGCCCTCCTCCAGTTCAATAGTGAGGGTGTGGCGATCGAAGGGAAAGTTGCGCTCGTCCTAATCGTAGCGGAAGGTTCCATCCACGTTTCGGTTGGCCCAGAGTGGATTGCCAGGAACGTCCAGGAGCACTGCGGCGGCGTCGGCGGTCACGAACTCCATCGTCTGCAAAGGCTGCTTATCGGCCGTGGGGCAGACACTCCACAACCGCAGCTCGGCGCCAAAGGTGCCGGCGGCAGGATCGAAAGCATGCAGGGCCCTGATGTAAATGCCAACTTGGCACGTTGTCGGCGCAGTGTCTGATTGGGCGAGGGTGGCAGCCGCCGCGATGCGCGCGCAGAGCACGGCCAGGATGCTCGCGGCGGCGAGGATGGCCGCGCGAGTCCCAACCTCCCGCATCGCATCGCCTCCGGCGGGACAAGACAATCACGTTCGGCGGATCGGTGGAAGTGTGCACGATCGGCTCGATCGTCGCTGCCAGCCGCGCCTATGGCCGCGTGATGATGAACACCGTGTCCCGATCGGCGGTTGCTACGGGACTGGGGTGGCGGACATTGCCCCGCCGGCGTCATGCAGCCAGACGCTTCCGATCGTCACCGCCGGCGGGCCGGCGAAGAAATCGGCCAGATTCTGCTGCACCCAGTCGGCCGCCCGCCGCGTCGATTCCTC
The DNA here is from genome assembly GCA_038246475.1 of Thermomicrobiales bacterium. GTDB lineage: Bacteria > Chloroflexota > Chloroflexia > Thermomicrobiales > UBA6265 > JACCXM01. The sequence goes on along the minus strand of JBBRVX010000027.1, from coordinate 5,895 downwards.
CGCGCCGGCCTGATCCATAAAGACGCTGATGGAGATGACGCCCTCCTCCGTCTCGACGAGGAAGTACTCCTTGAACCCGGGAACCTCCCTGACGATCGGCATGAATCCACTCTCGACCAGCGTGGCCAGCTCCTCCATCGTGCGGCCGGGGGCCAGCTGGTACTCGCGAATGGCGAGGTACGCCCGGCCCGCGCTCCGCGTGCCGGCCACCGGGCTGGCCTCCTGCGCCGCGACGGGGATGCCGCTGCTGGCGAGAAGGGCCGCCAGGACTCCGCTGCCGAGGCCGAGCGCGGCGCTCCGCCGCGAGAGCGCGGCCGACCCCGGCCCCGTCGACGCGCAATCAAAAGACTCCACGTTGGCCACGACATGACCCTCCGACACGATGCTGGTGACACGAACCGTCCAATTCTTGACTCAGTATACGAACAACGCCAGTGGGCCACGCGCGTGATCTATCCGTGCCGGGAACGCCGGAAGGCCAGTGTGAGCCGGGACCTGCCCTTCCGCATCGAACGGTTGCCAGGGCCCGGAATCCCGGCATCGCTCGCCGCGCCTGACCTGGAAGCCCCAGGATGGCGCGATCATTGACGGATCGAGCGCGACTGGCCAGGCCACGTGCCCGGTTGGGCGAAACACCGGCGGTGGCGTGGGCGTTGGAAACCCCAATTGCTCGCGTGTTTCCCTGGCTCCCGATGGCGCTACCTCCTCGGCGGCAACCGCGAAGTGTCCAACGGGGTGAACCGCGACGTTGACCGTGACGGTGACCTGCCTCGGTGGACGCCAAGCTGTAGCCAGCATTGCATACGAAGCCGTGCGCTCTCGGCGCGGGCATCGTCAATTCGACGCAACGGCGTGCTCCAGCCCGGGGCGCTGGAGGTAGCCGGCGATCAGGGCGACGGCGGCGCCAACGCCGTCCTCGGCGCGGAGTTGTTCCCCGAGGGTGGCCGCCCGGGTGCGCATGGTCGCGTCGGTCAGCGCCCGGTCAAGGGCGTCCGCGAGCCTGGGCGCGGTGAGCAGCTTTCTCGGGATCGGGCGGGGGCCCACGCCGAGCTCGACGACTCGCGTCCCCCAGAATGGCTGGTCGGCGCCATGGGGATCGACGACCGCGGGGATGCCCGCGCTCAGCGCCGCGCCGGTCGTGCCCGCCCCGCCGTGGTGGACCGCAACGGCGACCCGCGGGAAGAGCCATGCATGCGGCACGGCGTCGGCCACGTAGACATCGTCGGCGGACGCGATCTCCAATCCTCCCCAGCCCGAAAGCAGCAATGCCCGCTGGCCGACCCGGCGCGCGGCCGCAACCAGCAGCTCGGCCAATGCGGTCGGGTTGTCGGCCGGCATGCTGCCGAACCCGAAGCAGATGGGGGGCGTACCGGCGGCCAGGAACTTCCCCAGTCCCGGCGGCGGCGACCAGCCCTCCGGCAGCGGCGTGGTCCAGTAGCCCGTGGCGAACCGGCGGCCGTTCCATGAAGGCGGCGTCGGGATGACTCGCGGGCTGAACCCATAAAGCACCGGCGCCCGGCGATCCCGCTTCGGGTAGCCGGCCGGCAATCCCAACGTCTCCACGCGAACCCGCCGCACGACGGGTCGGGTTGGCACGGACAGCAGAGCATTGGTAAGGATGTGACTGACCCATCGCCCTGGGGCACCCAACCATCGCGGCACATTCGGCGCGAAGACACCGGGGAATGCTCCGGTGATGCTTCCGACCGGCTGTAGGAAGGTCTCCAGAAACGGGACGCCATGGGCCTCCGCCACCGAACGCCCGACATCGAGGCCACCGGCGCCGGCCATGACCAGATCGACGCCGGCGGTGGCGGCGTGCGCCTCCGCCGTCCACCGGCCCAGCCCCGCGGCCAGCGTGCCCCGCATCGCCCGCGTGCCGGTGCGGCCGCCCGCCGCGAGGTTCGCGCCCTGGAGCAGCTGCTGGATGTCGATGCTGAGCGGCCGCGCGTCCAATTGCCACTCGGCGGCAAGGGCAACGGCATTGGACGGAACGACCAACCGCACGTCGTACCCCTCCCGCCGCAGGCCGAGGGCGAGCCCCAGATAGGGCTGGATTCCGCCCTGAGAGTCCATGCAAACGATGGCGACGTTCATTCGGTGCTCCATGCCGATCGTGAAATCGGGTCCGAGGTGGCGGCGCCTAACCGGTCGAGCCCCGCTTCCGTGCGATCTTGGCGGCGACGGGAACGAGGAGGACAAGGGGCGCCACGACCAACGCAAGCCCCAGCCAGGGCGAGATCACAAGCAGGGCGGAGAGGGCACTGACGCCAACGAGCGCCTGGACGACCCCAAGGGTTGCGGCGAGCGCGGCAGAGGCCAGGATGCGCGTCCGCCATGCCGGTGGCCGCGATCGGATCACGGGCGGAGCATCGATACCGGTCACGCGCGTTCCCGAAACGCCGGTGCGAGCATCGCGAACGCCGCCTCGACGTGCGCCCGGGCCGGGCCTTCCCAGCCGGTCAATCCCCAGTGACGGAGGCCGACCCGGACGGCGGTGATGCATGACCCGGCCATCACATCGGCGCGCACCTGCCCGACCGGATCGTCCCCTAGCCGGGCGGCGATCGCGCTGGCCACCTCGGCCTCGAACCGGGCGAAGCGGGCCAATTGACGCCATTGCAGCTCCGGGTGCCGCTCGTGCAGCGCCATGTAGCGGGGCAAATCTGGCCCATCCTGCCCAATCCGGTCCATGTCCTCGGCGAACAGCCGGGTCAGATCGGCCCACGCGTTTCGGCCTGTCCCACCTGCCGCGAAGGCCGCCAGATCCGCGGCGGGCACGGCCAACATCTCAAGCAGAGCGGCGTCCTCTTTTGATGCGAAGTAATTGAAGAACGTCCGGGTCGATACCCCGGCGGCGGCGGCGATCTCCTCGACCGATACCTCGGGCAATCCCCGCTCCAACCCCAGCTCCAGGGTCGCGGCCCGCAGCGCGCGGCGGGTTGCGCGTTTGCGCCGCTCCCGCCCGTGCTCCGGTTTTGGGGTGTTGCCGATCATGTTTACATGATTGCACGACATGCAAGTTGCGTCAAGTGCACGTTGCGTATTGTGCAATCACGGATGTGGCGGCCAGCGGCCAATCGGGCTGTGGAAGGGCGCGCCTGACCGTCAAACTTACGCTGCCTCTGGATCCGCCAGGGGCGCGGCGGCGGCCAACGCCACCTCTTCCTCCGTCAACGATCGGCCGGTCTTGAACCGGCGCTGCGCCATGAGCAGCATCGGGATCAGCAGCGCGCTGGACGCCAGCGAGGCCAGCAGCGGCGCCTCCGGCCGGATGGCGTAGAGTTGGCCGGAGACGATCGGCGCCGAGGAAAACGCGGTGCCGCCGAACATCTCGCTCAGGGTGAAGACTCGCGGCCGCACGCGATCGCTCCGCACGCTGTCGCCGAGCACCGCGACATAGAGGCCCCACGCCGACCAGAGGCCGCCGCGCCCGATGAAGGCCAGCGCGATCACCCAGACCAGATGGGTGCCGATGACGACCAGCAGCGCGATCATCACCATCGCCACGGCGACTGCCACCCCGACCAGCGCGTGCCGCTGCAACCACTGGTTGCGGGCGATCACCAGCCCATAGATGACCGCGCCGGTGGAGCCGATGCCCCCCATGGTGGCCACCAGGGCCGGGGAGATGCCGCGCATATCCGCCAGGAACGTCGGCAACAGCGATATGCCAAGGGCCAGGGCGAAGATGGTGGCGAACTGCATTCCCAGCAGCGGCTTGACGCCGGGTTCGGCGAGCGCCTCGCGATACGACGAACGAGGGTGCGCGCTGAGGTCGTCCTTCTTCACCGTGGGGGCGAAGCGGCTGAAGAAGTAGAGCGAGAAGAGGGTGCAGACCGCCGCGAAGATGAACGCCGCCCGCATGTCGAAGAGGGCGATCAGGGCGCCGGAAATGAGCGGCGAGATGCCGAAGGCCACGGCTGGGCCGACGTTGAATACCAGGGTAAAGGCCCGCACGCGCTGGTTGCCGGCATGCAACGCCAGATGGGCCTGGGTCAGTGGGAAGGCGATTTCGCCGATCGCCGCGCCGATCACCATCGGGATGAGCTGGGTCCAGTGCGTCGCCAGGGCAGCGGTCACCAGGCCCACGGCGGTGATGGCCCGTGCCCCGACGATCAGCTTGCGCGGGTCGATACGGTCGGCCAGCGCGGCGCTGGGGCCGAGGATCAGCAGCCGCAGCAGGCCCGACGATCCCAGCACGAGGCCGACAATGGTAATCGGCGCGCCCAGGGCTTCGATCCAGAGCGGCCAGATCCCGACGTAGGCGCCGAACGCGGCCTCGACCCCGATCATGGCCCAGAAGACGTGGCCCAGCTCCGGGCCGAGCCCGAAATGCCACGCTACCCGCCGCTCGCCCGGCAACCGCATCGACAATTCATCCTTGCACGGAATGCGCGGACACACGACCGCCGCGGCCGCCATTGTACGAGCCCGCAACCGGGCTGGTATTGGCGCCGTGTGATCGCCCGTCGAGTTCCCCAATAGGGTACCGTTGCCGTCAGGAACGTGTGCCCAGGAGGTTGGATCGAGCGTGAACCCCTATCTCGCGACCGCGATCGCGATGACCGTGATCGTCCTGCTTTCGCTGGCGGGAACGGCCTATCTGGCCGCCGTCTTCAATCGCCGCGCCAAGAGCGATATGCAGGCCCGGCTCGATCCACTGGCGGCGGCCATCGATGGCGTGACCGATGTCGAGGAAGCGCGCGTCGAGGGACGCTTCAACGGGCAGATCGCCATCGGGCGGGTCGCCAACGCTCCCGGCGGCTTCGGCCGCCTCTTCCACGTCGAACTCGTCGATGCGGCGGGGGGTGAAGGGTGGGAGTGGTCCTCCTTGCCGCAAAAGAAGCCGCCCCCCGACCTCATTCGCACCTTCGAAGGAGATGCCGGGTTGCAAGAGCGGCTGGGCGTCGATTTCGAAGAGCTGGCCACCGTCGTGCCAGACGACCGCAAGCAGCGTTTCGGCTTCCTCTACGATCCGGCGGCGGGGATGATCCGCCTCACCCGCGAAATGCGCACCCGGCTCGATATCCCCGAGGCCGAGCTTTTCACCCGGCAGCTCGAAGCGCTCCATCTCGTCGGCGAGGCGAATCGCCGGGCGCAGGCGGCCCCCGGTGAGTGACGGACTCCGTCCCGCGTCGATCGCGGCATTCCCCCCCCGTGTCGTCGACACGATCCGGGTCGATAGCCAGGCGGAGGAAGCCGCCTACATCGCCGCCTGGCCTCCTGCCGCCGGCCCCTGGGCGCCGATGGGCGCGGTCTTTGTGCCCGGCATCCCCAGCACGCAGAAGCACGTCACCCTCCAGGCGCCCGATGGATCGATGGCGATCATCCGTTTCCTGGTCGGCGCCTACCACGAGGCGGCCAAGCCGCACCAGGAGACCCCCGCCCGGCGGGTGGAAGCGGCGATGCGGGCCGGTCACGAGCTGGCGAAAACGGAAGGCCCGCTCCATCCGGGCTCGATGCCGCAGTACCCCGTGCCCTCCCCGAACCACGGCGGAGCAGTGGCCGTTCCCTTGCCGATCCTGGCCATCGATTCCGGGCGGCGCTGGCTCTACGCCCCGGCACGGGTGGCGGTAGTGCGCTGGCCATTGGCAGAGCCCGTCGGCGTCGGCGACCTGGCCGGCTTCGATCCGAACCACTGGCCACCCCCCCGCCTGGGCGACTGGCCGCCGGCGACGGTGCGCGATTGGGCGCCCGGCCGCCTGTCGGGCGCGATCGAGCGCTTCACCGCGGTCTGGGGCCGCTTGCTCGACGTCTGGTTCGGCGGCGAGCGCTATCCGCAGTTCGACGACGAGCGGCTGGAAGCCCTCCTCCTGCGGGCCCTGCTCGTGCCGGAACCGATGCTGGCCATTTACCAGGAGCTCAGCCCGGAGTTCTGGGTCTGGCTGCGGC
>JBBRVX010000026.1:0-34043 GCA_038246475.1 Thermomicrobiales bacterium | reverse complement strand
GTCTCCAACTATTCGGCGGTCAAGGACGAGGCGGTGGCCTTCATCAAGTTCCTGATGAGCAAAGAGGAGCAGGAGCTGAAGGCGAAATCGGGGCAGGGCCGGCTCATCAACGTCACCGACGTCGATACCGCCAATCTGTACAGCGATCCGCTGATCAATACGCAGCAGCAGTGGGCGACCGAGCCGAGCACGGTCTTCTGGCTCGACAACCTCTTCCCCTCCGATCTGACGACCGAGATCAAGGCGCAGTCGCAGCTCGCCTGGACGAGCGGCATCAGCGCCGACGAGTTCCTGGCCAAGATCGACGCCAAGCGGGACGAGCTCCTGGGCGGCTAGGGTCGAGACCGGGATGGCGAGCGCCCAGGTCGAGGTGGACGCCTCAGCGGGCAGCGTGGAGGGAGGCGCCGCGCGGCATCCCGCCGCGCTGCGCGGGCGTGGCCTCACGCTGCAGCGCCGGGAGAGCCTGATCGCCTACGCGTCGCTGCTGCCGGCCTTTCTCCTCGTCGCGGTCATCATCTGGTACCCGGTGACGCAGACGCTCTACCACGGCTTCACGAAGTGGAACGGGGCGAAGTCGACCTGGATCGGATGGAAGAACTACGAGCAGATCTTCACCAACGGCGAGCTCTGGCTGCTGCTGCGCAACAACCTCATCTTCGTCCTGGCGGTGCCGGGCATTCTTCTCATTTCTCTCGTGGTGACGGTGCTCCTCTTCGAAGAGGTTCCCGGCTGGCGCTTCTTCCGTTCCGTTTATTATCTGCCGACCATCCTCTCGGCGGCGGTCGTCGGCACCTTGATGCGGGTCATGTTTCAGGCGCAGGGTGCGGCGAACGACATCCTTGGCCGGGCCGGCCTGGAGCGGTTTCAGCACGACTGGCTGGGGTCGGTCCCTACCGCCTTCATGGTGCTCATCTTCGCCTTCTACTGGCAGACGTTGGGGCAGGGGGTGCTCATCTTCCTGGCCGGGCTGTCAACGATCTCGGGTGAGCTGCTGGAAGCGGCGCGGTTGGATGGCGCCGGCTGGTGGAACCGGCTCACCCGCATCATCATCCCGCTGCTGGTGCCGACGATCGCCTACTTCGTGCTCACAAACGTGATCTGGATCTTCGTCGGGCTCTTCGCGCTGGTCTTCACCGTGACCAAAGGGGGGCCCGGCTACGCGACGACGCCGTTCGACCTGATGATCTACCGGAAGGCCTTCGAATCGGGCGATCTGGGGTACGCCTCGGCGCTGTCGGTCGTCCTCTTCATCATCGTCCTGGCCATCTCGGCCGTGCAGTTGCGTACCTTCGACCGGTTGACGACCGATGTCTGAGCCGGTGGCCATCACGGCCATTCCCGTGGCGCGGCGCCCCCTGCCCCAACGAGCCCTGGAAGGTCTGACCCGGTTGGGGATCGTTCTCGTCCTGTCGCTCTTCGCCGCGGTCGCGATCTACCCGATCGTCTTCATGGGGCTGAGCAGCTTCCGCACCTCGTTCGAATACCTGGCCAATCCGGTCGGGTTTCCGCAAGGGTTTTCGTACATCGACAACTTCCTGGCGGTCTACTACCGGTTCAATCTGCCGCGCCTCTTCCTGAACACGGTCAGCTACATCCTGTTCGCCTCGGCCATCACGCTCGGCGTCGCGGTCCCGGCGTCGTTCACCTTTGCCAAGATGCGCTTTCCGGCGCGGGAAGGGCTGCGCGCGGCGATGATCGCCACGTTGATCATGCCGCCGGTCACCTTTCTGGTGCCCAGCTACGTGATGTTCGCCAACCTGCACATCATCAATACCTCGCTGCCAATCGTGCTCCTCTGGTCGGCGACGGCGGTGCCGGGCAGCGTCTTCCTGCTCAGTGCGCTGATGCGCGGGATTCCCAGCGAGGTCCTGGAAGCGGCGCGGCTCGACGGCGCGGGCTACCTGGAGACGCTTTTGCGCATCGCCCTGCCGCTCAGCCTGCCGGGGATCGTGACGGTGATGATCTTCAACGTCACCACCTGGTGGAACGACCTGCTGATCCCGCTGGTCTTCATCGGGCAGGAAGAGAAGACCACGGTCACCGCCGCCGCGGCGACGATCGGGTCGCGCTTCAGCATGGATTTCCCGCTCGTCCTCTGCGGCCTCTTCCTGGCCTCGGTGCCGCCGATCATTGCCTACATCGTGCTGCAGCGCTTCATTCGGCGGGGGCTGGTGCTGGGGGCGGTGAAGTGACGCGATGGGATGCATGGTTGCCAACGTGGACGCGGTTGCCCCTGTGCGGGAGGATAAATCCCCCCGCTAGCTCCACGAAAGCCCCCTGAACGGGGCTAAGAACGGGAGTGGTGACCAGAGCCAGCCCCATTTTATGGGGCTTTTCGGGGGATGTAGCCGGACGGCTTGCAGCCTCCGGCGGCAAGGGCGAAAGCGTTACTGATAGTTCGATGCGCTTCTGCCGATGGTCTGTTCTACACTCGGGTCAACCGGGAGCGTGCCAAAGGCCATGAGCGAATCGAATATCGAAGTCTATCTTGCAAAATCGCGGGATAGCCTGGCAGGGGCAGCGAGCGAATATGCCAATGGTCGATTCGACAACTGCGCCAACAGAGCCTACTACGCGTGCTTTCAAGCAGCCGTAGCTGCACTCATGCGTGAAGGGGTCCGCCCGCCTGGCCAGACGGCGAGATGGGGCCACGATTTCGTCCAGGCTCGTTTTGTCGGGGATTTGATCAATCGTCGCGGGCTGTACCCTGCCGCTCTACGTGACGCTCTGTTCCGGGGCATGGAATTGCGCCAGACCGCCGACTACAGGACCGAACGAGTCACCGCTATTCAGGCCTCTCGCCAGGTAGTTCGGGCGCGGGCTTTTGTTGATGCGATAGCCGCGAAAGGAGCGCCAAAACGATGAGCGCCGAACCAGTTAGTCGCATCGATGCCGCGATCGCGGAAATCGAGGCACTCATCTTGTCGCACTTTCCGGAAGCGACGTTTGATGTTGCGCTTGGCGACGATCCTGAAGGAACGTATCTGACGGCGACCGTCGACATCGAAGACACCGATGAGGTGATCGACGTCATCGTCGAGCGCATGCTAGAGATGCAGGTCGACGAGGGCATCCCCCTCTATCCGATCATCGTTCGTCCTATCGAGCGTGTGCTGGCCGAGATCCGCGCGCCGCAACCGTCCTGGACACGACCGCTCTTGCCGATGAGATGATTGTTTGGAGCAAAGAAAAGCCAGTAGTCGCGAAGTCAGGAAGTAGGAGCGTTCGTGCCACCGACCATCGCCATCATCGGCGCGGGGAGCGCGGTCTTCTCGCTGGGGCTGATCCGGGACCTCTGTCTGACCGAGCGGATGCACGGCAGCCGCGTGCGCCTGATGGACATTGACGAGGCGCGCCTGCGGGCGATCTCGCGGCTCTGCCAGCGCTATTCGGACGAGCTGGGCGCGGGAATCGAGACGGTGGCCACTACCGACCGGCGGGAGGCGCTGGCGGGGGCCGACTTCGTCATCAACACCGCCCTGGTGACGGGCTACGACGTGCAGCGCGACGGGTGGGAGATCGCGCAACGGCTGGGCTACCGCTTTGGCGGCAGCCTGCACGTGATGCACGACGAGCCGTTCTGGATCAACGCCTACCAGCTTCGCTTCTTCGACGAGGTGGCGCGAGAGGTGCTGGAGCTCTGCCCGGAGGCCTGGTATTTGCAGGTGGCCAACCCGGTGCTGGCCGGCTGCACCTGGCTGGGGCGGCGCTATCCAACATTGAAGATGGTGGGGCTCTGCCACGGCTTCGCCGGCGTCTACAAGCTGGCGGAGACCCTGGGGCTCGAGCGCGACGGGCTGACGTTCGAGATTCCGGGGGTAAACCACACCGTTTTCCTGACCCACTGCTACCACCACGGGCAGGACGTCTTCCCGCTGCTCGACCGCTGGATCGAAAACGAGGCGGAGAGATATTGGAAGACGTGCCCGCCGAGCGACTACATGGGGCCGGTGGCCATCGACCTCTACAAACGGTTCGGCGTCTTCCCGATCGGCGACACCTGCAATCCGGGAGGCGGCTCCTGGCCCTGGTGGTATCACACCGACGCCGCCACCGAGCAGCGCTGGCACGAGGACCCGGCCCTCTGGTGGCGCCATCACTTCGACCGCGGCTCTGAACGGGTGGCGGCCATCGAGCGCGCCGCGCTGGACGAGACGCGGCCGGTGAGCGCGGCCTTTCCGCCCGTCGCGTCTGGCGAGGTGATGGTGCCGCTGATCGAATCGGTGGCGTTCGACGTGCCGCGGGTGCTGATCGGCAACATCCTCAACCGCGGCGATTTCGTGCCGGGCGTGCCGCGCGACTTCGCGGTCGAAATCCCACTGCTAGTCAGCAAGCGAGGCATTGCCGGCATCCAGACCGGCGGCCTGCCGCCAGCGGTGCTGGCGCAGATTTTGAGCGACCGGGTTGCCACGGTGACAACCGAGCTAGCGGCCTACGACGAGGGAAGCCGCGAGCGGCTGCTGGAGCTGATCCTGGCCGACCCCTGGACAACGTCGCTGGCACAGGCCGAGACGCTGCTGGACGAGATCCTCGAGCTGCCGGAGCACGAGATGCTACGGCGGCACTATGGGTGACGGGGTGATGGGGTCATAGGGTGATAGGGAGGACGGGGACGGCGAGACGGAGGACGGAGGTCGTAAGCTGATATCTCGTGACACCTATCACCCCAACACCCTATGACCCCATCACCCTCAACGGAGTGAGCCATGAGACTGCAAAACAAAGTCGCGATCATCACCGGGGCCGCGTCGGGGATCGGGGCAGGGACGGCGGAGGTCTTTGCCGAGGAGGGGACGCGGCTGGTGCTGGTAGACCGCGACGGCGAGGGGTTGGCACAGGTGGCCGCCTCGCTGCCGCTGGCTGATGGTGATGTCGTCACGTACGTGGGCGATGTCGCCGCGGCGGAGACGGCGCGCGGCGCGGTGCAGTTGGCGGAGGAGACGTTTAGCGGCGCCGACATCCTCTTCAACAACGCCGGCATCATGCCCCACGGCGAGTTCGTCGCCGTGGATGACGACGAGTGGGACAGGGTGCTCGACGTCAACCTGCGCGGGATCGCCCTGATGTGCCGGGCGGCCTTGCCGGGGATGCTGGCCCGCGGGCGGGGGGCGATCGTGAACACCTCATCGGTGATGGCCTTCCTCACCGAGCCGGGCTACGAGGCGTACACGACCTCGAAGGCGGGGATCGTGGGGCTGACCAAGGCGCTGGCCGTCTCCTACGCCACGCGCGGCATCCGGGTGAACTGCATCTGCCCCGGCTGGATCGATACCCCCATGAATCAGCAACTCGCCGCGGAGCTGGGCGGGATCGACAACCTGACGCCGATCATCCTGCGCCAGCAGCCGAACGGCCGCATGCTCTCCACGCGCGAGGTCGGCAACGCGGTGGCCTTCCTGGCCTCCGACGATGCCAGCGGGATTACGGGGGCGACGCTGTATGTCGATGGCGGGGCGTCGGCGGCGATTTGAGCGAGAGAAAGGGGTCATGAAAATCATCAGCGAAAAAACCGGAGAATAGGACACACTGTCGGCTATTGGTTCTGCATCCTCGCAAAGGCGTTGGCTTTGCCTTGGACCTGTGCGGCGAACTGTGCGAAGTCAAGTGCCGGAGACGGATGAGAGACTACGATAGGAATGGCTTGGGTGGCGAGTGTTAAACAGGTTGCGTCGTAGAGATTTTCCAACACCAACCGCTCGAGTAGGATTTCATAGCGCCTGCTATACGACGCACTTGTAAACACAGGATCAATGGGAAAATACGGCACCGATGCTGTTCGTGCCTTATGCGCCTCAGCGTCGTCTTCAAGCAAGAAGAAGTAGCCAATGAACGGTTTGAAGGAACCGAGCAGGCCTTGCCGAAAAGCGACTCGTAGGTCAGTTGCATTGCCAATCGCCTCCTCGGCCCGATTGTTGAAATTCTTGCCAACCGATCCGACTTGAGACTTGAATTCAATAGCCGCCACAAGCTGCTGGTCCGCAACAACCAACAGATCCCATTTTTTCTCGGGGCGATAATAGCCTGGCAATTGAAGACCAGTTCTCGTTTTGATGTCTGGGTCTCTGAGCCCAGCTTCACGCATGAGATCAACAATCAGGACCTCCAGAGCCCCCATCTGGGTGCCGCCAGTCACAGCTCCTCGGGCGCCTGCATCAATGGCTCCTGCATCGATCTGCTTTTGTTTCTGCGCATCTCGAGTCGACCAAAATTTCTGAACAGCGTCGTGAAGGCGCGCCTCTTGGTCAATCACAAGACGGCTTCTTCTTCCGGGAGGTGATCAATGCCATAGATAAGGAGCGCCGTCTGGGTAGCAAGCATACGGCTGCGCTCTCGGAAGGCACGGCGCAGCCCATCGGCTTGGATGGATGTTATATCCGAAGGGCGCGGGATGCGGATACGACGTAGGTACTGCGCTTGAAAGCGGAGGTAGCCACCCCGCATGCGCACCCCGTAGCACTCGATAAAGAACTGAGCGACATCTGAGAGGAGCAGACCTCCAAGTACCTCAGGATCCCAGACAGCCGATTGTACAAAGTACAGATTATGATGCGGATAGGTTTCGCCTCGATCGAGCACAGGGTTGAGACGGTCCTTGATATCAGGGATGTAGAGTTTTGCTCTCTTGGATAGATGATGATCCACTCGGTCGATTGTGCGATACCAGCCTTGGACGTTGCGCTTGCCGACATGGCGGCCACGCAGACGCTGCTCATGCATTGAAAGATACGCATTCAGCTTGGGAAATTTGTTGAGGTCGACGAGACCATGGTCATTCCAAGGGTTGATAAGGTAATGACCAGACCAGCTTAGCTCGCCGCCACGGGTATCAGATGCCATGGCTAAAGGGAGCAAGCGAGAAGGCTCCACGATATCTCTATCGTTGGTGATGAAGAGATCGTCAGCGCCTGTGGCTACCCCAATGCCTACTTTGGTTCCGGTGCCGGCAGATTCCAAGGGATAGAACTCGGCTTCCAGGTGCTTAAGCAGTGTAATCCGCTCCGGCGAAGAGCAAGGCCATGGTTCGGCGCCGCGAAACCATGAATCGACGCGGGCCGCCCGCAATCCGGGGAGCCGAGAAGTAGGGGTCAACGTGACGCGGCAATTCGTGATCGCTTGGCTAATCGCGGTCGGATCAACATCCGCGATTCCCGCTTCAGTCCGAGCAATAACCACCTCAGATTGCGCATTGCGACGAATGACGGTGATGGCCGGATACGCATCAACCTCAAGAGCGAACGGATCGGCGCGATGCATCTCAATGACTGTTTCAACGTTGTATGAGGAAGTAATCATGTGGCGCAATTCAGCCCCGTACTGGTTCAGCATCCAGCGATCGGCACAGATGTATGCACAGACGCCACCAAGTTTGAGCTGCTTGAGCGCAGCCTCAAAAAAAGCGACGTAGAGGTCTGCGCGTCCCACCATCGTCTTGTAGCGTCGCCGATACTGGTCTGCACTGACCGCGTTCATATCTTCAAGGCGGACATAAGGAGGATTGCCAATGACAAAATCAGCCGGAGGTAGTAAAGGAGCATCAAGCAAATAGTCACCCGTACGAACCCAACAATCCGCGAGAGCGTTCGCCTCCTCTAGAGCTATGCCGTGTCCGGTTAGCACTCGCAGTAGAGCATTCCGAGCAAGAGCTGTTGCCTCAGGATCACGCTCATAACTGATGAGGGCTTGTTGGCATTCCAAGAGCGAGCGATTGTGATGGCGACAAGCGGAGATCAGACGTTCTGCCATGGCAATGACAAAGCAGCCATCTCCTGCTGCCGGTTCTATGGCAACCATCATCCCGAGATCCGCGGTTGGCGTATAGCCGGCTAGATCAAGGATGAGGTCCACGACCCAAGGTTTGGTATAGACCACGCCGTGTTTCTGGAGTGGCCCAAGTGAGACCGCCATATCTCCTGGAAGTGTCACCTGACGTGCGCTCGTTGTGGGCGAAATAGTCATTGGACCACTCTATATGAAGGGTCTCCCAATAGCCACTTCCAGAGCATGACCGTCGTCCCTTTCAGCACAACAGAATACCCTTACTTGACAACTACTTCCGTGCTGATCATCGTGTGAGGTGATCATGAACAGGGAACGCCAAGTCACCTTCCCCGCATAGAGAGGACGCCCGCATGGCCCTTAACTCAACTATCGAATGGACCGATGCGACCTGGAATCCCGTGACCGGTTGCACGCAGGTGTCGCCGGGATGCGATCACTGCTACGCGCTCACCTTTGCGGAGCGGTTCCGGGGCGTGCCGAACCATCCCTACGAGCAGGGGTTTGACTTGCGTCTCTGGCCGGAACGATTGGCGTTGCCATTGAAATGGAAGAAGCCCAAACGCATTTTTGTAAATTCGATGTCCGACCTTTTCCATGCGGACATACCCGATGAGTTCATCCGCCAGGTATTCGACACGATGGTGAAGGCAGATTGGCACATCTACCAGATCCTGACGAAGCGACCTCAGCGGTTGGCGCGCATGGCAAAGACCCTGCCGTGGCCGGACCATATCTGGGCCGGTGTTTCGGTGGAATCAAATGACTACGCATGGCGAGCCGATTTCCTCAGGAAAGTGCCGACGGCAGTACGCTTCATCAGTGCCGAACCGCTCATCGGGCCGATCGATAAGCTCGACCTGACCGATCTGCATTGGGTGATCACCGGTGGCGAGAGTGGCGCCCGGCACCGCCCCTGCAATCCGGACTGGGTGCGTGAGGCGCGAGACCGCTGCCAGGCCGCGGATGTGGCCTACTTTCACAAGCAATGGGGCGGGCGAACCTCAAAGATCGGCGGCCGCGAGCTTGATGGGCGTACGTGGGACGAGATTCCTCGAAGCTAGCGGGAGGAGGGCTCTCCGCGGCGCAGCCGGTGGCACCCGCCACAAGCGTTCACGAGTCAAAAGCCAACGCCCTACCCGGCAAAGCAACTGAAACGACGCCGTGGTCGGAGGACGTGGCATGAGCATGTTGGAATTGGTGATGGAAACCAAGATTCACAGCCTGCTGCCTGCAACCAGCAAAAAGCGCCGGCTCGAGGCCAGCGGCGTGCTGACTCACGACGGACACGCGATCATCATCTTCGACAACCTGACCCAGATCGCCAGAATCGAGGCGTCCTTCACGCCGGGCGTGGCGAGCAGCTGGCTCGGAGATGACTGCGGCAGGAGCGGTCACGAAGACATCACCTACAACGCGCGTCAAGAGCGCTTCTACGTCCTGATCGAAGCGGTCCAGGTGAACGAGGACATCTATCAAGCTGAGATCGTGGAATACGATCTGGACTTCGTGCCGCGGGAGAGGCGCCGCCTTCCCACGGAGTTTGAGACCGATAACAAGGGGTTCGAAGGCCTGAGCTGCATCCACCGGGATGGCCGCGACTATCTCCTGGCGCTGTGCGAAGGAAACTTTTGCAAAGGCGGCGAAGTGGGCAGGCGCCCAGGCAACGGGCGAATCCAGATCTTCCAGAAGGCCGCGCCGGGATGGGAGCATGTGGACGAACTCAAGCTTCCGGAATCGGTGCAGTTCATTGATTATTCCAGTCTCGATATCGAAGAGGATCGTGTCGCGGTGCTTTCGCAGGCGTCCGCGGCGGTGTGGATCGGCACGCTCGATCCAGGCGAATGGCGCTTTACCGGCGCGGGCGCCGTGTATCACTTGCCGCGAGGCGCGTCGGGAAAATCACCCTACTGTACGCCGGAGGGGATCGCCTGGATCGGACCCGATCGGCTCGCGGTGGTCTCCGATCGCCGGAAAAACGGCGCCCCCAAACGCTGCCGGACGACGGATGAGTCGTTGCACGTGTTCCGGGTTGTCTGACCGCATGCGAATCAAAGACCAGTGGAGCGTGGTTATTCGATGGATTGACGGGGACGCGTATCATCTGCGCGTCATGAGATGATACTGACGGAGTGCTCCATGAGTGACTTGGATGAAGAATTCGGCCCAGTCGCCCCGGGCGAGATTCTGGCGGAGGAGTTCCTGGCGGGGTTCAACGTGACACAGGCGGCGTTGGCCCGCGCGTTGGGGATCTCGCCGAACCGCATCGCCGAGATCGTCCAAAACCGGCGGCGCATCACGGCCGATACGGCGCTACGACCTGGGCTCTTTTTCGGCACGACGCCGGAATTCTGGCAGAACCCGCGGGCGCATTACGATCTGAAGATGGCCCGACGTGCCTTGCCGCCAGAAGTTGCGGCGCAGATTGCCGCGCTGCGGGTAGCCTGAGGTTTCACCATGACTGACGGCGCTCAAGCCAACGATGAAAAACCCAGCAGAATCCCCGAGTTTCAGAGTTTGGAAGAAGAAGCTGAGTTCTGGGATACGCACGATTTCACCGACTACCTCGACGAACTGCGGCCCGTTCAGGTTCGATTTTCGCCGAACCTCGTGCGGGGAGGTGAGACGGCAAGACGGCAAGACGGAAGGACGAGTGAAAGTTGATAGCCGATAGCCGAAAGCCGATAGCCCATCACCTGTCACCCGTCACCCCGATCGAGCGCCTCGAGCACCGGGGCAAAAGCCTCGATGCCGGCGACGGAGACGGGATCGATCCAGATCATCATGTGCGAGACGCGGGTCGCGGTGTAGGCGCGGATTTGCGCGGCGAGTTCTTCCGGCGTGCCGGTGAGGGGCCAGGGGGCCATTACGAACTGGCGCGGTTGCGTGGCCTGCCGGGATTCATTCAGCAGATCGACCTGGATGCCGATGACGCGGGCGAGCGTGTTGGGGTCGCGGCCGACGCCGTGGCAGGCGGCGTCGACGCGGGCGTTGAGGGCCTGCAGGGCGGGTACGTCGTTCTGACGGTCGGCGTTCCAGGCGTCTGCGTAGCGGGCGGTGAGGCGGAGCATGCGCTCGCCACCCGCGCCGACGAGTATGGGCGGCCCCGCGGGACGAGGCCCGCGCGGGCGGAGCTCGCAATCGCGGGCGCTGTAAAAGCGCCCCTCGAAATCGACGTGGCCGGTGCGCAGCAGCGGCACGATGATCTGCAACGCCTCCTCGAAACGGCTGACCCGGTGATCGTAGGGAAAGCCGAAGGCGTCGTACTCCGGTTTGTGCCAGCCGGCGCCGAGGCCGAGGATGAAGCGGCCGCCGCTGATTTCATCAATCGTGTCGGCCATCTTGGCGATCAGGGCCGGGTTGCGAAAACTGGTGCAGGCCACCAGCGGCGCGATCTCCATCCGCTCCGTGGTGGCGGCCAGCGCCGCCAGCAGCGACCAGACATCGCCGGCCCCCTGCTGATTGACGTGCTCGAAGCGGAAGAGGAGATGGTCCGGCAGCCAGAAGGAGTCGAAGCCAACGGCCTCGGCGCTCCGGGCCATCGCCGCGATCTCCGCCCAGCGCGGTCCGCGCCCACTCCATGGCTGCTCGAAGTGGGGGACAAAGAGGCCGATCTTGAACGGGCGTTGCCGCGAATCCACCTGGCGCCTCCTCAGCGTGCGTCGTGCCGGCGTGCCGTCGGTTGCGCTGGCCATCCAATCATGCGGCAGGACGCGATAACCGGGAAGAGGGCGATCTCGCGAATCGCCGCTGTCGCTTCGGCTGGCGGGAGTAGATGCCCCATGGGCTAAACTCGATGCCGGAACGATCCGATGAATCACCTCCCCGCTGATGCCAACCCCATGACCACGACCACCGCACGGGATCGCTTCCCTGGCGCTGGGCGGCAGCGGGCGCTGGAGATCGTCCAACAGGAGATCGCCGCCTGCACGCGCTGCGTTGCGGCGGGCTTCATCCCGGTGGCGCGTCCCGTGTTCCAGGGGCATGCCGGGCAGCGGCTGATGGTGCTGGGTCAGGCGCCGGGGCCCTCCTCCGGCCAGCGCGGCGTGCCGTACACCGGGGCGACCGGCAAAACGTTGCAAGGGTGGCTGGCGCGGGCGGGCTTTGGCGAGGGCGCGCTGCATCGCGCCTTCTATCTCACGAGCTTGACGAAGTGCTTCCCAGGCCCAGCCACGAACGGCGGCAAGGGCGATCGTCCGCCCTCGGCCGCCGAGATCGCGCTCTGTTCCCGCCACCTCGACCGGGAGATCGCGCTGGTGCAGCCGGAGATCGTGCTGTCACTGGGCCGGTTGTCCGCCGAACGGCTCGATCCCACGGCACGCCGCGTGCGACTGCACGATCTGGTCGGCTCGCAACGGCGGGTCGAGCGCGCCGGGCATGCGTTCCTGCTGCTCCCCTTGCCGCACCCCTCGGGTGTCTCGCGCTGGCTGAACGATCCGGCCAACCGGACCCGGTTGGACGGGGCGCTGGAGTTGCTGAGGCGAGAGGGCGAGACGGCCAGACGAGTCGTGAGTCGGATGTCGGAGGATCGGGAGTGGTGAGTCAGAAGTCGGAGGATCGGGGGACGGAGGACGGAGGACGGAGCGTCGTCTCGGTGCTCACCTCCGACTCCCGACTCTCGACTTCCGACTCTCCATCACCCACCACTCATCATCCGTCGCCGCTCCCTCGCGGTTTGCTCGCTTCGGTGACGGTCTGGTGCGGTGGCACCGGCTGGTCATTCTGATCTGGGTCCTCGTGGTTGGCGTCAGCGCGGTCTTTGTGCCGCGCTTTCAGTTGGCGCTGACGGGGCCGCCACTCGACGTCAACGGCTCCGATTCCGCCCACGCCCAGGAAATTCTGGCGACGCGATTCGGGCAACGGTTCGCCGAGCAGGATCTGATCGTCTTCGAGTCGGACCGCCTGCATCCGAGCGACCCCGCCTTTCAGGCCGTCGTCGCGGACGCGCTGTTCCGCGTGCAGGAGCTGCCGGGCATCATCGATGTCATCTCGCCGTACGACCCTCGCGCCGAAGGCTTGATCTCGACGAATGGAAACATCGCCACGGCAGTGGTGGGGTTGAGCGGGTCGAACGCGGCGCGGCAGTCCCTCGTGCCCCGCCTGACCAGCACCGCGGAAGGGGCGGCGACGCCCGACGTGCACGTTTACGTCACCGGCCGCTCGCCGCTGATCGCCGATCTCGTCGCACAGGAGGAGGCGGATCTGACCCGGGCCGAACGCCTCGGCCTGCCGCTCGCCCTGGTGATCCTGCTGGTCGCGTCGGGCGCGGTCGTCGCGGCGGGGCTGCCGTTGCTGCTGGCCCTCGTCGGGCTGGTCGTCACCTTTGGCGCGCTCGGCATGGCCGCGCGCTTCACCGAGTTCAATCTCTTCGTGCCGAACATCGCCACCATGATCGGGCTCGGGGTCGGCATCGACTACGCGCTCTTCGTCGTCAACCGCTACCGGGAGGAGCTGGCCCGCGGCGTCGATCCCCGGGCAGCCGTGGCGACCACGGTGGCCACCGCCGGCAAGACCGTGCTCTTCTCCGCGCTCACGGTGCTCCTCTCGCTGTCGGGCTTGCTTCTGGTCAATGCCCGCATCTTCCGCGAGCTGGCGCTGGGGGCCATGACCGCGGTGGCGGCGATGGTGCTGGGGGCTCTGACGCTGGTGCCCGCGGTGTTGGCGCTATTGGGTCCGCGCGTCAACGCCCTGCCCCTCCCGGGCAGGAGCCAGCAGGCGGTCAGCTTTGGTGGCCGCCGCTTCTGGGGCCGCTGGGCGCGGATGATCATGCGGCGTCCTGGCGTGTGGGCGATTGCCGCGCTCCTGATCCTGTTGGCCCTCGCCGCGCCCGTGGCCCGGCTGAACCTCTCGCTCGACACCGCCACCAGCACGATCGAATCACGTTCGGCGGGAATCGGCCGCGAGATTCTGGAGCGAGAGTTCAACGAAGGGCGCATTTCCCCGCTCCAGATCGTCTATGTCAGCCACGATGGTCCACTCGACGACGGCGATCTGGATGCCATCGCGCGCCTCTGCCACCTCCTGGCCGACGACTGGGCGGCTGTCGAGGTCACCTCGGTGACGACGCTGCTCGATCAGTACGCCGGTAACCACTCCGCCGCCACCCTCGAACTTGCCGCGGGGTTGCCCCAGGTGGTGGCGGTGACGAGCGAGTTTATCAACGCCGGCACCGGCCGCGATACCGCGGTCATTCGTGTTGTTCCCCGCTGGTCGCCCGACTCCCCTGGTCCGCTGCAGTTGGTAGAGCGCGTGCGCAATCGCCTGGCGCCGCTGGCCCTCGAACATCAGGACGCCGACGTGTTCGTCGGGGGATTGAGTGCGCAGATCGTCGACATCAGCGCCGAGTCACGGTACAAGCTGCCGATCGTGGTGGGGTTGGTGGTGCTCCTCTCGTTCGTGCTGCTCGCCCTGGTCTTTCGCAGCATCGTGCTGCCGCTGAAAGCCATTCTGATGAACATGCTGGGGATCGCCGCCGCCTATGGCCTGCTGGTGGTGGTGTTCCAGGAGGGAGCGGGAGCCCAGCTCTTTAACTTCCAACCGACCGGAGCGACGCAGGTCTACCTGCCGCTGCTGACCTTCGCCGTCCTCTTCGGCATCTCGATGGACTACGAGGTCTTTCTGCTGGGGCGCATCAAGGAAGAGTGGGAGCAGACCGGCGATAACGAAACGGCCGTGGCGCATGGTCTGGAGCGCACGGGGGCGGTGATCACCGCGGCGGCGGCTATCATGGTCACGGTCTTTTTCGCCTTCACCTTCGCCTGGCTGACTGAAGTGAAGGAGCTCGGCTTCTCGCTGGCGGCGGCGGTCCTGATCGACGCCTCGCTCATCCGCATCATCCTGGTGCCCGCGGCGATGCAGCTGATGGGTCACTGGAACTGGTGGTTCCCCGAGTGGCTCGATCGGATCGTGCCGCGGGTGGATTTGGGTGATGGGTGACGGGTGATGGGTGACAGGGAGGACGAAGACGGCGAGACGGCGAGTCGGCACGAGGGGAAGTCACGAGTCAGACGTAGGACGATGGCGAGACGGCGATAGCGCTCCCCAGGCGAGCCGATTCCTGGTCTCTGCTTACGGTTTTCGCCACGCCGGCCATGGCATGCCGCGCCCACCGCACGACGGTGGCGCGCAACCCGCTGCCCGTTCCCGCTCATTGTCCAGGCTGAAGCTGGTGCTACAGTGCTGGTCAACACTGCGGACGACGCTGGAGGTCACCATGCACCCTTGCCGTATCCCCATCGTCCTGGCGATCACACTCCTGATCGTCACCAGCGCGGGCTTCTCCGCCAGCGTGGCGGCGGCGCCTTGGCCCGACGGCTGCCAACGCGTAGTGACCACCGGTCCTGCCTTCATCGGGCATCACTGCCGCGACGCCAGGCGGGTCGTCCGCGTCGACCAGGGCGCCGTGTCCCACAACCCGCACCGCGCCAACGGATTCCCGCGTCGTGAGCGCCCGCTGGAGCGACTGCTGACGCGGGGCGATGGCCGAATCCAGGCCCACGGCGACAAAGCCGCCCGCCGCGAGCTGCGCGAGGAGCATCGGCACGGGGGCCGCACGGGCAGGCTCCCGAATTAGCCGGAGCCGATTTCAATCCTCGCCCGGTCCTGCTGTCGAGTTTGCATACACGCGCCCGTTTGCTCTCCCCGATCCCTGAGAAGGGATCGGGGTTCCACCCCTGCGCCTTTGCAAGAGATGCATCCTAGGGTGTAATCCTAGAAGTGATTCCCAGAAACATGGTTAGGGATCAAGCGAAGGACAAGCAAACATGAGCGAGCCGTGGAAGCGGGTGTTCCCGACGGGTGAGTGTTGGTGCGGCTGCGGTGAGGAAGTCCCGGTCACGGCGTTCTTCAAGCCTGGCCACGATAGACGCGCCGAAACGATCGTGATGAAACTCGAGTACGGAAGCGTTGCTCAGTTTCTTGATGCCCACGGGTTCGGACCTGGCAAGCGCAATGCGCATCGAGAAGCTGAAGCGACCATGCGCGGCAAGCCCAACAGACTCTCCCGATAAAGGATCGGAGCAAGCACGCCGCGCGCTGTACGCGTCTTTCCAGCGACGACGGACCGGCAGCGATGCCGCAACGCATTGGACAGCTTCTGGCCAACCTGGGCTATCGATCCGTAGTGCGCAAGGGCGCCAACTATTCTGGCCGCTGATCGTGACGATCATGGCAAGTGTCCCTTGCCAGGAATGCGAGATGCCACATGACGATGTTTGACGCCTATCTCGCGGTGGACTGGAGCGCACAAAGCAAGCGAACACCCAAGAAGCCATCGCCAAACGCGGTGTGGGTAGGAGAACGTGTTCTGGCGGACGATCACGCGCGCGATGTCTCGTGTGAGAGGTATTTTCGGACGCGCTGGGATTGCCTGAACCACCTGCGTACTCGGCTCCGAGAACACAAGGCCGCTGGCAGAAGGGTTTTCCTTGGGTTTGATTTCGCCTATGGCTACCCGGCCGGCTTTGCCGAGGCTATTGGCCTTCAGGGAACGGAGCCGCCGTGGCGGCTCGTCTGGAACGAGCTTGTGGAGCTCATCGAGGACAACGAGGACCATTCCAATAACCGCTTCAGGGTCGCAGGTGAGCTCAATTCCCGCTGTCAATGTGCAGCGCTTGGTCCCTATTGGGGGCGTCCGGCCAGTTGGCGAATCCCTGGGTTGTGCTCAAAGAGCCCACGCTATCCGTTCGAACTTGACGCGGGGCTCGTCCTGCGGGCCAAGCGCGAAACTGAGAGTTGCCTTCGTGGCGTGCAGCCGACATGGAAGCTCTTTGGGAATGGCGCGGTCGGCGGTCAGACATTGCTCGGCATCCCTGCAGTCGCAAAGCTCCGCGATGACCCGGAGTTCCAATATATCAGTCGCGTTTGGCCATTTGAGACAAATTTTGGCCTGGAGCCCGCTGCTTCCGGAGTGCCCTTCATCCTCCACGCGGAAATCTGGCCAGGTGTCGTCAATGACAAGCTCGATCCGCCGCCAGCAATCCGCGATCAGGCACAGGTGCGGGCCATGGTCAATTGGCTCGCCGACCTTGACGCCGCGAACGAGCTGTTGCCGCTGTTTGGTCGGCCGGCAGGGCTTTCCGACGATCGCTTGAGACAGGTTTGTGACCACGAAGGGTGGATCTTCGGTTCCTGATTCAGAGGTGGGCGCAACATTGCCCACTCCGACAAGGCCGATCAGGAGAGCGTCGCCGCTTTGCTCGACCGAGTCGTCCCGCCGGTGGAACTGGGTGACGGGTGACGAGTGACGGGTGACAGGGAGGACGAAGACGGCGAGTCGGCAAGTCGGCGAGGCCGAGCAGAGGCCAACAGCCAAGAGCCAGAAGCCAAATGCCGGGCGGTACGGCTGTCGCCGGGAGCCGCGCCTACTCAGGCGCGGCTCCCGGCGACGCGTTGCTCATCCAGCGCGCGACGGGGCGTTGGTCTGCCGTTCGCTGATGCCGCTCATGCGGCCGGAGGAAAACCCGAACGGGCAGTCAAACCCGGGCGACACACAGAACCCATCAGGAAAGCCGGGAACAGGCGGGCAGCAGGTCGCGCCGGGGCCGCAAAAGCCACCACCCTCCGCCGAGGTGCAGCAGACCGATCCACTGGGAATGCAGAGTCCGCCTGGAGCCTGGAACGTGGGGGCGCAGCACTGCGGGTTTTCCGGATTGCAGGCGCCGCCGCCAAGCGCTTCGCTGCAACAGGTGAAGCCGGACGGCACGCAGAGACCCTGCGGATCGCGGGAGGTGGGCGGGCACTTCTTCGGTTGGCTGCCCGGGCAGCGCTTCTTCTTCTCGCTCTTCTTTTTCCGCTTCCGCTTCGCCTCGCCGTGCTCGCTCAGGCCGAGCCAGCCGGCCACCCCGGCCAGGGCGCTACCGGCCAGGAACCGGCCGGCCGTGCGCCGGGTGGCGCCATCGCCCAACGTCTGCGCAATCGCATCAAATCGCTTCTCGTCCATTGTGATCCTCCTCGTTTCTCATTGTCCTGACCCCACACTTGGCTCCTGGACTGTCGTCACGCTTGGTGGTTTGTTGAATCTGTCTCCACGCATCTGGAGAAAGCCGGCATGCCCGGCGTATGGATCGTCAAAGGGCCGTTCCGCGAGGGGATGGTCGCCCGCGACGGCCGCCGCTATGACACGGTGATCTTTCCGACCATGCCAGGTCCCTCGGGGCCACTGGCGTGCAGTACGCAGTAATATCGATACTCGCCAGTGGCGTCGAAGGTGACCTCGAAGGCCGGTCCGCCGGGCAAAGGTTGCCCGTTGAGCTCGCCCAAGAAGCCGGAGTTGACGTAGCCCTCGCCGATGGGGAGGGTGCTGCCCTGCGGGAAGAGGGTCTGCGGGTTCTGGACGATCTTCGGCGGACCCTCCGGCTGCGGCTCGATGAAGATGTCTTCGGGCTGCTCCATACCGTCCGCCAGGAAGGTAACCGTGTGCGGCTCGCTGATCGAGCGGTTGACCCAGCGGACCGTGTCCCCAGCTTTGATCTCCAGCGCCTCGGGCAGGAATCGCATCACCCGGGCCTGGCCCACTCCAGCACCGGCGGAAACCTCCCAAAGGGTGGTGTCGTTGGCCCGAGCCGTGGCATTGGCCTCGGCGTACTCGGCAATTGCCGCCTGCCCCTCCTGGATCAGGGCCGCCCGTTCTTCGCCGCCGCGGGCGTCGACGGTCGCCTGGTCCTCCGGCAATAGTGACCCGGCCTCCTGGACGACAACGGTGCCCTTCATCACCGCGCCATGGGGGATGCACTGATACTCGTAGGTCCCCGGCTCTGTGAAGGTGAGCACGAATGAGGGATCACCCGGGAGGCGGACGACATCAAGCCCGGAGTTGACGAACGCGGTGCCGTCATAACTGGTCTGACCCGAAGGAAAGGCCGCCTCCGGGTTGATGATCAGCCGCGGCGTGCCGGGCGGAGAACCGGCGGCCGGCGTGGCCGCGGAAGCGTCCGGGATGATCAGCGGCGGCGCCTCCCCGCCGGCGAGGAAGGTCACCGTGTGGAAGCCGGGCGGCGTCGGGAACTCGAAGAAGATCGCGTCGCCGGCGTTGATCGTGATCTTCCGCGGGAAGAATGATTGCAAGTCGATCTGGTTCTCCTCGTCCATGCCAGCGACCCGCACCCGCCAAACGCGGGTCCCGTCCGTTCGCTCTCCCAGCGGCGGGGGCGTTGCGGTGGGGGTGGCCTGAGCGTGGGGCAAAGGGGCATACAACCCGCGGTGCCGACCGTGGCCCAGGTCTCCTGGCGCCACGGCGGTCGACGCCCGCGTAGCCAGGGCGCCCGCGCCGATCGCCCCGAGCCCCGCCACGCCCAGACTGAGCCCCGCCAGCAACCGCATCGCCTCGCGGCGGGACATTTGTCCCGACCGATAGCGGCGAAGGATTTGCGCAGAGATGATTTCTTGCTGGTTACTGTCCATGATCATAGCCTCCGTCAATTTGTCGCTCGAACCGAGATGGTGTTGCCCAAACCGCCGATGCGGTGTTGGGTGGTGAGCCGGGCCCCACGGTGTCCCACATGGGGTGTCCGCACCTCCTTTCTGCCGCCGGGTCATTCCTCGACGGTGACCTGGCCGACCATTCCGCGCAGGCCGTGGTGCTTGCAGATGAAACGGACCGTTCCCGTCTCGTCGAGCCGCACATCGAAGGCTCCTCCGGGATCGATCCGCCCGGAGTCGAAGCTGCCGTCGAAGGCGGCGACGCTGTGCCAGTTCGCTCCCTTATTGACGAAACGGAGGGTTGTCCCCGGCGTGACGCTCAGGACCGGCGGATCGAAGCGGTCGTCGAGTAAAGCGATCTCGACCGCGGTGCCCGCCGTCTTGTCTCGGTCGGCCAGCATTGCGGAAGGGGCGGCGTCCTCCACCCTCGACGCCTTCGGCGGCATGTCCGCATCCGCCTCGGGCGCATGCAGGTGGAGGTCCTCCATGGGGACCGCCTGTCCGCCCGGGCTGAAGAACGACGCGATCGGGCCAGTCGGCGTTGCTCCGTCGTACTGGATGAGGGTCATCATCCCGTTGGCAGCGTGGTGCTCCATGTGGCAGTGGACCATCCAGACGCCAGGGTTGCTCCCGGTCAGTTCCAGATCGTAGCGCTCGCCGGGGCCAATCAGGACGGTGTCCTTGACCAGCTCCATTCCCTCGGGAACGGTGTTGCCGTCGGTGGCAACAATGCGGAAGGAATGGCCGTGGGTGTGGATGGCGTGTGGCAAGTTGCCCAGGTTCATCAGTCGAATCAGGATTCGCTCACCTTCTGCCACCTCGATCGGCGGGATGCCCTCGTGGGCGCGGCCGTTGATCAGGAAGAGATCCGTGCCGAGCTCCCCGCCGCGCAACTGGCTGTCGCTTAGGCCGCGCGGCGCCTTGCCCATTGCCACGTCCGGTGTCAGCTCCAGGTCCCATTCGGCGAGCATCGCGGTGTACTCGCGGTCGTAGGTTTGTGACGGCTGCCGTGACTCGACGATCAACGGGCCGTAGAGGCCGAGCGCAATCTGGACGGTCGGATCGGCGTGCGCGTGGTACATCCGGCTGCCGGGGTTGGTGGCCGTGAACTCGTAAACCGACGTTTCGCCGGGCTCGACCGCCGCCTGGTTGAGCCCAACCGGCCCGTGCATCGCCGGCGGCACGTCGACGCCGTGCCAGTGGATCGTGGTCCCGACCGGCAGCCGGTTGACGAGGGGGACACGGTCCGGGTCACCCTCGCGGACGCGGAGCTCAGGGCCCGGCACCTGGCCGTTGTAGGCCCACGCGCGCACGGTCGTTCCCGGCGCCACCTCCCAATCGATCTCCTCCGCCGTCAACGTGAATTCGCGCAGCGCCGGAGGTTCCTGCATGACGCCTGAAGCGAACGGCGCGGAGACGACGTGGGAACGGAGGACCGCCGCGGCCAAGAGAGCCAGTAATCCCGCCAAGGCGACCGACCAGAGCACTCCTTGGCGGCTACCGGAACTAGAACCTGCCAGATGAGACATGACCTTGCTCCCGTGATTCGGCGGCTTGGCCCGACAAGCCGAGCCGCCGACGATTTGGCATCTAGCAGCAGTGTGGTCGCCCGGAGAGCCGGCAGCACCTGGTGGAGCCATCGGGGCAGCACCAGTAGTCGACGCCGTCGTCACAGGCGTTTTGCCAGGGCGGTTGATTGAGGGAGCAGATTTCGCGGCACTGACCGTCGACGCAGCGCTGGGTGCGGGCATCACAGGCGACGCCGCAGGCCCCGCAGTTCTCCTCGTCGGTTTGGATGGTCTTGCACGATCCGCCGCAACACTCCAGGCCGGGACCGTCGCACCAGGAGTCGCATGCGCCGCAGTGGCGGCGGTCGGTCCGCGTATCGACGCACGTGCCCTGGCAGGATTTCATGCCGCCGGTGCAGCACTGCCTCTCGCCACAGCTCCCTCGAGCGCAGCAGAGACCTTGGGACGGGTCGCAGCAGACCTGCGACGAGTCGCAACTGGCGTCGCCGCAGCATTTGTGTCCGGCTGGCGCGCAGAATGGCCCCGATGGACCTGTGCAGGCGACCTGTCCGTTCGGGCAGCAGAGCCCCTGCGCGGTCAGGTCGCCCTCGCACGCCGGCTTCAGCACGCAGTGGCCGTCGACACACTCCTCCGTGCGAAGGTTGCAGCATTCGCTGAAGGTACCGTCCTCATTCGCTCCGCACGGCTGGTTCACCACTTTGTCGCAGCAGAAGTTGTCGTTGAACGGCCCCGGATTGATGCAGGCCTCCCTCGCTGAACAGCACGTGTCGTTGACGCACTTTGGGCAACATTCGCCGTTTGGCCGACACTGCTGGTCGTCCTCGCAGAACTCAGCATTGGGGATGCCGCAGGCACCGTTCGCGCACTCCAGGCACCCGTTGCAAGCCTTTCCGTTCATATCCGGATTGGGGACGCAGAGACCGATTTCGCAGCGGGAGCAGAGATTGCAATCGCTGTTGGCGGTGCAACACAGGGAGCGGTCGACGCACTGTCCGAGGTGACAGCATTGCGTCTGGTTGCAATATCCGTCCCCGCAAGGTTCGCCTTTCGGCTTGTCCCGCTTCTTCTTTTTCTTGTCGTGCTTCTTCCCGTTCCCCTTCTTCTTGTTCCCACCCTTCTTCTTGTCGCGGGCCTCGGCCTCGTCAAGACCGGAGAGGCTGGTCAAGCGGCCAAAAGCAGTGCCCGCGAGCAGGCCCAGGATCGAGCGCCTGCCCCAGCCGGCGCTCACGGTTACGGCGATGCGATCGAAGGTGATGTCGTCCATGGTGCATTCCCTCGGTCGGGCGTGGCTCGCCAACGTGTCCGCTCGTCCTCGCTGGACATTCCCTACGATGCCGGCGGGACGTTCTGGTTGAAGCGGAAAAGGTTCTCCGGGTCGTAGCGTCGCTTGATGGCGGCGAGGCGGGCGTAGGTAGCTGGTGGGTAGGCCTCGCGAATGCGGTCGGGGCCTTCCTCTTCCAGGAAGTTGACGTAGACGCCTTTCCCTTCGTGGTGAATCTGCTGCCAGAGCTGCGCGGTCCAGGCTTGGTGCACCGCGGGATCCTGCGTGGGATCGAGCCAGAGCCCGATGATGGCGAAGAAGTAGGGGTGCTGACGGTGGGCAAAGGCCGTGGCCTCCTCCGGAACGCGGGCGAAAGCGCCGCCGAGTCCGCGGAACTGGACCAGGCTGAAGGGCGACGAGGCCCGCCGCATGGCCTCGAGTGACGCGTCGAGGGTGGCGTCGCTCAGCTCGTCGGCGAACATCATGCGGATCGCGGCGCCATGCGGCTCGGCCTGGTGGGCGGTGAAGCGGTAGATGTCCGGGTAGGGCATCGGCGCCACGGCGTCGACCAGCGGTGTGGCCAATGCCCGCAAGGGCGCGACGGCTTCCTCCCCGGCCGCGACGTCACCCGTCCAGCAGACGAGGATCGAGAAGACGAGCGTACCGACAAGATCCTGGGGCACGTGGGGAAACGGGGGAGCGTACATCAGGTGCGCGATCGTGGTCAGGTCGTCGGGCGCCGTGGCGACGTAGTCGAGGTAGCCGCGCAGCACCTCGCGCGTGGCGGGCAGCAGCAGCTCGCCGCCCAGAATCTGGCTAACGGGCGCCAGGCGGAAGGTGAACTCGGTGACGATGCCGGCATTGCCGCCGCCACCCCGGATCGCCCAGAAGAGGTCCGCGTGCTCGTCGGCACTGGCGGTCACAATGTCGCCCGCGGCCGTGACGACTTGCGCCGCGAGGAGGTTGTCGATAGCGAGGCCGTACTTGCGGACCATGAAGCCGATGCCGCCGCCGGTCGTCAAGCCGCCGAAGCCCACCGAATGGGTGTCGCCGGTGGTAAGCGCCAGGCCGTGGGCGTTTGCCGGGCCGGCGAGGTCGCCGGAAGTAGCGCCAGGCTGGACGCGGGCGATCCGCGCCTGGGGCTCGATGCGGATCCGCTTCATCCGCGAGAGGTCAACGACGAGGGCGCCGTCGATCACGCTGTAGAGGGCGATGCTGTGGCCGCCGCTGCGCACCGCCAACGGGAGGGCGTGCTCGCGGGCGAAGGCGACAGCCTCCGCGACGTCGTCGGCGTCCGCCGCGCGGACGATGGCCCACGGGCGGCGATCGCTCTGCAGGTTGACCACGCGGCGGGCCGCGTCGTACCCGGGGTCGTCTGGGGTGATGAGCTGGCCGAGCAGCCGGCCGCGCAGGTCGCGCAGGTGGTCGCTCGCGGCCTCGATGGCCGGGTGCGGCATAGGCAGGGTGGCAACGGACATGGGGTTCTCCTTTCGTCGTTCCGCCGGTCGTCGACGGCGCTTCGCCAGCGCCGATCTCCACCCTAGGGCCGACACCGCCCAGGAGCCACGGCGATGACCTCCCGATCGGCTGACGATTTTGGGGGGTGGTCGTTTGAGCTTTCAGGCGCCTCGGCGCTGGCCCTCAGCGTCGGCCCACTCCCGAGCAGCCTTCACCCCCATCCCTTCTCCCAGTGCGCTGGACGAGGGGAGCGTTGATGTCGAGAAAGGTGGCATGTGGCGACGCCTCTCGATGTCACGATCCCCCCTCTCCTCACCGCGGTGAGGAGAGGGGGCCGGCGTGGAGAGGGACCGGTGCTGGAGGCGACTACTTCCCGTGTCTTCTCAGAGAATCAGTTCGTAACCGAGGCCGGGGCGGGTGCGGATCAGTTCGGTGGGGTCGGCGTTACGCAGCTTGCGGCGGAGGTTGCTGACCACGCGATCGAGTGTGGCCGCGTCCCAACCGGGGACGTAGTCCGGGCCCCAGATCGCCTCCGCGCACTGCTCGCGGGTGCGGAGCTGGCCGGCGTGCTGGTGCAGAAAACGGAGCAGGCGGAACTCGTTGGGCGTCAGCTCGAGCGGCTGCAATCCGAGGAAGAAGTGCAGGGTGCGCTCGTTGAAGCGGAGCCGGCTCGCGGCAACGACCGTCGGGTCGGGGTCGGCGTAGGCGAGGAGAGGCGTGGGCCTGCCCAGGCCGATCTGGTCGCGGTTGGCAAGGAGATGCGGCGCCGTGAGCCGCTCGCCGTTGATGAAGGTGCCGTTGGCGCTGCCGGCGTCCTGGAGGAGAAAGCGCGGCCCCTCGCGGGAGATGCGGGCGTGGAGGCGGGAGACGGTTTCCCGCGGGACGACGACGTCACAGAGGGGGGAGCGTCCGAGGGTGGCAACGTCGGCCTCAAGGGCAAACTCGGACGGCTGCACGTCGGGCTCGATGGCCAGGAGCCGCGGCACGGAAGCGGATACGGCAGACGACATCAGCCGAGCTCCCCGAGCGCCAGGGCAACAGCCTGCTTCGCGGAAACGGACTGACCTGCCGCCAGCGCGGCGGCGAAGTCTTCCGCGGACAGCGAGGCGTTGACGGCGGAGACCGATTGCTCGAAGAAACGCCGCTCGTCGGGAGAAAGCACCGCACCGTTGGCGCGACCAAATGCATCCGCCGCGCCGAGCAATCGGGCGGCGGCGTCCGGTCGGCCCTGGCCGACGGCCAACAGCGCCACCCCCATCAGGCAACGGGACATGCCTTTCCGGTTCCCCGCTTCGTGGTGCAAGGGAAGCGCCTCGCGGAAGAGCGTCTGAGCCTGTTGCGCCTCACCATGGTCCAACGCGATCCATCCCAGGTAGCCGAGCGAGACGGCCGCTCCGTAGCGGTCACCGGCGCGACGCCGCATAGCCAGGCTCTCGCTCTGGTAGACGAGGGCGCGGTCGATGTTGCCCTGCTGCTGCGCCACCATTCCGGCGACAGAGAGCGACCTGGCGCGTGAAACTTCGTCGCCAAGGCGCTCCCACCACTCCAGAGCCTCCGTGAGCAGGGCGCTTGCCCGCTCGTATTCAGCCAGGTATGTAGCGGTCAGTCCGAGATTGTGCAGCGCGCACGCCACGAGCCAATCGGCGCCGACTTCCCGCGCCAGGACCAGACTCTCCTCGAGCAAGGCGATGGCGCCCGCGTAATCGCCCCGATCGCTGACAACATTGCTCAGGTCGTTCAGCGCCCGTGCGATCCCAAAGCGATCACCCGCGGCGCGAGAGAGGCTGAGGCTCTCCTCGAGAAAGGCCGAAGCTTGCGTCAGATCGCCTTGCATCCGCACCAGATTGGCGACCCCGTTGAGCGCCGTTGCCCGCACCGCCGATGGCGCCCCACGATCGGCAGCGAGTGCCGCCTCCAGCCACGCCCGGCCTTCCCGAACGTGGAACCCCAATTCCCAGAACCGCCACAATGCGCCGGCCAATCGCAGCCACACCTCGGATTCACCCTGATCCCGTGCCCAACTCAGCGCGGCACGCAGGTTGTCGTGTTCCTCGCCCAGCCGGGCCATCCAACAGTCCTGCTGGGGACCGACGAGACCGGTCAAGGAGGCCTCGGCCACGGTGAGGTAGTACGCGGCATGGGCGCGATGCATCACGGCCGCATCGCCGCTTTCTTCGAGCCGCTCGCGTGCGTACTCGTTGATCGTCTCCAGGAAGACGAGGCGCGGCTCGCCGTCAGCCCCTGACTCCTGACGCAACAGATTCTTGGCGATCAAGGACTCCACGCCGTCCAGCACACTATCGGCCAGTGCGCCGTCAGCATTGCCGACGGCCTCGATCGCCTCGAGCGCCCGCCCGCCAACGAAGACCGCCAGCCGGGCGAAGAGGCGTTGCTCCCGCGGCGAGAGGAGATCGTGGCTCCAGTCGATGGTGCGGCGGAGCGTCTGCTGCCGTGCTGGGAGATCGCGCGGCCCGCTGCCCACGACCTGCAGGCGACGCTCCAGCCGGGCCAACATCGCCCCCGGCGGCAAGAGCCGGGTGCGGGCGGCAGCCAACTCGATGGCCAGTGGCAGGCCATCTAACCGGGTGCAAATATCGGCAACGACCAGTTCGAGCGCGCCGGTCGCGGCGAACTCCGGCTGGATGGCACGGGCACGCGCGACGAAGAGGGTGATGGCATCCGGCAGGGGGAGCGGCGACACTGGGTACTCACGCTCCCCGCTGACCCGCAGTGGCTCGCGGCTGGTGGCCATGATGCTGAGACCCGGGCAGGCCGTCAACAGCGTCACCACCAGTGGCGCCGCCGCCAGCACCTGCTCGAAGTTGTCAAGCACCAGCAGCGCCGCACGGGTCCGCAGATGCTCTCGTACCCCCTCCAGCAGGTCCGCGGACCCGCGCTTGTGGATGCTGAGGGCGTCGGCAATGCTCGAAGCCACCAGGCCGGGATCGGCAATCGGCGAAAGGTCGACGAACCAGACGCCGTCCTGGTACTTGTCGGAGACGGCGTCTGCCACCGCGAGGGCCAACCGGGTCTTGCCGGTGCCGCCGGGGCCGGTCAGCGTCACAAGGCGCGCCGCTTCATCGTCGAGCAGGTGCTGAACGGCGTCCACTTCCCGCTGCCGGCCGATGAGAGGGGTGAGCAACCTCGGGAGGTTGCCGGCCGTGGCGCCCGAGCGGTTGGTGCCGGCCACAGGCGCCGCGATGTGGAGAGTAGGCCGTTCGTTGGAGGCGTTCCGCAGCAGCGTCCGCATCTCCTCGGCGTTCGCCGGCCGCCGTTCGGGGTCCAGGGCCAACGCCTGCGCCAGCGCCAGCGAGACCGCCACAGGCACGGCCGGATTGCGCTCATGCGGCGGTTGCCACGGGTCGGGCTCGCCCGCTTCGACCGCCGCCAGACGCTGCAGGGCTTCGGGGAAGGGCTGCGCGGTGAGCAGGTCGTGCAGCGTGCCGGCCAGGGCGTAGAGATCGCTGCCGCCGGTGAGTGGCGCCCCGCCGATCTGTTCCGGCGACGCGAAGGTCAGGGTGTAGCCGGTCAGGCTTGACTCACCGCCCGGCCGCCACCTGACGAGGCCGAAGTCGAGCAGGGCGATGCGTCCTTGTGGCGTCGGTTTGAGGTTTGCCGGCTTGATGTCGCAGTGGAGGACCGGAGGGTTGTGGCCGTGCAGGTAGGCGAGCGCGTCGAGCAACTGATCCGCCCAGGCGAGCACCTGGTCAACCGCGAAGGGCTGCCTCTGGCGGAGTTGGAGGATGGCCAGGTCATCGCCCGGCACGTACTCCATGACGAGGTACTGCCCGCCCTCTTCGATGAAGTAGTCGGTGACTTTGGGGAGCACCGGGTGGCGCAGCGTGGCGAGCACCTGGGCCTCCCGCGCGAACGCCTCGCCGAGGATGTCTTCGGCGCCACGCCGGCACTTGATGGCGACAGGAGCATCGAGACGGAGGTCTGTCGCGCGGTAGACGGCGCTCATGCCGCCACGCCCGACTGGACCCTCGATCCGGTAGCGTCGCTGCAGTATCGATCCGACGATGCCTGCCATCGCCCGTCCTTCCGCCGCCCCGTCTTTGCCCGGCAATGGAGCTCTCCATATGGAGAACGTGTGAGACGGGTTGGAGATGTCTGCCTGTTGCGGAACGATGGTACATCCTCTGTGACGTAGAGGCGGCAAATTTGACTCGAGCTGCCAACGTGAGGAGCCGCGCACTCCTACGCGAGCAAGCCATCGCCGAAGCGACCGCCCTTGCCGCCGTGATCGCGGCATGAGTGCTGAGTAGCGGCGTGCGCACGCGGCGTACGATGTTGCGAGGCGCAGTCCAAGTCCAACCAGTACTGCCCCTGTCGCCCGCTCCAGCCAGCGCCGCACCTGTGGCCGCCGCAGCACCTAGCCTGCGCACACGACACGACGAAGTGGACGTAGATGATCAGCGTCACGACCAGAGACGATCGTGGCTGGGCATGTCGTCCCATTCGGGGGTCGGCGCGAAGAAGCCGCGGTCCCAGGGCACCAGGTGTTCCCGCACCGCCTCCAGATTCAGCTCGAAGCCGAGCCCCGGCCCCTCGGGCACCGGAATGAAGCCGTTCTGGATGATCGGCTTCGGCACGCCGTCGATGAAGTCGCCCCAATAGGACACCTTGTTGAAGTGGTGCTCCAGGGCGATGAAGTTCTGCGTCGCCGCGGCGCAGTGGACGCTGGCCATGGTGCTGACCGGCGTACCGGCCATGTGCAGCGCCATGCTGATGCCGCACGCCTGCGCGTAGTCGCCGATCTTCTTCGTCTCCACGATCCCGCCGCTGGTGGCGAGGTCCGGGTGGACGATGTTGACGGCGCGCGCGTCCAGCAGCGGCTTGAAGCCGTCGAGCAGGTAGATGTCCTCGCCGGTGCAGACAGGGGTATTGAGCGCCCGCTCCAGTTGCACCCACTTGTCGGTGAACTGCCAGGGCACCAGGTCCTCCAACCAGGCGAGGTTGTAGGGCTCCAGCGCCTGGCCCAGGCGGAGGCAGTCGTCGATGCCGATGTGGCCGAAGTGGTCGGCGGCGATCGGCGCCTGGTCGCCGACGACCGCGCGGACTTCGGCGACGTACTCGCAGATGAGGTCGATCCCCTTTGGAGTCAGGCGGACGTGCGTGAAGGGGTGCATCAGCTGGGTGATGTTGAAGAGATCCTCGACCTTGTCCGCGGCGTCGCCGGGGAGCATCCCTTGCGGCCAGCTCAGGGCCCCCTCGACGCCGATCAGCGGCTGGACGCCGACGTCCATCTTCAGCATGGTGAAGCCCTGTTCGATCTTCCGGAGCAGCTCGCGTCCCATCTCCGCGCCGGTCGGCTCGTTGGGCGTGTCGCAGTACATCCGGATGCGATCGCGGAACTTGCCGCCGGCGAGCGCGTAGGCGGGCACGCCGTACGCCTTGCCGGCCAGGTCCATCAGCGCCATTTCGACGCCGCAGACGCCTCCCGCTTGGCGCCCGTGATGCCCGAACTGCTTGATCGTGCGGAACAGCTTGTCGAGGTTGCAGGGGTTCTCCCCGAGCAAGAGGCGCTTCAGCATCAGCGCGTAGGTCTTGCTGGCGAAATCGCGCACCTCGCCGTAGCCGCTCAGCCCCTGATTCGTGTCGAGGCGCACCAGCGTGAAATGCCAGCGATCCCACCCGACCGTGGCCGTGCGCAGGTCGGTGATCTTCAGCTCGCTCGGCCGTGACGCGGTGCGGACGCGATCCTCGGCGCGCTCGTGCGTATCCACCCTCTGTTCCTTCCCTTTCGTTCCACACCCGCGTTGGCGGCTTCCCGGCCCAGGAAAGGCACTCGCGACGCGTACGACCAGTTAGCCGGACGGCGATAGTATCGCAAACGGCCCAGCCTGTTGAAGAAGCAGATCGACGGTCAGCAATGGCTCCCTTGCCGGAAACCGCGCCCAGATGTGCTGCTAAATTCGTCTCACGATGAGGCACATTGCCATCTCAATCGGGAGCAAACTTCGCGCTGGTGAAAGCGTACGCTTGCCGTCAGCGGCTCTGGTAGGACCGCTGTACCGGTCTATAGCCACGAAGTCCGGGCATGCCGCACCACCTGGGCAGCAACAGTCCTGTCGGCGAGCAGCGGAGATCACTACGTGCTAATTCGCACTTGGATTGAGGCCGATCAGCAATCGGCGGCAGATCTCGTGGCAACGGTGACGGAAAGGGATTCGAGCGCCTCGCTCCAAGTCGCGGTTCACGGACCTGATCAAGACCAGCCGCTCCCGTTTCGTCGCACCCTGGTCGCTATCGACCAAGATGGCATCTTGGGTCTCGGCACCCTGTGGGAGAACTGGCTGCACCCCGCGCGGTGGCGCGTGACCCTGCATGGACGGCCCGCCTTCTGGTCGCAGGGTCCAGCGTCGGCACTGCTCGCGGAGCTGCGGGCGCTCAAGCCCGACCATCGCCCACTGCAAGCCGCCACGTCGGCCCTCGAGGAGGCTGCCTGCGTGTTCTTCCAGCAGCATGGATTCACGCCCCTGATGCGGACGCGGCGTGGTGTGCTGCCCGCTGGCGCCATGCCTGATCCTGTGGCGACGGAGTTCGACCTGGCCATGGCGCGGATTGAGGCAGCAGGGTATCGCGTGGTGTCGCACGCAGAGCTGGGGAGCGGCCGGGTGCTCGTGAGCGCCTTGGCATGGCTGCACGCGGAGCTTTACCGGCAGGGGCATCGGTGGGATCCCATGCGATCGCTGGTGGATGACGAGGCGGTCGAGCTGTTTTTGAACCCGGACGAACTCTTGCCCGAAGCCATGTACCTCGCCCTCGTCGGGGAGCAGCCTGTCGCGGTCGCTAGCCTGCGACGAGGCGACGCACCGGCCCAGATGGAACTCGGGTGGGTCGGCGCGCTGCCGGCGGCCGCAACGCACGGAGGGAACCTGGTGTTTGCGCTCGTTGGGAGCTGCCTTCGCCACGCGGCTGTCGCGGCTTGGCACGTACTGCTTGAAGTTGATGAGGCGGACACCCGACTTTGGCAACTGCTTGATCGCCTGACAGTGGCGCTCGAACCAGATTGGCTTACCTTCGCTGAGCTCGCGCACCTGGATGCGGAGCGTTAACAGATCTGGATCGCTGGCGTGCTCGCCCCAGGTCGCACTATTCCTCTCGGCATCGACCTCGATCCAGATAGTTTCCCGGAACTGGGTGGATGTGGCATTGGCTCTTGGACTAGGGATGACCGATGCTTTTTCCGGAAACCTTGAAACCTCAACTTTGTAGGCATTGGTCCGGCGAATCTGGGCGACGTTCTAGCGAGGGTTCATCTGTGGGACCGGCTGTTCCTTGGCATAGAGGAGCGTGATGAGATCGTCGTCCATGGCTATCAGTGAGGGGCGATCGTCAAAAACCCGGAGCAGTGCAAGACCCCGTAGGTGGTCATTACCATGCTCACAGCCAAAAGCCGTGAGGTCTTCAAACGCATCGGCTTCCGTATCGTAGGCCTTTAGCATCATCCCTGATGCCATATCAAGAAGTTCGATGTACACATTCATCTGCTCTACCCTCGGTTCATGGCGCCCCCTCCATTCTAACCGCGCTGCCCGCGATGTCCTGGCTCGGCGTCGCTCGGTACGCAAGGTTTTGACGCGCGTACGTTTGATCCGACCCCATTGACAGCCGCCACCTACCGCGATACCGTGTCGTCGCAAGAATTTGTGATAGGCGGAAAATCTTGCATTGGGGAGCGGCCATTGCGCGACGGAGCGACGATGGGGCAGCAGGGCGTCCGGTCGCGGCAGGCGGGCAAGGCGGGCGCCGAGGCGCGGCAGGCGGTGCTGGCCGAGGTGGCCACGCTCTACTGGATCGACAAGCTGACCCAGGAGCAGATCGCCCGCCAGATCGGGCGATCCGTGCCGACCGTGTCGCGCCTGCTGGCGGAAGCCGAAGCGGCCGGCATCGTCGAAGTGCGCATCCGCTATCCGGCCACGGTCGTGCCCGATCTCCAGGCTGAGCTGACCAATCGCTTCGGCTTGCGCGTGGCGCGCGTGCTGGCCGCGTCGTCGGCCGATCCGGCGCGGCTCCTCTCCCAGATCGGCGAGCTGGCCGCGCGCTATCTGACGACGGTGCTCGGCGATGGCATGAGCATCAGCGTGGGCTGGGGCACGACGCTTTACGAAGTCGTGCAGGCGTTGCGACCGGCCTACTACCGCGATATCCACGTGACGCAGGCCCTCGGCTCCCTCGGGAGCAAGCTGCCGGCGATCGATAACCACCTCATCGTGCGCCTGCTGGCCGACAGGGTGGGGGGGACGCCCCATTTCCTGCCCGCGCCGATGATCGTGGAGAGCGAGCTGGTGCGGCAGTCGCTGCTGCAAGACCCGCAGGTGCGGGAGACGCTGGAAATCGGCCGCCGCTCGGACATCTCCGTGACGGGCATCGGCGTGGCGCAGCCCGACCTGGCCGGGATGTACCGCGCCGGCTACATCGATGAGGTCACCCTGGAAGGGATCCGCTCCGCCGGCGCGGTTGGCGACATCCTGGTCGACTTTTTCGATCGGCAGGGGCGGCGTCTCGATCTGCCGGTGACGCGCAGGGTGATCGGCCTGTCCCTCGACGATCTGGCCTCGATTCCCATGATCATCGGCGTGGCGGGCGGCACGCGCAAGTCGGCGGCGATCCTGGGTGCGTTACGCGCCGGGTTGCTGCATGTGCTGGTCACCGACGAGGCGACGGCGCGGGAGGTGATTCGGTTGGACGGCGGGTGAGACGAGGGTGATGGGGTGATGGGGTGATAGGGAGGACGGGGGAGGCTTGGATCTTGGGGTCCCGACTCCCGACTCACCGGAAAGGAGGCGCGAGAACAGGCAGAGTGGCCGCCGCGATGCACGCGGCCGGCGTTGGCGATAAGAAGGCGAGGTTCCTCATGCAAGAGACGACGATTTCCCGCCGCAACGTGGTCAAGGCCGGTGTCGGCGCCGCGCTGGGCGCGACGGTGGCGACTGCCGGCACGCAACGCCGCGGCTTTGCCTCGGTGCGGCGGCAGGACGAGGTGCAGCTGACCTTTGCCGGCATCAAGATGTTCGGGCCGGAGCAGCTCGCCAGCCTGCTGGCCGATTTCGAGACCGCCAACCCCGGTATCAAGGTGCAGTACATCGAGCTGCCGACCCCGAACAACAGCACCGAAGTGCACACGTACCTCGTCAACTCCCTGAACGCCAAGAATGGCGAGCCGGACGTCTTCACGCAGGACTGCATCTGGATTCCGGAGTTCGGCGGCGCTGGCCTGGCGCTGCCGCTCGACGACTTCGTCACCGATGAGGACAAGGCGGCCTACTACCCGGGGCTGATCGAGAACTGCACCTGGGATGGCAAGACGGTGGCCTGGCCCTGGTTCGTCGATGGCGGCTTCCTCTATTACCGCAAGGACCTGCTCGACAAGTACAGCTTCACGGCCCCCACCTCCTGGGAGGAGCTGACCAGCGCCGCCACCGAGATCGTGGCCAAGGAAGGGAACCCCGATCTGCAGGGCTTCCTCTGGCAGGCGAAGCAGGCCGAAGTGCTGGTCTGCGACTGGGTCGAGTTCCTCGGCTCGGCGGGCGGCAGCACGCTGACCGGGACGGACGTCACCATCAACAACGAGGCCGGGATCGCGGCGTTGCAGTTCATGCACGATCTGATCTACGACATGAAGATCACCCCCGAAGCGGTCCTGACGTACGACGAGGAGCCGAGCCGGCAGCCGTTCACCAGCGGCAACGGCGTCTTCCTGCGCAACTGGTCGTACGTCTACAACATTGCCCAGGATCCGGCCGAATCGAAGGTCGTCGACAAGGTCAGCTTCGAGCCGTTGCCGCACTTCCCGGAGGGGAAGAGCACGGCCTGCCTGGGCGGCTACCAGTTTGGGCTGAACGCTTCCAGCAAGCATCCAGAGGAAGCGTTCAAGCTGATCCAGTTCCTCTCCAGCGAGGCGTCGCAGAAGCGCTACGCCCTCGATATCGCCGTGGCCCCGACGCGGCCGGCCGTCTACGACGATCCCGAGCTGCAGGAGAAGAACCCGTTCATGGTCGGCCTGAAGGAAGTCTTCACCGGCTCCACGGCGCGGCCGATCCACCCGGCCTACCCGCAGATGTCGCTGGCGATCCAATCCGGATTGTC
Organism: Thermomicrobiales bacterium; assembly: GCA_038246475.1. Classification (GTDB taxonomy): domain Bacteria; phylum Chloroflexota; class Chloroflexia; order Thermomicrobiales; family UBA6265; genus JACCXM01. Next base: position 506 of record JBBRVX010000026.1, on the reverse strand, counting down.
CGGGGCGCTGGCGAACCAGAAGGGGATCAAAGAGGCGCTGGACGAAATCGCCCAGCAGATTACGGACATCATGGCGTGATCGCGGACGGAGGACGGAAGACGGGAGACGGAGGTACAAAGTTGGAACGTCGTGCCATGTCCGAAACCCATCCTCCGTCCTCCGTCCTCCGTCTTCCGTCCCGGCACGCCTTCGCCTACGCCTTGCTGATTCCGGCGTTCGTATTGATCGTCGCCGTGGCGCTCTATCCCGCCGCGCAGACGATGTGGATCAGCCTGCAGAAAGTGTCGATGATCATGCCTGGCGCGGAGTTCGTCGGGCTGGGCAATTACGAGCGGCTGTTGCGGGACGCGCGCTTCTGGAACGCCTGGAAGAACACCATCTACTTCACCGGGGCCTCGGTGGCGCTGGAAACGCTGATCGGGCTGGCGATCGCGCTGGTGCTGTCGCAGGAGTTTCCGCTGCGCGGCCTGGTGCGCGCGGCGGTGCTGGTGCCGTGGGCCATCCC
>JBBRVX010000025.1:0-34208 GCA_038246475.1 Thermomicrobiales bacterium | reverse complement strand
GGCGGTTGGCTTCAAAGAGGTCCACTAGGCTCCTGACACGGCATGGTCTGTCACTCTGCTTCGTCGATCTGCCGCTCGAGCCGCTCCATCAGATCCTGTAACTCCTGGCGACTATCGACCCCAAGCTCTTCCAGCCCTTCGAGGAGTTCGGTTGCTCTGTCAAGGCGAATCAGCGCATCATGGAGTGATGCGGGAGGTGCTGGACGCCCGGTATTCCCGCTTTCCTGTTTCGTCATGAAGTTACAGCCAGAAGTATGAACGCGGCGAAGGGAACAACGCCGAACTCGACGGCGTCTCGTGGGCGCAGTCCACCCCGTTCAACGCACGTCTGGATGATGCCGACCGCGCAATAGAACGCCACGAAGAGGACGGCGCCTCCGGTCCAGCCATGCGTTAGCCACCATGCCAATGGAACCGCCGTGGCGGCGACGGCCCACCCCGCGACCAATGACAAGAGAACTCTTCTGCTGTGCAGAATGGAGCGCCGTTCGAGCACTTCAACCGCCAGGAGTGTCACGACCACCACGGTCAACAGAGACGTAAGCGCAATCGGCAACTTGTTCAAATAGATGCCGCTCAGCGCCAGAAAGGCGACGGTGTGAATCACCAGGGCATGGATGGTCGTTGCTGTCTTCTGGGCCGAATCATCCGCGTCATCGAGAAGATCGCGGGACAGAAGGGATCCTGCATTACCCAGGAACGCGATCAACGGACCTGCCACAATCATGGTCGAATTGTGAAACGTCGCCACAAGTATTATGGCGGTTGCGGTGCAGACGACAGGAATGATCCATGCGGTGCTGGCCCGGATCCCGGTTGCCGCATCGCCATCCGCGAATCGGACCGCGGTGCGATCGGCATAAATGGCGCCCGCGCCCGCGCTCGCGGCCGCAACTATGCCAACGACCCAGAAGAGTGCATTCGTCGTTTGCGCCAATGGCAGTGGATTCGCCGTCGGGCTCCCGGTGGCGTAAATAGCGAGAACAAACACCACGGCGGAAACGGCGACACTGATCACCAGACCGAGCCCGGAACCTGGTTGATTACCCGCCTGCGGGCCGGGCGCGGGTGGGCCGAGGTCAGGCCGAATCGGCGCTGAATCAGATGCGTTCTGTGTCTCGGCGGCGACATACGTCACGATTCGTTCGCCCCGCGATTCAGTCTCGTTTTCGGTGTCGGGCGTCTCGCGGTCGTCCCGTGGAGAACTGCCGCGTCTTCCAATGCCAAAGGGAGGCTTCATCGAATCAGGCCAATCAGGAGAGCGAGGTTTCTCATTGCAGCGCCAGGAATCTCGTGAACGGCAACGAACTCTGAGTGACTGCTGACCGGTCGCGCGAGACTGTCCAACTCAAGCCAGTCGTCTCCGATATCGCTCTATCAGAAACCTGAACACGTCATCAACTCCTGATCATACCGCGCCGACGCGGAAAGCCGATGTCTGATTGTTGAATTCCCGCGTGAATTCGGTAAGCTCGGACTCGGTGATAGGCCCGTGGCGGAGGACTTCAATTTGCGACGCACGTACGCGGATGATCGTCGAAGCAATCCCCCCGGGAACTGGACCATCATCAACGATCAAGTCAGGATGAGGCGAGCCCAACCGGGAGACCTGGCTCGCATTCAATGCTGGCTGATCGTTTGAGAGGTTCGCGGACGTCACCGCCAGGGCGCCCCCCGCGGCCTGGATGATGGCTATGGCAAGCGGGTGGGAAGGGAGCCGCACGGCGACCGTGCGTTGTCCGCCGCCCTCCGTGGCGGTGAGTGATTCGGGCAAACCTGGCGCCGCATTCAGGACCAGAGTCAGCGCTCCGGGCCAAAACCGCTCGGCGAGGCCTCGCTCGATCGCGGAGAGTCCCGGAGAGAGGCGCATCAAATCTGCCGAGCGACTCACGAGTATGGGTATCGGCTTCCCATCCGGGCGTTTCTTGATCGCGAAGAGATTGGCGATCGCGAGAGGCTGATCGATCGCCGCCGCCAGGCCGTATACCGTATCAGTCGGCAGCGCCACCACTCCGCCCCGCCTCAATGTGTTCGAGGCCAACTCAACAGCCCTGGGATTTGAGGCAGAGACCACTTTGGGAAGCTCGGGCGGCATGGGAAGTTCAGCGTTCACAACGCGGCCTTGATCTGTTCCGCGACGACGCGGCTAATGCCAGGCACTGTCGCCAGTGCCTCCGCATCTGCTTCCTTGATCGCCTTCAGAGAACCAAACTGGCGAAGGAGGGCCTGCTTTCGTTTTGGCCCTACACCAGGAATCTCGTCGAGACGGGACTGGAATGTCGCTTTGCTGCGTTTCTGACGATGGAATGAGACCGCGAATCGATGGGCTTCATCCCGAACGCGTTGCACCAGGAACAACGCCTGGGAATCTCTGGGCAGCACGACCGGATCCGAGATTCCCGGAAGGAAGATCTCCTCGTTTTCCTTGGCCAGCGACACAATCGGTTGATCGGCCCAGGAGGCGTCTTCGAGCCCAGCAACGGCGGCGCTCAACTGACCCTTGCCTCCATCGACGATCACCAAATCTGGAATCGATGCCCACTTGCCATCAGATTCTCCGTCAGCCGCGTGGCGGAAGCGTCGACCGATTACCTCCCTCATCATTGCGAAGTCGTTGCTGCCGACTACCGTCTTGATGGCGAAACGGCGGTATTCCTTTTTCGCCGGTCGGCCATTTTCAAACACAATCATGCTGGCTACGGGGCTGGTTCCATGCAGGTTCGAGATGTCATAGCACTCTATCCGCAATGGCAATCGCGGTAGGCCCAACGCGGCGGCGAGGTCGGTCATCGCACCGATCATGCGTTGCTCGTCCGAGAGGAACCGGAGGCGACTCTGTTCGAGGTTTTCGGCCGCGCTTTTCGAAACCATAGCGGCCAGTTCGCGCTTGCGGCCCCGCTTGGGAACTGCCAGTTCAACAGCGCCACCGCGGCGAGAGGCGAGCCATTCCGCGAGCAGACCGCGTTCGCCTTCCGGTAATTCCCGGTCGAGCAGAATGCTTGGGGGAACGACCGCCGCATCCGCGTAGAACTGACTCACGAAACCGGCCAGAATTTCGCCTGGCGCATCCTCGACCCGGGCCTGCATTGGAAAGAATTCGGATCCAAGGAGGCGACCCGCACGGAGGAACCCGACCTGAACGCCGGCGTCGCCCCCGTCTCCCTGGGCCACCGCGAGGACGTCAGCGTTGTCATGATTCGGACTTACAATCTTTTGCCGTTCGAGAACATGATTGATCGCTTCGATGCGGTCTCGAAGCTCGGCGGCGCGCTCGAAATTCCAGGCGTCCGCGGCTTGTCCCATTTCTTCATTGAGCGTCTGCACAATCTCCGTTGCGTGCCCGTTGAGAAAGAGCGCGGCTGAATCGAGCGCTTTGAGATAGGTAGCGCGATCGACGGCGCCGATGCACGGGGCAGTGCATTGGTTGAGATGATAGTAGAGGCACACGTCTTCTTTTCCGGTGATTCGCTTGTCGCACTTTCTGTAGGGAAAGAGCCGGTTCAGCAGGTTGAGCGTCCGGTAAGCGGAACCAGCAGACGTGTACGGACCGAAATAGCGGCCACCATCATCGACAATGCGGCGCGTCGAGATGATCCTTGGCCACTCTTCGTTTGTGATTTTGAGATAGGGATACGTCTTGCTGTCCTTGAGCATGACATTGTAGCGAGGGAGGTAGCGCTTGATGAGCTCGTTCTCGAGGATGAGTGCTTCCGTGGCGGTGTCGGTGCGGATCACCTCGAAATCGGCAATGTGTTTCACAAGCTCCCGCGTCTTTGCGTCGCTGTGTCTGGTGGCCTGGAAATATGAGCGGACTCGATCGCGCAGGCGCATCGCTTTGCCGACGTAAATAACGTTGCCTCGGGCATCCCGCATCAAGTAGACGCCTGGAGCGGCCGCAAGGGCCCGCAACCGTTGGGAGAAGTCGGGAGGTGATGACTGAATCATAGTGGAAATTGTACGGCGTCAGACGCTGCAGAGGAGGATTTCAAGCCTGGGGGCGTCAGGACAGGAGCGTGACTTCGTCCACGCTACCGTCCCGAATGCGAAATCCGCGGACATACGGATGCTGGGACATTTCGAGCGAACAGATGAGATAGACGGCCTCTGACCAGAATGCCAACTCGATATCGGTTGCCGATGGAAACGCTACAGACTCCGGATGCGAGTGATAAATCGCCAACAATTCGAGATCTTCCGCGGGAAGAATCTCGAATTCCAGCTCGATCAATTGCGTTGGGTCTATTTCGTAGAATCTGTTCCCCTCGGCAACGTTCTTCATCTCAAGAATGCGGTTCGGATGCGCCCCTTTGCCAATGATGACGCCGCAGCACTCGCGCGGATGCTCGCGACGGGCATGGTCGATGATCGCGGACTTCATGCCCTCGGGCAGCGTGAATTCTGCCGCTCCGGACGTCACGATTGCGGTGAACCAGCCGATAGTCCGCCGGCCATGGCGGGAATGATGCCGATCTCGTCACCCGGGGAGACCTTCGTCTCGAGGCCGTCGAGGTCCCGAACGTTCTTCCCATTCACGAACACGTTTACGAAACGGCGAATCTGCCCACCGTCATCGCGGAGGCGTTCACCAAGTCCGGGAAACTCGGTGTCCAGTCTCTCAAGAATTGTGGCCACGTTGTCGCCGGAGACCGATACGCGAGCTTGACCGTTTGTGTAGCGGCGCAGCGGTGTCGGAATAAGAACCGTCATGGCCTTATCGTCAGGCATCAAGAAACCTCCACGTCGGGACACGGTCAGTCGAGCTCCCAGAGCCCTGTCGAAAGGTAGCGAGAGCCGCCGTCGCATCCGATCGCGACGATGTATCCGGGTTCACCGGCATCAGCGAGATTCTGTGCAAGCTGAGACGCGGCCGATAGATTGGCTCCCGTGGAACTGCCGGCAAAGAAACCCTCGATGCGTGCCAACTGACGGGTGGCGGAAAATGCGTCCTCGGTTTCAATACCAACAATTGTGTCAGGCAACGCCGCATTGTAGATCCCGGGCAAGATCGCGGTAGGCAGATGCTTCAAGCCTTCAATGCCATGGAACGCCTCCGCGGGTTGCACGCCAATGAGCTGGACTCGACCCTGGTCGCGCAAGTACGCGCCAGCGCCCATGAGCGTTCCTGTGGTGCCCAACGCCGCGACAAAGTGAGTGACGGACCCTCCGGACTGATCCCAGATCTCGGGCCCCGTCGATGTGTAGTGTGCAGCGACATTTTTTGGATTGTTGTATTGGTCCGCGAAGTAGAGATCGTCACCGCTTTCCGCGACCATGCGTTGCACCAAGCGAATCGCTCCGTCAGACCCGTCATAGGGATCGCTGAAAACGATCTTGGCCCCATATGCGTGAAGCGTGCGCTTGCGCTCCGTGGAGGCGCTCTCCGGAACGACTAACGTGACGGGAATACCGAGCGCGGCGCCAAGCATCGCGTAAGCAATGCCCGTGTTTCCCGAGGTCGAATCGATGAGCGTTTGACCTGAGCCCAGGCGATCTCTACCAATTGCATCCCGGATGATTGCGAGAGCCGTGCGATCCTTGATCGAGCCGCCGGGATTCGTCCATTCAGATTTTAGGTGGACCTGGATGTTCTCCGGGAGGCCGAGCACCGCCTCGAGCTGTCGCAAGCGGATGAGCGGAGTTCGGCCAATGGATCGAACAACAGCCGCTCGCTCAAGGGCGGCGAGGCGTGAGGCGACTTCAGGCCGGGGAGCGACCTCATTGACGATGTTAGACGACGCTATAACCATATCTCACTCGAACGGGAGCGAATTCCAGAGTTCTTCATCAAGAAATATGATACCGCATCCAAGCCACGTTGAACCGTAGTTACGCCCAGCCGATTTAGGCGACATATCCCAACAGCAAAACTTCAACTTACGGTCCATCAAATCCACGCACCACGCCTTGCAGCAACTGACTCGACTCGGCCATGACAAAGCGCAGACTATCGATGTATACCAACACTTCCAACAGGTCGGCCCCATCAAGGCTCTCGACCGCGGTGGCAAGGTCGCAGCAATCTTGCAACGCTGAGACGAGGTTAGCTCGCGCCTGGTCACCACGAGCAGCAATTCCGCTGGTCGCTTCTTCCGAATTCACGGTTCAGCTCCGTTCAACGTCGCTTGATCGGCAGCGCACGCGTTCTGAAGGCGGGCGAGAAGGGGAGGGCGATAGCGAGACAGCGCAAGCGCGGATTCGAGGGCATTACCGATCTGGAAAAGCACGTTTTCCCGCCCTGGCTCCCCAACCAGTTGCAGTCCTATCGGGAGATGTTGACGATCGAATCCGCAGGGCAGAGCCAGGACAGGCTGACCAGTTGCGTTGAATGGCATGGTGAGTCGCGTCCAGCTTGCACCGATACCTTCGTCGAGGCCTGTTCCTTCGATGATAAGGTTGTCAGAAGCAACCGCCGTCGTTGGAAGCGTCGGCACGATCATGGCGTCAATCCGGTAGCCGGCAAAAAGCTCGCGCACAGAGTTGCGAATGACTTCTCGAGCTCGGAGCGCTTTGACGTAGAGCGATGCCGAGAGTGATCTCCCAGCCGCAATGCGTAGGCGGAGGTCTGGATTGTAGAGACGAAACCTATCGGGTTCTTCGCGGGCGAATTGCTCATGGACAGCGGACGTTTCCACCCGATTGATAATGAAGGCCACCGCTCGCGCTGCCGCCGCAAACGGCCACTGGAGCTCCACCATTGATGCACCCTGACTTCGAAGAAGCTCACTCGCCACTTCGATCGACAAACGTACATCGGCTTGCACTGCATCGAGAAAGAATCCGTCGAGCACTCCCAGTCGCAAATTCTTGAGGTCGTAGGAATTGTCTTTGATGGGATTCAGTTGGCCAACTTTCTTGCCCGCCAGGACATTCCAGAGCAATCGCACATCATCAACTGACCGGGCCAGCGGACCCACGGTATCGAGAGACCAGGAGAGGGGAAAGACCCCACCCACACTGAGCTGCCCGAAGACTGGCTTGAACCCGACAACGCCACAGGCCGCGGCAGGAATACGGATGCTGCCTCCGGTGTCGGATCCCATGGCGCCGAAACAGTTGCCGAGGGCGACTGCCACCGCGGAGCCGCCGGAGCTGCCTCCGGGAATTCGATCTGGATCCCAGGGGTTGCGGGCTGGCGGGCTTATCACTCCGGCGGCGAATTCCTGCGTAACAGTCTTGCCAAGAAGCAACGCGCCACCTGCACGAAGGACGGCGACCGAATCAGCATCCCGCTCCGCAGGCGCCATATCGGCCCGAGCTGCTGACCCACAGCGTGTGGGCAGACCAGCCACATCGAAGATGTCCTTGACGCCAAGAGGAAGTCCGTGCAGGGGCCCACGATCAATTCCGTGCGCGAGCTCGTCCTGGGCACGATCCGCATGAGCAAGAGCCAGTTCGACATCGACGCCAACCCACGCGTGCACCGAGGGTTCAGTTGCCGCAATGCGGTCGAGGACGGCGGTGGTCAAATCGCGGGCCGACCAGTCGCCTCGTCGTAGTCCCGCGCCGGCATCGTGAATTCCGAGGTCGGGTAAGCCACGTCCAGAAGTCGTCATGTGAGGTCCGCTGCCGCCCAGTTCGGCGAAAATGGGGCGATGGTTTCATGGCCGGCAAGGTCGATCTGGTCGAGGAGATCCGCCATTTCCGCGATTTCATGCACGTAGCGCCGAATTGCATCTTCCGAACAATCAGGGTCGAGCTGGCGAGCATAGCCGAGAACCGCGGCCACGTCGTCACCATCCGATCCAACGGGAACGCCGAAACTCCTTTTCACGATCTGCCTCTCGGTTGATAGTCAGGGCTTTGGGCAAAGGCCGCCAGAAGGTCGACCGCATAACGCAAATCTTCTTCATCGACCGTCTCGACCGGCGAGTGGGTGTAGCGAGTGGGGTATGTCAGGAGCGCGGTATCGACCCCCCGTTTGATCAACGCGGCGCCATCGCTGCCGTAATTCTGGAATACCGCGCGTTGAACCGGAATCGACGCCTCTCTACCGACCTTCATGAGTGCATCAGAGAGGCCGCGTGAATAATGGCAACTCGCGTCCTGGTAGACCACGATCGGACCTGAGCCGAGTTTAGCGGGGAAATCCCGCTTGTCAGGACCGGGGATGTCGCCGGTCAGGCCGACATCGAGGGCGATCGCCACGTCAAAGCTCATTTCATCAACCAGGCTGGAGGCGCCAAGCAAACCGTTCTCTTCCTGAACCGTGGACGCCAGCCACACCTCGAAGGGGAGCCTGTCCACCCGTGACAGCCGATCGCCCGTGGCGGTGGCAATGGCCAACGCCGCGCGATCATCCATTGCCTTGCCGGTGATGTGGCAGCCAATTCGCCGGGTGACCGGATTCCAGATCACGCGTGCCCCGGGTCCAATGCCCTGATCTCCGACCTCCTGCCGCGAGCGGGCCCCGATGTCGACAAACCAGTCATTCCATTCCATCTGGTCCTTTTGGCTGTTACGACCGCCAACAACGTGGCCGCTGGCCGTAGCGAAGATGCCTTCGACGTTGCCAGTTGACGTAACTACCAGGGCCGGTTGATTGATGGGGGTGAACCAACGTGGGGGCCGTCCGAGTTGATCGCCATAAAAGGGCCAGATGTGCAAGAAACCGTCCTCTGATACGCTCTTGACCATCAAGCAGATTTCGTCGGCATGAGCCACGAAAACGAGACGTGGGCCGGCGCCGCCGACGCGGGCGAGAACATTGTTGACTCGCGTGCGGCGAACCTCAGGCGCAAACGCGGACCAGCGATCTACGACCCAATCCTGAACGGCATCTTCATGGCCGGTCGGCCCGGGCAGTTCCGTTAGTTCTTTTACGAGCGCGAACATGGATCGGCTCTCCAGCGGAATGCCCGCGAACCTTACCCGCGGGAGGATACGCTGGCATCCGTGAGCTGGCAATCGTGGGCACGATTACCAATTGATTTCGACGAACACTGACTGGATCGTGCGTAAACGAGGCTTCAAGCCAGAACGATGCCTATGCGGATAAGCTTTCTTATCCGCATAGCACCATTTCTAGCCCTTCCCCTCGTCAGCGACCGGCAAGGCCACGATCAACGGCGGACGATCAGGCGGATGGTCCGCATCGCCGAAGCGCTGCAGCGGCGCCCGCAGTCCATTGAGATACGCGTTGGCTGGCATCGCCCGGCGTCCCGCGGGCTCCACGGTGAGCAGCTCCAGCGCACCTTCGCCGCAGGCCACGACGATGCGCCGGCGGAGCGGCAAGAGCTCGCCTGGTTGGAGTGCGGACTGCTCTCCCGCGAAAACGAGGGCCGCATGAACTTGAAGCGAAGACCCCGCGACCGTGGTCCAGGCCCTCGGCCAAGGCCACATTGCTCGTACCGTGTGCTCGATTTCGACCGCCGGACGTCGCCAATCGATCTGGCCATCCAGCTTGGTCAAGGGCCGTGTCAATGAAGCGCCGGCTCTGGGTTGTGGAACCGCCCGTAGTTCCCCGTCGACCCAACGTGGGATGTCCCGCGTGCTCTGCCCAGCGGCGACCCTGGCGAGGCGTCTGCCCAGCGATTCAGTGGTGTCGTCGCCTTCAACAACAACCGGCTCCATGGAAACGACAGCACCGGTGTCGATACCAGCATCCATCTCCATGAGTGATACGCCCGTCTTGCGGTCGCCCGATACAATCGCGGCCATGATGGGGCTTGCTCCCCGATACATCGGGAGGATCGAAGGATGGATGTTTATGGCGCCGAACCGCGGTATGTCGAGGGTGCGTTGCTTGAAGATCAAGCCAAACGCCGCGACCACAAACACGTCGGCTTGAGCGGCGACAAGCGGCTGCCGGGATGCCTCATCGCGCAATGTGCTGGGCTGATACACAGGCAGTCCGAGTTTTGCGGCGGCACGTGCAACTGGTGACGCTGTTCGGGCGCCCTGCGTCACGACCAGAACAACCTCGAAGGTGCGATCACCGGCGAGCGACTTCAGTGTCGGCGCCGCGAATTCGGGGGACCCAAAGAAGACAACACGCATTCCACCATCCGATCCAATGGCGATTCGACCATCTGCTCGGCGATGCCTAGAATCGCTGCCATGAAGGGCTCAGCGCTGCGGCGCCAATTCTCGAGCGACCATTCCTGGCGCCTCGCCTTGATCATCGTTTTTCTCGCCGCGCTGGCGCTTCGTCTCTATGCCCTCAACTGGGACCATGGCACAAATCTTCACCCGGACGAGTTGTTCGTCGCCAGGATCGTTCTCATCGACCGGATCCACCTGGATTGGCCGCCTGACTTGGGACAACTGCTCGATCCAGCTCGAAGCGGCCTAAATCCGCGCTCCGCCGATCCTTTGACTGGCGAATACAGGGAGTTTCCCTACGGGGCCCTTCCGCTCTGGGTGACGGACGCTTTCGCGCTGATTCTCTCACGCTTAAGCGAGGTCAACTGGAATAGCGGCGAACGTGCGTATCTGGTGGGCCGAGCACTTTCTGCTCTCTTGAGCGCACTCACTGTCATACCAGTTGCGGCCATCGGCGTGGCTACCGGTGGCCGCACGGTCGGCCTCCTGGCAGCGCTCTTTATCGCGCTGGCGCCAATGTCCATCCAGCTCGCGCACTTCTTCACGACGGATAGCTGGCTAACGTTTTTCGTCGCGTTCGCCCTGTTGGCCTCAATCCGGGCTGCGACATTGGGAGGACCTCGAAGATTCGCCGTGGCTGGGGCCTTGATGGGCCTGGCCATGGCGACAAAAGGAAGCGTATTCACGCTGTGTATCCCTATCGTCACTGCCGCGGCCATCCAGACGTTCCGTTCCGCGGCGTGGCGCAAACCTTCGACTGCCTGGGCGACCGTGCCTCGAAACTTGATGTCTGCCGGATTAGCCGCTGCTCTGAGCTTCCTGACGTTTGAACCGTACGCTCTCGTGCGCCCTCAGGTCTACATCCAGTCCCTGCGCAAACAGGCGGAAATCGTGAGCGGCAGCTTCGATGTGCCCTTCACCCGTGTTTACGCGGGAACCACGCCATTCATCTATCAGATCGAGCAACTCATCCGATGGGGATACGGACCAGTTGGCGGGCTCCTTGCCGTGGGGGGCGTTCTCCTGATCGCGCTCCTCGCGACACGTACGAGATCAGTCCCGGCATTGATCTTGATGAGCTGGATCGTCCCGTACGGCATCGTCCTCGGTGCTGCCGACGCGAAGTTCCTTCGCTATCTCGAGCCGTTGGGTCCCGTGTTTGCCGTCGGCGCGGCATTGCTCCTCGTGAAGGGACGAGATGCGCTTGGAAGCTGGCGCTTCGTTCCCGCCTCGAAAGCGGTGGTCCCCGCCGCGATGCTCCTTTCGGTGCTCTGGACTGGAGCGTTTGTTTCTATTTACGCGCACGAAAACACGAGAATCACAGCAACGAAATGGATCTATGGCTCAATTCCCCCGGGATCCACGCTTACCTCCGAATACTGGGACGACGCCTTGCCGAGGGCGTTGGCCTACTCATTTTCACCACCAGCATTTGGCTACGGCTCCGTGGTTCTGGATCTCTATCGGGATTTGCCACCAGTCCAGGCCAGCGAAGCGTTGTATCAGGGCATCGACCGCGCGGACGTTGTCGTGCAATCCTCCCATCGGGTCGAAGCCGCGGTTCGCGCCGCTCCTTGGCGCTATCGAGTCCAGGAGCGCTTTTACGACGAACTGGAGCGAGGCCGCCTCGGGTTCGAAGCGGTCGCGAACTTCGCCCGGCCGGCAGCGATTCTGGGCTTCCCCTTCGATGATCAGGATGCCGATGAGTCATTCATCAACTACGACCATCCCCAGGTTGCCATCTACGAACGAACCGGTCCGCTTTCGCGCTCGGTCTTTGACGATGCCATGTCCTGGGCCACGCACCAGCCATGGTTTCCAGTCCGCGCCGCGCCCGAACGGACGCTGCTGCTGGACGGGCCCGTGGGCGAGAATCCGTCAGTTAACGACGCACGGTGGTCGGAGGGTCTCTCCAGTTCGACGATAGGGGCGATATCCCTCTGGGTGCTTCTCCTGGTCGTCTTGTCCCTGGTGGGGGCGCCGATCGCCAGACTGGCCTTTCGCTCATTTCCAGACAGAGGCTGGGGGCTGGCTCGAACGCTCGGACTGGTGGTGGCCGCCTACCCGGTCTGGCTTGGTGCAAGTCTCCATCTCTTCCGCTTTCGAGCAGTGTGGGTCGTTGTTGCCCTGGCCATCGTTGCGGCCGCTGGCTGGCTCCTGATCCGTAAAGAGCATTCCTTTGGCGCCGCTGCACCGAAGTCCCGAGCCTGGTTCAGCGCAGAAGCGGTCTTCTGGATCGTGTTTGGTCTCTTCCTGGCCTTCCGGCTCGCGCTGCCCGATGGCTGGCACCCCATCTGGGGCGGAGAAAAGCCGATGGAGTTCGCGCTCATCAATGCGATCGGGCGCAGCGCCTACTTCCCGCCCTATGACCCCTGGTACGCGGATGGCTATGTCAATTACTACTACTACGGGTTCTATTTGATGTCGTTCCTGATCAAGGCGACCGGCATCCCTGCCGAATACGCGTTCAACCTGGCGTTGCCGACGGTTATGGGGATGCTCGCCAGCGGAGGATTCTCCGTAGGCGCGGCGCTGACACGAGGCGTGACTCGCTCTACCCGCCTGGCGTTGGCTGGAGGTTGGCTCTCGGCGCTCGCACTGTGCATCATGGGAAATCTCTCGGCCGTGCGTGGGTTCTTCAGCCGGCCGCCTCTCCCCTTCGATCCATTCATTTTCTGGACCTGGAACGGCAGCCGTGCGGTCGAGAACGCAATAACCGAGTTTCCCTACTTCTCAGGGCTCTATGCCGATCTCCATTCGCACGTGGTGGCGCTTCCGCTGACCGTGGTGGTAATAGCCCTGGCCCTGGCGACAGCAACCAGCGATCTTGGCTGTTCATTGCAGAAAAGGTTCCGTATCCAACGGGATGCCGCGGTGCGGATCATTCTCCTCGCGCTCTTCCTTGGTACGCTCATCGCGACCAACGCCTGGGATGTCCCTGTCTACGTGATGCTTTCCGTGACGGCGATCGTTATGGCGACTCGTCGCGTCACTCCCATCAAGCGACGCATTGTTCTCTTCGTGGTGTTCGGCTCGATGATGGTTGTTGGCGGATGGGTTCTCTTTCTTCCCTTTCACCAGCACTTTGTACCGTTGTTCAGTCAGGTTGCGTTCGTGCGCGATCCGACCGATTTGCTCCAGTTCCTCACCCACTTTGGGGGGCTGGTGGCAATCTGCGCGGTCGGTCTCACCACGCTATTACTTTCGCCCGGCATGAGGTCCGGAACAGGTCTGACTTGGCCCTTGCTGGCCGCTCTTGCCGCGATCGCTGGAGTCTTATTGAGCACTTCCTCGGATCAAGGATATTGGCGGCTCCTCGGCGCGGCCCTGATCTGCCTGGCGCTGGCCGGCCCGCCTCTCATCGCCGCCTGGGTCCGTGCATCGCCCGCTGTCGGCGATGCACATGCCGTTTCCCTCATGAGCCGGGGCGCGATCATCGCGGCCTCGGTCGGCGTCCCCTTCTGTATCTTCTCGAATCGATCCGTGCTTGGCCTCATGATTGGATTGGGCACGGCAGCCGGGGTCGGTTGGCTGATTCTGCGGCGAGAGCCTGACCGTTTCCTCTGCTTGCTCCTTGCCGCCGCATTCTTCACCGCCGCCGGAGTCGAGATCGTGGTCATTGCCGACGATCTCATTGGCACGGCAGCGTACCGCATGAATACGGTGTTCAAGTTCTACAACCAGATCTGGGTGCTTCTTGGTCTGGCGGCCGCGGTGCTCACAATACTAATGGTGAAGGAGTTGCTGGCGCGTCGCCCGATCACTCACGTCACGGATAGTGGCTGGAATAGTCGCTTTACCTGGTCGCGCGTGGGGGTCGCGATATCTGCCGTCGTGCTGATCGGATCTCTTTTCTATCCGGCGCTCGCTACAGCGCCGAGATTGGCGCAAAAGTTCAACCCGGGAACCGTGCCGGGGACGCTGAGTGCACTGGGATGGATGCAGGAAGGAACCGTGCCAGTGCTTGATGGAACCGGCGTTGATGACATTGGTTTTCGCGGCGATGCCGCGGCGATTGCCTGGCTTCAGGAAAATGTCAGCGGCACACCAGTCGTTGCCGAGGCCTCGATCGGTCCCTATCGATGCAATGGTTCGCGAATCTCCGCGGCGACGGGCCTGCCCACGATCATCGGCTGGGAGCGGCATGAGCAGCAGCAGCGGTACCCGGAATTGCTTCCGGAAAGAGTGCAAGACGTACGCACGCTCTATACAACCCCGGATGTTGCCGAAAAGCTTTCGATTCTTTCCAAGTACAACGTCGAATACATCGTCGTGGGAGACATTGAGCGACGTTATCCCATCGCCAACAACGAGTGTTCACCCACCGGTTCGACGGCTGGCATTGCGGCGTTCGAGAGCATGGTCGGTGATCGCCTCAAGGTCGCTTTCTCGGAAGCTGGAACCACGATCTATCAGGTCGTGCCGGTAGGCAGCAGTGCCTGACGCGGCGAATTCTATGGCCTGGACCGAAGCAATCGTGCGCTGGTATGCCGTTCTGGCAGCGTGCAGTTGGGCCCTGGCGCCGTTGGTGCGTTGGCTCTGCGCGGGGCTTACTGATCGCGGCGCCTCGATCATCCGGCCGATAGCGCTCCTCCTCGTGGTCTACCCGGGCTGGCTCATTGCATCGACTGGTTTTGCGCCGTTTGGCGCTGCCGTCATCATCGGCACGATCGTGCTGGCTGGCCTTATTGGTTGGATCCTGACCTGGAGAAAACGCGCATGGGATCGATCGTGGATCATCAACGCCCTACTGGTCGAAGGCGCGTCCCTCGTACTCTTCCTCATCTATGTATGGCTTCGAGGCTATACACCTGAGATCCTCAATACCGAGAAACCGATGGAAATCGCGTTTCTCGCGAGCAGTGCGCGAACGGTCGAGATGCCGCCGCCCGATCCATGGTTTGCCGGTGAGCCGATCAACTATTACTACCTGGGGTATCTGCTGCACGCGACGCTTGGCCGGATTTCAGGAGTTGCGCCGCAAACAGGATTCAATCTCGCGCTGGCGACCATCTTCAGCATGACCGCCGTGGCGGCATTTGGGGTCGCGTGGAACGTTGTGCGGCCTTGGCTGGGCAGGCGGGCGAGCGTCATCTGCGGCCTGCTGGCTGCCTTCGCCGTGGCAATTTCGGGAAACTTGTACGCCCCATCTCGACTGATGCAAAACGCTACGGAAACGGTGAACGCCCGGTGGTGGGACAGTGCGACGGGGATCGGCTGGCGTTCCAGCCGCATCGTTTGCGATGGGGAACGAATCGGGAATCTCTGTCAGTTTCCCGCCCGAGAAACGATCAACGAGTTTCCCTACTTCAGCTTCCTCCTCGGTGATCTGCATCCCCATCTCATGGCCCTCCCCTTCACCCTCGTGGCCATAGCCTTGGCATGGAACCTGGCGCGCGGCCGCGAATTGGGAATCGGGGGTCCAGTCGGTTCGTGGATTCCTCGTCTTGTGCTGACGGGTGTCGTCGTCGGCGCTCTCTACGCGCTGAACGCGTGGGATTTCCCGACATTCATGGCCATCGTAGCCATCGGCGTGATCGCATCCGCCACGAACACAACCCAGGCGGTCGTCCGCGTTGGCATCGTCGGGCTTTCCGCGCTTGTCAGTTGGTCTCCCTTCTTTCTCATGTATGCACCGCCAACATCATCCTCTCTTTCCAGCTTGCCAGGTTGGGCAGCTTCGCTGCCGGTCGTGCCCAACCTCCTTTCAGGTTTCGCCATTCATGCCGGCGAACGCACGTCATTGCTTGAATACCTCACCATATTCGGCGCCCCATATGCTTTCGGCGTCGCCCTGGTCCTTTCCGGCTTGTGGCACTGCTCGCCAATCGAACGCCAGAGCAGCGTCAGACTCGCCATCCTGGCGGCTGTAGGAGCGGGCGTTCCCGGCGTTCTGCTCAATGCGCCCGTCTTGCCCCTCTGCGGCATCCCCATGGCGCTCGCCATCGGACAGTTGCGGAGAACCGCATCACCAACTCCACGCGCATTCGCCCTGGTTGCGTTTTCGTGCGCGTGGTTGCTGTCAATTGGGGTCGAGATCGTATACCTGCGCGATGCGTTCGGCGACCGCATGAACACGCTGTTCAAGTTCTATTACCAAACCTGGACGCTCTACGCCGTTGCCATGGCCGTGTCCATTGGCCTGCTCTGGCGTTTGGCGCCGCGGCACTCCTGGTCACGCGTTGCCCTTGTCGCGGCGACCACGGCCATGCTGGTGGCTGGCCTCGGATATCCGATCGTGGCAACATATCAATGGACCGATCGATTTGAGAACTGGACAGGACTGGATGGTCTGGCCTATGGAGCCGCCACGGATCCTGACGATGAGGCCGCGATCCGCTGGCTTGCCGCGGCGGCACAGCCTGGCGACGTCGTGCTGGAGGCCGCGGGCTGCTCCTATCGTCCAGCCGGCCGCCTGCCATTCAATCGGGTTTCCGCATTTACGGGCATTCCAACTCTCATCGGCTGGGACGGGCATGAGCGGCAATGGAGAGCAGGTCAGCCAGAGCTCATCGACGATATTGAACAACGCCAGGCCGATGTGAAATTGATGCTCGCCGACCCCTCGTCGTCGCTCTTCGACTCCTATGGAGTTACATGGGTCTTTCTTGGCGCCTATGAGACTGGAGACTGGCAAGGCGAGTGTGAAGTCGCGGGCAAACCGTCTGATCAGGTCGCGTCCGGGTTCCCGGGTCCGGGTTGGGAAGAGCCGTACCGGTCAGGTGGAACACGCGTTTATCGTCGCATAGACCGGTAAGCATCCGTCCCGGCTGATTTTGACAGTCAAGACGGCGGCTCCTTATACTCCACGGGTTGCATCTCGGGGTGTGGCGCAGCCTGGTAGCGCGCGGCGTTTGGGACGCTGAGGTCGGAGGTTCGAGTCCTCTCACCCCGACCAACTCAAATCGATTCCGGCTCGTGATTCGGCGCAAATATGGTAGAGAACCGGGGCGGCTCGTTTGAGTCGCTCGTTTCACGTCAGGATCTGCATGCCGTGCTCGATCTCGACGGCGAAAGCCGGTCGCTGCTCATTCTGTTTGGCGGGATTGCTGGCGGCGTAAGCATGCCCGTCTTCGAGTTTTTCCGCCTGACTGCCGGGATGCCGGGGAAGCGGGCGTTCTTGCGCGATCCTCGGCGAGGCTGGTATCAACGCGGTATTCCAGGGATTGGCGACTCCGCGACTGACATTCGGCGTTATCTCAACGGCGTGATCAAAGCTGCCGAAGTCGATCGGGTGATCATGGCCGGCGCCTCGGCCGGCGGCTTCGGCGCGCTTCTGTTCGGGTGCTGGTGCGGTGCCGACCAGGTGATCGCCTTCTCTCCCCAAACATTCGTCGACAAAGAGAATCGACGCCGTTTTGGCGACGCGCGTTGGCAGGAACAGATAGACGATCTCCACTCGTTCTCGGATACCACCCCAACGACGCTGGACCTGCTGGAAGTTCTGCATGTGGCCGGATCAAAGACGACATTCGACGTTCACGTCAGCGCTGACGACCCGCTCGACATGGTGCATGCCCGCCGCATCGCGGGCGTTAGCCGTGTCGAGGTTCATGAACACGAGCGTGGCGGCCATCGCCTGGTCAAGACACTTCGCGATCGAGGGGTGCTGCAACCCATTCTTGTCAACGCCCTTCTAGGAGCGTGACGCTTCGCGGTCCACGCTCGATTTGGTAGAGATCGTCCACACGGCATCCATGGCGGCTGTTGATTGTTGCTGAGGTTGTGCGGGCAACATGGCCGAGCGTACACTTCGTCGGCATTTTGCGGGGGTAACTCAGTTGGTAGAGTACCTGCCTTCCAAGCAGGCTGTCGCGAGTTCGAGTCTCGTCCCCCGCTCCGATCACGCGCCGGATTTGCACCGATCGATCAATGCGGTTCTTTTCGCCAGGCAGTTGAATTTGCGCCGCGACGTTGTTGGTCCGCCGGCTTTGGTCGACCCTCGTGCTGGCCTTCGCTTTGGAAGCAGCTAACCCAGTTACAATGCAGACTGAGTTGAACTGCAGAGACACCGTCCTTCATAGCGGGATGAGATCATTTGACGAGATTCCGCTTTTGCGAGCCGCAGCCTATAGTTACGCACGGTTTCGCTTACGCCTGGGCCTGTAGCTCAGTGGTAGAGCACGGGGCTCATAACCCCAGGGTCGCAGGTTCGATCCCTGCCGGGCCCACCTGCGAAGTTCCGGGCATGCGAAGATTCAGGAGTTGGCCCTTTGACGGAAATAGAGGATGCGCAGCGAATTAAGCGTCCCGCGATTGATGCCTTGACCCTGGCCGATGGACGAGATCGGGCCCTTTTGATCGCCGATATCATTAGCGATACACCAGCGCGGGATACCGTCGTGCTGGATATCCACGAGCTTTCGCCCTACGCGGACTATTTCGTGATCACGGCTGGCGAGAATGAGCGGCAACTCCGGGCGATTAGTCGTACGCTCGTGGAAAAGATGGCCGAGTCCGGCGTCAGGCCGCAGAGAAGCGAAGGAACCGCTGCCAGCGGTTGGATGGTTCTCGATTTCGGGGAAGCGCTGGTTCATATCTTTTCGCTCGATCAGCGAGACTTCTATCGTCTTGAAGAGCTCTGGGCCGAGGCGCCGACGCTCTTGGCAATCCAGTGAACGAATCATGGCCACCGCCGGCCGTTGGGGAGAATCGACAAGTGCTGATACGGAGCAACGCGTTGAGCCCTGGCATGAACGAAAGCTCGCCGCCAGACCGGGACGTGGCATCGTCTTCGCCCGTTGTTCCCTTTATCGCGGGAACGTTGATTGGTGGTCTGGCGGGAGCGATCGTAGGAACGGCGTTGAGCCCGCACACCCGCGGATTTTTTGTGGGTCTTTACCACCTGATCAGCAGACGTCTTTCAGCAGCAGAGCGGGATCAGCTCAGATTTGAGCTGCTTCTGCAATAGCCAGGCTCCAGGATTCGATTCCGCGGGCTCGCGATCTCGATGCGCTTCTCAGATGGGCGCCGCCACTCCTGGCAGTGAATAGTGACGCATCATATCTCGCACGTTATCGTGAATGGTTGCTTTTACCTGCTCGTCCTCGGGCGCTTCGAGCATGTCGGCGATGTAGTCGGCGACTTTCCGACAGTCGTCGGCATTGAATCCGCGCGTGGTGACGGCTGGAGTGCCCAGTCTGATTCCACTGGTCTGAGCCGGTGAGCGCGTATCTCCCGGTATGGTGTTCTTGTTACAGGTAATGCCAACGCTGTCGAGCAACTTCTCCACTTTGCTGCCACTCAGACCGAGAGACCCGACGTCAACCAACATCAAGTGGGTATCCGTGCCGCCAGATATGATCGGCAAGCCTCGTTTCATGAGTTGATCCGCCATCGCCGCGGCATTCTGAATCACCATTGCGGAATAGGCATTGAATTGCGCCGATGCAGCCTCGCCAAATGCCACGGCCTTGCCGGCAATGACGTGCATCAGCGGCCCTCCTTGCATTCCAGGGAACACGGCGCGATCCACGGCCTTGGCATGCTCCTCGGCGCAGAGGATCATCCCGCCGCGGGGGCCGCGAAGGGTTTTGTGAGTCGTTGTCATCGTGATGTGCGCGAACGGAACGGGGTTCGGATGCAGCCCGCTTGCGATCAAACCAGCGGGATGAGCGATATCAGCGAACAGGTAAGCTCCGACCTCGTCGGCGATCTCTCGGAACCGCTTGTAATCAAGTTGTCGGCTGTAGGCGCTGGCGCCAGCAATGATCGCTTTCGGGCGGACCTCTCTGGCCTTCTCCGCGACCAGATCGTAGTCGATGAGCCCGGTCTGCACATCTACGCCAAAGAAATGCGGTTGGAAGAGGCGACCCGAGAAGTTGACCGCGTGACCATGCGTAAGGTGCCCTCCTTCCGCCAAACTCAGGCCGAGGATGCGGTCGCCGGGCTCAAGCAGCGAAAGGTAGGCGGCAAGATTGGCATTCGCCCCGGAATGCGGCTGAACATTCGCGTGTTCGGCGCCGAAGAGCTCCTTGGCGCGATCAATCGCGAGGCGTTCCACCTGGTCGACAAATTCGCAGCCGCCGTAATAGCGCTTGCCCGGATAGCCTTCCGCGTACTTGTTTGTGAGCACGGATCCGACGGCCTCCAGCACCGCCCCACTCACGAAGTTTTCAGATGCGATCAGCTCGATGCCATTCTGTTGCCGTCCTTCCTCGCGCGTTATGGCCGCCGCGACGTCGTGATCGATGCCGAGAGGGGTCGAAACGTCAATCATCGAGTGAATCCTTTCTTCCGCGTGATCATTCTGGAGTGTATTGCCGCTGTTCAAGTTCCATCATGGCGATTCTACAATGCTCCGAACGCGGGAACGGAATGGGAGGAGCGGTGAAGATCGTCGTAACCGGGGGAGCTGGCTACATCGGAAGCGTGGCGACTCATCGCCTTTACGCGGAGGGCCACGAAGTTGTCGTCATCGACAACCTGTCACAGGGCCATCGCGCGGCACTTCCCGATGGAGTGGAGTTCGCCAATACTGACATCGTCAATGAGGATGCGCTGCTTGCGCTCCTGCATCGGCATCAGCCCGATGCGGTTCTTCACTTCGCGGCGCTCACCATCGCGCCGGAGTCGGTCAAAGATCCGGCCCCATATTGGCGGACGAATAGCGGCGGTACGCTGGCGCTTCTCAACGCCATGCGCCGCGCAAACGTTCGCACGCTCGTATTTTCATCGACCGCGGCCGTGTACGGCACGCCGGAGCTTGTGCCTGTGCCCGAGGAGACTGTTCTGGCTCCCATCAATCCGTACGGAGCGTCCAAACTCTCGGCCGAGCGCGCTATCGACTCGTTCGCGGAAGCCTACGGGTTTTCGTATGCAGCATTTCGTTACTTCAACGTCGCCGGGGCCACCAGCGTTGTTGGTGAAGACCATTTTCCAGAGACGCATCTGATCCCCAGTGTTCTCGACGCTGCCAGCGGCAGAAGAGCATCGCTCACCGTATATGGCGTCGACTTCCCCACGAAAGATGGCACGGCGATCCGTGACTATGTTCACGTCGAGGACCTTATCGACGCTCATCTTTCGGCACTGGCCGCACTGAATCATGAGGGCAAATCGTTAGGGGCGATCAATCTGGGCACGCGCGATGGCGCTTCCGTCCAGGATGTGATCGAGGCGGTCGAACGGGTGACAGGAAATTCGGTGCCCGTGGTCTACGGCGATCGGCGAGCCGGCGATCCGGCCATCCTCATTGCCGACGCCTCACGCGCCTTGGCGCTATTGGGGTGGGAACCAAAGAGATCGACGTTGGATGACATGGTTGCCTCGGCATGGGCCTGGCGACAGCGATTCCCCAATGGCTATGACGATCGTGATCTGAGCCGGTAGAATCTAGACGCCGACCCGTTCCCCAAAGCGTCGCTCCGTTCCGCTACGGAGCCGATGAATGTTCGCCTGGTGACGAACTATGATGATCACCGCGATCGTCGTGATGGCGAGCGCGGCGGACCATTCGAGCCTGCCAGCGGCCGCGAAACCCGCGGCCAGTACAGCGACAAGAACGGCCGAGGTAAGCGAGGCGAGCGAAACGTAGCGTGTGGACCATACGACGGCGGCCATGACGGGCAGGGCCAGGAGGGTTTGCGGGAAGAGCGCAATGGCGGCGCCAGCGCCAGTCGCGACGCCCTTGCCGCCCTTGAATGCGATGAATGGCGACCAACAATGCCCGACCACCGGGGCAACGGCAACAAGAGCGATCCATATGTCGCCAAAACCCAGGAATCGCGCGATGAAGACCGGCAGAAGGCCTTTCAGGAAGTCGAGGGTGACAACAACGGCTGATGCTTTACCACCGAGGCTTCTCAGGACGTTTGTCGCGCCCGTTCCCCCGCTTCCGATGGCACGAAGGTCGATGCCCTGTAAAACGCGCCCGGCAATATAGCCCCAGGGCATGGCGCCCAGGAAAAAAGCGAAAACGAGTAGGACAACGCCGGCCGTGAGGCCAGACATGTTAGCGACCTTCTTCTCGCCCGCGGAAGCTCATGCGGATGGCGGTGCCCGTGAAACCAAACGTTTCCCGCAACTTGTTTTCGAGATATCGGCGGTACGAAAAGTGGATCTGGGTAGGGTCGTTCATAAAAATGATGAACGTTGGCGGAGATACATCTGCCTGCGTGGCATAGAAGAACTTCAGCCATTTGCCGGGCTTGCTGGGAGGCGGATGCGCGGAGACAGCTTCCTTGAGCATCTTGTTCAATGCCGAGGTGGGCACCCGGCGATGCCGCTCGGAAACCACGTTGAGGGCCGTATCGAGCACCTGCTGGACTCGCTGCCCGAACTTGGCCGAAACGAAGACAAGCGGCGCATACGGCATGAAGTCGAGTGCTTGCGAGGCTTGCGCGCGATACTCCTCCATCGTTGAGGAGTCTTTTTCGATGAGATCCCACTTGTTTACGACGACGACCACGCCCTTCTTCTGCTCTGATATATAGCCAGCAATGTGCAAATCTTGCGCCGTGAACCCATCAGTGGCATCGATCACCAGGAGCACCACATCGGCGCGGTCAATCGCGCGCATCGAGCGCAAGACACTGTACTGTTCGATGCCACGGTCGATCCGGCCGCGCCGCCGAATCCCGGCCGTGTCGATCAACGTTACCGGCTGCCCCGCCCAGATCAGCACCGTATCCAGGCTATCGCGGGTTGTTCCTGGAACGTCGCTCACGATCGAGCGCTCCTGACCGAGCAGGGCATTGAGCAGGCGGCTCTTGCCGACGTTTGGCCGCCCCACGATGGCAATGGCGGGCCCCTCCAGCTCCTCGTCCTCCTCCACCGAAGGCAACACTTCAACGATGCGATCGAGGAGATCGCCAGTACCGGAGCCGTGATAAGAAGAGATGGCCAATGGGTCGCCTAATCCGAGCTCGTAGAATTCGACGGCCGATTCGCGCCTGGCGGTGCTATCGGCCTTATTGGCGACCAAAATAGTCGGTTTGTCGGCACGCCTCAGGATTTCGGCAACTTCGTGATCGCCGGCATTGACGCCGCTGCGGGAATCAACCATGAAGACGATCACATCGGCTTCACCTATCGCGACATGGGCTTGTTCGCGCGTGTGACGTGCAATTTGCGCCAGCGTTTCGGCATCGACTTCCTGATCGTCCTGCAGGCCGCCTGTATCAACGATCGTGAACTCAACGCCGCCCCAGTCAGTCGTCCCGTAAACGCGGTCTCGGGTCGTGCCAGGCTCATCCTCAACGATGGCGCGTCGCTCGCCTACAAGTCGATTGAAGAGAGTCGACTTGCCAACGTTGGGCCGGCCCACAATTGCGACGATCGGTTTGGCCACCAGCGCTCCGTGAAGAAAGCATGACACGAAAGCGACGCGAAGATCCGCCGCATCGTGACCCTACGCGTTCAGAACCCCTTGTCCCAACGCTCGCCAGCACGCGAGTATACCAGCCAGATCAATACCGATATCGAAGGCTTTTATGACACTCCGCGCCACATTTCCGCGTCTATCGCGGCAGTGCTGCCACCATTCTGTCGATGCCGGCCCGGCTGTTCGTTTCCGTGGCGCACACGAGCAAATGATGATCGAGCGCTGGAGCAATGGCTTTGAGGTCAAAGCCGCCAAGAATCCGCTCGTCGAGGAGCGTGGCTACGACCTGTGCTGCTGGACAAGGCGTCGAGACGACGAACTCGTTGAAGAAGGTCCCTTTGGTGGCAATGGAGTAACCAGGAGCCTCACTGATGCGATCAGCCAGATAGTGGGCATTCTGAAAGCTTCGCAAGGCAACCTCTCTAAATCCTTCGGCGCCTAGCGTCGCCATGTACACCGTGGCCGCGGTCGCCATCAGGCCCTGATTGGTGCAGATATTTGACGTCGCCTTCTCGCGGCGAATATGTTGCTCTCGAGTTTGCAGCGTGAGAACAAACCCACGCTTGCCGTTGGTGTCGGTGGTGGTCCCCGCCAGGCGCCCTGGCATCTGACGGACGTACGCTTGCCGCGCCGCAAGGAGGCCGACATAGGGCCCGCCATAGCTTTGCGCCACGCCGAGCGCTTGACCTTCCGCCGCGACGATGTCCGCGCCGAGCTCGCCAGGCGGTTTGAGCAGTCCCAATGGCACGGGATACGTGCCCACGACGAGTGCCCCGCCCCGGTTATGCACCGCATCCGCAATTGCGGCGACATCTTCAATGGAGCCGTAAAAGTTCGGATATTGCATGACGACGCACGCGAGGTTGTCGTCGAGGTACGGAAGGATCGACTCCGCGGTAGTCATGAAACCTTCAGGAGCAACAGGCAGTTCCACGACCTGGAGATCGTGTCCCTCAAGATAGGTCTGGAGTACTGCTCGATACGCCGGATGCACTGTTCCGGAGACGACGACCCTGGTCCGCTTCTTCGGCAGGGAGATGGTCATCAGCGCGCCTTCCGCGAGCGCTGTTGCCCCGTCGTACATCGATGCGTTGGCCACATCCATGCCAGTCAACGATGCGACCAGGCTTTGAAACTCATAAATGACCTGCAACGTGCCCTGGGCGACTTCGGGCTGATAGGGTGTATACGCCGTGTAAAACTCCCCACGAGCCAGAATCTGGCCCACGGCAGCCGGCACGAAGTGCCGGTATGAACCCGCGCCCAGAAAAACATCGTCTGATTTGATCGCGGCGTTTCGCTCAGAGAGGCCGCTGAGGTGGTCCAATGCCTCCATCTCTGTCAATGAGCGCGGCAAGTCGAGGTGAGGAAAGCGAACCGCCTTGGGAACGGGTGCGAAGAATTCTTCAATGCCGCCCGCCCCAGTGGCTTCGAGCATCGCGAGGCGATCGTCAACCGTATGTGGATTGAATGTCATGGGCAGATTTCCACCGTTCGAGGCCGTCGTATGGCGAGGTTAAGAGGCGGTCGTTCGGGCAGCGCTAGTGCGCGGCCGCTTCAGCGAACTGATCGTAATCCGCCGCATCCATCAGGGTTTCGAGTTGTTTCGTATCTCCGATTCTCACCCGCACCAGCCACGCATCATCATAAGGTGACTGGTTGATCGTTTCCGGAGATGCAATCAGGTCTTCATTCCGTTCCACAACATCGCCGTCAATCGGCGAAAAGACGTCACTTGCAGCCTTCACCGATTCGATAACACCGAAAGCCTGGGCCAGAGCAACTGCGTCGCCGACTTCGGGTAACTCCAGATAGGTAATGTCTCCAAGTTCTGACTGCGCAAAATCGGTGACGCCGATCGTGGCGACGTCACCATTCAGTAATACCCATTCATGGGTTTTCGTGTATTTCCTGTCGGCTGGCGATGCCATCGTGCTTTCTGTCTCCTCTAAGAATGTGCCGTGAGCTTAGTCGCGGCTTCGACGATAAAACGGAACCTTAACCTGCTCCGCACGGATTGCGCGATTACGAATCACGATGTCGAGGGGTTTGCCGATCCCCGCCGCGCCGGCGTCAATAAGGGCTAACCCGATATCGGCCCCTAGCGTCGGTGAATGTGCCCCACTCGTCACCTCCCCCACTCGTTGTCCAGCGACCTGCACCTCATAGCCGTGTCTCGCCGAGCCCGCCCGTTCCAGAAGACGGAAGCCAACCGTGCGGCGGGGTGGGCCAGCTTTCTTGACTGCGGCAATGGCATCGCTGCCGATGAATTCGCCTTTGTCAAGCTTGACCGCCCAGCCCAGCCCAGCTTCCAACGGACTAATGTCGTCAGCGAGCTCATTGCCGTAGAGGGGCATCCGTGCTTCCAGACGAAGCGTATCGCGAGCGCCAAGGCCCACGGGTACGAGACCGAGCGGTTTGCCCGCCTTCATCACGGCATCCCAGAGCTCGCCGGTATGATCTTGCGGCACATAGAACTCAAACCCGTCTTCGCCCGTATAGCCAGTGCGCGCCATCAAGACCGTGATTCCTGCCACATCAGCAACGTGGCACTGAAACGCCGCCATCTCGGACAACTCGGCCGGCGTGAGGCCCTGAACGATTTCCTCCGCTCGCGGCCCCTGGATGGCGATCATCCCTAAACTGTCGGAGACATCGGCAACATCAACGTCGAGGTCGCGTCGTTTGCCCCGCTGCTCTTGAAGCCACGCGACATCTTTGTCCCGATTTGCGGCATTGATGACGACGAAGAACCCGGGTTCGTCCCGCATTCGGTAGATGATGATGTCATCAATGACGCCGCCCTGTTCGTTCGGTAAGAGGGAATAGTGAGCGTCTCCCGGTTCCAGTGCCGAAACATCATTGGTGGTCGTGTACTGCAAAAACGGCAGGGCATCTGGGCCGGTGACACGCACTTGGCCCATGTGACCGAGATCGAACAACCCGGCCGAGGATCGGACCGCCCTATGCTCTTCCATTATCCCTGAATACTGGACCGGCATGATCCAACCAGCAAACGGGATCAGCTTGGCCCCGAGTTTCTCATGGCGACTGGTGAGAGCTGTTTTTTGCAGCGTCGCGTCATCCACGAGCGTCATGACGTTCCTTCACAATTCCGACCCACTTCTCTTGTTTCGATTCTAGGGTCGTGGAGATTGGGCGTCAATTAATGGTTAGTCTTGGCTTTTGGGATATGTCGCGTAAAAATGGACTCAGCACAAGTCCAGTCGTTGAAAAATGGTCTCTATGTGGATGAGCTGCCGGCGAGGGTCAAAGAGTTCGGCGAGCGACTCCGCATCAATCAAGCCCGTAACAGCTTCGTCCCCGGCCAGGGCGTCAAGGAGCGGCGGCCCGTCGTGGAGTGCCGCATGGGCGTGCCTCTGCACAAGGCTATAAGCATCATGGCGGCCCATGCCCGCGTCGACCAATGCCAGTAAGACTGGCTGGGAGTACACAAGGCCACGGGTCGCGTCGAGATTTTTCTGCATCCGCTCAGGGTAGACGACGAGGCGGTCGAGGATTGCGGCGGTTTCGTGGATCATGAAGTCAAGCACGATCGACGCGTCGGGAATGATGACTCGCTCCGCGGAACTGTGGCTGATGTCCCGTTCATGCCAGAGCGCGGTGTTCTCGGCGGCGGTCGTCGAGTACCCGCGGAGAAGGCGCGCCAACCCGGATATCCGCTCCGAGGCGTGCGGATTTCGTTTGTGAGGCATTGCTGACGATCCCTGGTTTCCGGGCTCGAACGGTTCCTCGACTTCACCGACCTCCGTTCGCTGCAGGTGCCGGATTTCGGTCGCGATTTTCTCAAGTGTTCCGCCGATGCCGGCGATCACCGCCATGAAAAACGCATGCCGGTCTCGTTGCAGGATCTGTGTAGATGCGGGAGCTACCGCGAGACCCAAATCCCGGCAGACTTCTTCTTCCAAATCGGGCGGCACGTGCGCATGGGTCCCGACGGCGCCGGATATCTTGCCCACGGCGATGTCTTCGCGGGCCAGCGCCAATCGACGGCGCTGGCGCCGTAATTCGTCGTACCACACCGCGAGCTTCAGGCCGAACGTCGTTGGCTCAGCATGCATGCCATGCGTGCGGCCAATCATCAATGTATCGCGATGCGTGATTGCCTGGCGACGAACGATCGAGAGCAACACGTCGAGCCCTTCAGCAATTGCGTCGGCTGCCGCGGTCACCTGTCGCGCCAGCGCGGTATCGACGACATCCGAGCTCGTCAGGCCCATATGGATGAATCGCGCATCGGCGCCCACAGATTCTCCGGTCGCCTTTAGAAAGGCGATGAGATCGTGGTCCACTTCACGTTCGATCTCCTCCATCCGCCCGAGATCACACGTCGCGTTTCGGATCGCTGGCATGGCGTCGTCAGGGATGCGGCCACGACGGTTCCATCCCTCACAGACCGCCTTCTCGACGGCAAGCCACTCATCGATTTTCCGCCGCTCACTCCAGAGTGCGCCCATTTCCGGGCGCGTGTATCTTCCGATCACCGGACCTTGCTCCTACTTTCACCGTGGAGTCTTGAATCTTGCTGCCGCGAGATCGCATTGTCGTCACTGTAGTATAGGAACCGTTTGTGCCCTCGCCGCCTCGGCGCGTAGACTTCGCTTTGGGAAAGTTGCGGTACCAGATTCTCACCCATAGAGCGCCAGGACTCGCGATGAGGCGCGAGTTGACGAGGCGGGAGCCGATCGAAAAATTCGGCGGATGGCTCCCCGGCAGGCACGGTCGAAATGGTCGGTTCAAACCGGTGAGGTGACTCACCGACAACCCCCGGCCAATGTGCGTATTCAGTCTCACACCCGGCTTCCCACATGATTTTTTCGCATCGCGAAGCGACGCGCATGTTGGCGTGTTCCGCTTCCGCGACGCCTTGTGCCGAGTTTCGGCAGCTAGGGTCCAACAGCATGTGCGGAGTCTTTGGTTATGTGGGAATTGAAGGCGACGTAGGCGCCTCGATTCTCACCGCTTTGAAAACCCTGGAATACCGGGGATACGATTCGTGGGGCCTTGCCGTGGCAACCCTCGATGGACTGGTCGTCGATAAGGAAGTTGGACGCATCACGGCGGACCGCAAGCAGTATCCACCTGGCCGCTCCGGGATCGGCCACACTCGCTGGGCCACACATGGCGGGGTCACCGCTGCAAACGCTCATCCGCACGTCGACGAAGCACGACGGATCGCGGTGGTCCACAACGGGATCATCGAAAATTATGGGGTCCTCAAATCCGCCCTGGTTTCATCAGGGCACACGTTCGCATCTGAGACCGATAGCGAAGTCGTTGTTCACCTGGTCGAGGATGAGCTTGCCACAGGCGCTGATCTCCCTGCCGCGGTCGCGTCCGTTTTTGACCGGCTGGAAGGATATAACGCCATTGTGGTGCTCGATCGTAACGATCACCGATTTGTCGCGGCAAAGCGTGTCTCTCCCCTTGTCGTTGGACGTGGCCCGGCGGGTTCGATGATTGCATCAGACGCCATCGCCATGCATGGCCATGCGGACGAGCTCATCTACCTCGAAGACGGTCAGCTCGCGGTACTCACCGCGAACTGCCTGGAAATCCTTGATCGCCAGTCGATGTTGCCGGTGACGCCTCTCGTTGTTCCCCTGCTTGAGGCTGAAGACGACATCGCGATGGGTGAGCACGCTCATTTCATGGCCAAGGAAATGTCAGAGCAGCCGATGACGTTGCGCCGGCTCATTCAGGAAGCTCGTCCCGAGATCGAACGCTTGGCGGAGGCCGCGCGTGGATCAAACAGAATTGTTTTCGTGGGATGCGGCACCGCGGCGAATGCCGCGCTGGCCGGGACATATCTCTTCAGCCAAATCTGCGGTCGCGATGCAACGATGATCCCGGCCTCCGAGTTTCGCTACCGGACTGGATTTCTGGACCGCGATACGCTCGTCGTCGCCATTTCCCAGAGCGGAGAGACGATCGATGTGCTGGAGGCCATGACGGAGGCGCGGCAACGGGGAGCGCAACTTGCCGCGATCGTGAACACCGCGAACTCTTCTCTTGACCGCATGGTCAAAACGAGCGTGCATCTTCGCTCAGGCGTGGAACAGTGCGTGCTGGCGACCAAGTCATACACCGCCATGCTGGCAACGCTCTTGTTGACAGCGTCCGCGCTCGGTGGAGATTGGGATTCAGGGGTGAACGCCGTTGCCCGGGCAGCCGATACGATCGAAGCCATGCTGATCAACGGAACGATGGAGCACGTTCGGGATATCGCGCACAGGGTGGCTCAGGCGGACCATCTCTTCGCGATCGGCCGCGGGGTCCATTACGCTTCGGCCCTCGAAGCAGCGCTCAAGATCAAGGAAGTGAGTTACGTTCACGCCGAAGGCTTCGCGGCGGGGGAGTTGAAGCATGGCGTCATTGCCTTGATCGAAAGCGGTACGCCTTGCCTCGCCTTCGCGGCGAATGACGAAACGCGAACCGATCTCCTTTCGGGCGCGTCTGAACTACGCAGCCGAGGCGGACACATCATCGGCGTCGGCAGCACGAATGACACCGTTTTCGATGAATTCATATCGTTGCACGATATTGGACTCGGCAACGTTCTCGCTGAAGCATTGCCGGGCCAGTTGCTGGGCTACTTCGCCGCGCTCGCCCGTGGCAATGATCCAGATCGACCTCGGAATCTCGCCAAGAGCGTGACCGTGAAGTGATGGACGTCGGTGCTCTTCCTCCGATCGTCGACACCCATGCCCACCTGGATGATCCCGCGTTCGACGCGGATCGCGCCGACGTGCTGGAGGAAGCACGCGCGGCAGGGATCGCGCAGATTATCAACATTGGCTACAAGCCTCAGTGTTGGGAAGCGTCGCGCCAGCTGCGCGCTCAATACCCGAGCGTGAGCATTGCCCTTGGCCTTCACCCGTCTCACGCCGATGAGTTTGGACCAGATCTCGATCGAGATCTGGTCGGCGCCATCCGCGATCTGAGGCCGGTGGCGATCGGTGAGACCGGGTTCGATTTCTTCCGGACTGGACCGAGTCTCCATGACCAGGAGCGAGCGTTTCGTCGGCAAATCGAAATAGCGGCGATTGAGAATCTTCCACTGATCATTCACCAGCGCAGCGGCGCCGAGCAGTTGACGCGAGAACTCGACCGATGGCCCGATGTGGGACAGATCGTGCTGCATTCGTTTGATGGTGATGCCCGTCTGGCTGGCTGGGCAAAGGAACGAGGTTGCTACATCGGCGTCGGTGGTCTCGCCGTGAAAAAAAGCTCAGCGGTGTTGCGCCGGCTTCTGTCCGATTTCGCTCCTGAGCTCATCCTTCTCGAAACAGACTCCCCCTACCTTCCGCCGCCGGATTGGCCCGTACGCCGCAACACCCCCGGAACCTTGCCGGGCATCGCGAACACGCTCGCGCCACTCTGGAACCTGTCGGCAGCTGAGTTTCGTGGAGCTACAACACGCAATGCTTCGTTGCTATTCCAGTTGCAGGTGGGTTCAGATTTCGGCTGACCTCCGTCCTGGAATCACCGACATTGACACCGTGATGAAAGCGAGGATTTGCTGAGGAATCTGACCTCAATCTCGGCGATGTTGCCGTTACCGAACCGCGCATCCCCCGACTGCCGACCAGGGTGGGCTTCGCCTTCGAGGGAGGGACACGGCATGCCGTGTCCTCGGCCAACTCCGCAGCCGCGACCGCCTGACCCACCTGGTTTCATGATCGGGCACTAGCGCCTTGAATTCACGATCGAATCGTCGCGGACACACCTTCGCGCCCCCCCACGATCAAGTCCTGACAACTATCATTCCTGGAGGGTTCGAGGCGAGGATCGCGAAAAGGAGCGCTTGTTCTCTCGATCCGTCGCATAGCTTCTCGATGAGGAGAAGATTGATGATGAACCGTCTTGCAGTAGTAATTTCCCGCAAAGTCCCTGGTCCCCTCCCCTCCCTCCTCGGGCGTTCCGATGAACGCGAGTTCAGTCGATGACTGCTCAGGAGCTTGTCAAGTCTCGGGTGTTTTCACCAACCGCATCAAGTTTCGATGACTGGCGCGGTCGGCTCGATCGAGCGCGAATAGCGCCGGTGATTGCTGTCGCTGGCTCGCGGGGGAAAACCTGCGTGCTCCGCGCGGTCGAGTCTATCTTCCTCGCGGGTGGTTTCCGCGCCGCGCTGTGGACCAATCGCGGTGTCGAGATCGAAGGCGACGGACAACGAGGAGAGCTCGGGCCTTGGTCCCGAGCATTGACTCGCCTCCACGCGGGGGGGCTCGATATCGCACTTCGTGAAATCGACTGGGCCACCATTCAAGCTACGGGCGCGCTTGGCAGTGACTATCCCATTGTTGCGGTGTTGAATCTCTGCGGAAACAATGATGCCTGCCTCGCCACACCAGAAACGTTGCTGGCGCAGAAGGCTATAGCCAGACTCGGATCAAGCGTCGTTCCATCCGGTCGGCTCATCCTGAATGCCAGTGACCTCACACTCGCTGATGCGTCCATACCCGACGGCGCTGGCCGATTCCTCGTCGGCATAAGCGCGGACGCCCCGGCGATGCGCCGGCAGCTTGAGGGCCAAGGAGATGCCGCGTGGGTCGCTGATTCCACAATTGTTACTCACGAAGCCGGAGAAACACGCCGGGTCGTTGACCTCTCGCGGCTGAACTGGGTTCGAGATATCCCCTTTTCGGTTCAGAATGCATTGGTCGCCACCGCTATCGCACGATCGTGTGGCATATCGTTCTCCACCATTGCTCAGGGCCTCTCAGACCACGTGCCCCGTCCTGAGCTCATGCCGGGTTCGTTCAATGTCTTCGATCTGGGAGATTCCACGATCGTCATCGATCGCCCAATGCCGTCCTGGTTCCTCCGATCATCATTGCGCGCGGCCGCCAATTTTGGGGTCGGTCGCCAAATCCGAGTGGTTGGTCCGATGGACAACGTGCATAAGGACGACCTGGCCGAGGTTGGTCGCCTTTTGGCCCGCCAGAGTGGAATCCTTATCGTCCATGGCATTTGGGAGGCGGATCGTTTGACTCGGTTTCGCCTGGGGGTGGTCTCCAACGAGGTTCCTTCGCCGATCATTCAGGCACTCGATGAACGACAGGCAATTCACCAGGGCCTCGGCATGCTTCGCGGAGGTGACGTCATGCTGATTCTGGCCGAGAATGCCTCGGCCGCGGTTCGGCTGGTCGCCAACAGGGTGAAGCGCGCGGCGCCAGCCGCCCCGCTATCGGCGGGAGCAGCATGACGTCTGAGCTGACAAATCGCCAAATAGGCGATCTCCTGGAACGACATGGCAAGCTGCTCGAGGTTTCAGGTGTCAATCCATTTCGAACCCGCGCCTTTATTCGTGCGGCCGAAGTGGTGAAATCCCGAGACGAGCCGCTTGCTCTTGCCGCGAAAGAAGGGCGACTTCGAGCGATTCCCGCCGTCGGCGCGGGCATTGCGGAAGCGATCATGGAAATCCTGACCTCGGGCGCCTTTACCGCCCATGATGAGCTGACAGCGCGATTGCCCGAGTCGTTATTGGAACTGACATCGATTCCAGGAATCGGCGCAAAGACCGCCCTGAAACTCTTTGAAGCAACTGGACTTGACAGCATCGCTGCCGTCGAAGCCGCACTTGAGACCGGGGCGATTGCTTCGACGAAAAGTCTTGGTCCTCGCACCGAGGCGACCCTGCGAGAAGGCATCGCCACGCTTCGCCGTCGATCGGGACGCACTCCGCTCGGCGTCGCGCTGCCGATCGCACGCGCATTCGAACACGCATTTCAGCGATCGCGGCCGGCCGACAGAATCAGCATCGCCGGCAGCGTCCGGCGCTGGGCGATTACCGTCGACGATCTCGATTTCCTTGTCGCCTCGGAAACCCCTGAGGCGACGATTGTGGCTGTTGCCGCACTTCCGTCTGTTTTGTCGATGCAGCGCACCGGGCATTCGGATGTCATTCTGAAGCTCGACAGCGGCCTGAACGCTGACATTCGGGTTGTCGCCCCGGACGCATGGGGCTCTGAATTGATCCGTGCCACCGGCAACGCGTTGCACGTTTCGCGGTTAGGCCCCATGGATGATCCTGCCGTAACCGAGGAAGGCGTGTATGCGGCGCACGGGCTTCCCTGGATACCGCCCGAGCTTCGATCAGGTGGCGAAGAGTTCGACCGCTGGCGGGACATCTCGTCGCTCATCACCAGCGTCAGCATGAACGGTGAGTTCCACGCTCACACGACATGGAGTGATGGATCCGCCTCGGTTCGAGAAATGGCACGCGCCGCGGCAGATCGCGGCTATCGCTTTCTCGGGATTACCGACCATAGCCATGGACTCGGCGTCGCGGGCGGGCTCGACGTAGAACGGCTCACTTCCCAGCGAGCAGAGTTGGAGAAAGCCAACAATCTCGACGGCGTGCGACTCCTCGCCGGAGCCGAAGTCGAGGTGCACCGCGACGGCTCGCTTGACTATGACGACGATACCCTCTCGCGCCTTGATGTCGTCGTTGCGTCATTGCACACCGGTCTGCGCCAACCGCGCGCAGAACTCACAACGCGACTCATCCAAGTGCTCGAGAATCCCAATGTGGACATCATTGCCCATCCCTCGGGTCGTCTGATCGAGCGTCGCGAGGGTGGCGACTTTGACTGGGACGTGGTGTTTGCCACGGCAGCCAAGACCGGAACGGCCCTCGAAATCAACGCCGATCCCGCCCGCCTCGATCTCGATCCGGAACTGGCGCGACGCGCCTGCGAGATGTGCTGCCTGATCACGATTAACTGCGATGCCCATCACGCCGGCGTATTCGCCGTGATGGAATACGGCATCGCCATGGCTCGGAGAGCATGGTTGAAACCTGAACAGGTCCTCAACT
>JBBRVX010000024.1:0-35119 GCA_038246475.1 Thermomicrobiales bacterium | reverse complement strand
GAGCAGCCGCGCGGATCGATGCCCCCTGCCAGGGCAACCCGCGATGACGAGCGCGACAATGGCAACATGAGCGCCAGAGGCGCGCATTGCCGTCCCCTTCCGCGCTTCCGTCGCCAAACTCATCGGCATCAATGTTCCGGTGGCGCCGTGGTTTCTAGCCCGGCCGAAAGGCCGGGCTGATCGCCGCTTTGGGCGGCGCCTTCAACCGTCATGCGCGTGAAACTGCGCCTCGTGGGCGCGTGGACGGTCGCCCCGTTCCATGGCGGCGACAACGCTGCGCCAGACACGATCGATCTCCTCGCGGGTCAGGCGCTCGTCCAGCGCATGAATCTCGCGCGCACCGTCTCGCACAAAGTGGATGTGATGCGAGCGGAGGACGTCGAGCGCGCCGCCAGCGAGCAGGAACATCTCCACCACATACGCCGTTCCGAGGTGATCGCAGCGCACGACCTCGATGCCGCGGAACGGAGCCCCCCAGGGCTCTCGTCCCTCGTCGCCGTGGAGCTGGCATTCGCTGCGGCTCCGGCCAGCGGTCA
This sequence comes from Thermomicrobiales bacterium, assembly GCA_038246475.1. GTDB lineage: Bacteria > Chloroflexota > Chloroflexia > Thermomicrobiales > UBA6265 > JACCXM01. Next base: position 34,583 of record JBBRVX010000024.1, on the reverse strand, counting down.
TGCCCGCGCCGTCGCCTGACGCGGGCATCGCCGGTGAATCGAACGGCTGACCGGTCATCGCTTCCCTTCATCGGGGTCGCTCGGTGGACGAGGATGTTGCGACACCTGCAACCCCAGTCACCCGACCCAGACCGGAGCCGGCGCTGAGAAGGGTAGCGCGACCACCGGAGCCGGACACCCGCTGGGTGGAAGGTGGCTGAACTCGTCGAATCAGACGCTCGTCTTCGTCGGCCAGGACATCTGCGCTCGCCTTACGGCGCGGGTATTGCAGCGCGCGCCACAACGGGAAACCACGTCCGCGGCATGACGGGTGAGCGAGGCGAAGGCCGTAAAATCCCTATGACCCTCCTTGATACGCTGTTTTACCTAAAGGATGTTCAGTACGCAAAGCACCCCGTTGCCGACGTTACACGTCGCGCAACAGGGGAGCAGGGCATCGAGGCACAGCTGCTCGCTCATGCTGCCAGAGCAGAAACCTTGCACCTGGGAGGCGCACTGCTTCTTTTGCGTGTTGCACTTCTTCTTGCCCTTCTTGCTCGCCGCGGCGCCGAGGGGTGCGCCGAAGGCCGCGGCTAGCCCGGCCGCGCCCAAGGCTAACAGCGAGGCGCGGCGGGACGTCGCATTCGTGGCATGACGGGTCAGCGCATCAAAGACGGTCGTATCCATGGGATCCTCCCTTGATGGATCGGCACCGGGGAGCGGCTCGCCCCCGCGATTTACTTGACTGGCGCCATGCCGCCGGGATTCGCAAAGACATCAAAGACGCACGTCACCCCGTTGCCGACGTTGCAGGTGTCGCAACAGGGGAGGATCAGGTTCAGGCATTCCTGCTCTTCAGCGCCAAACTGCGCGCAGAGACTTCGCACCTGGGACGCGCACTGCTTCTTCTGCGTGTTGCATTTCTTCTTCCCCTTCTTGCTTGCTTCGGCGCCGAGGGGGCTCGTCAAGGCCGCGGTCAGCCCTGCGGCGCCCAGTGCCAGGAGCGAAGCGCGGCGAGACATGCCGGCTGCCGCCTGACGGGTGATGGACGTGAACGTCGAGATACCCATAGGACACACTCCTTGGTGAGACGTAAGCAACGATCCGTGTGTCGTGGCTGACACACCCTATCGTGTCTCCACACAATTCGCAAGGGGAGCGGCTGCCTGGAAATGTCGTTATCCCGTAGGGACACGCCTTAAGTCCCGGCCTTGGCGCCCTGCCCGCCGCTGGCGGCGCGTGCGACAATGCCTCCTTCATCACGAGCGAACGTCATATGGGAAGCTGCCATGACCGAACACCCGACCGCGCCAGCGCGCAAGCTGAGCCGGCAACAGTTGCGTGCCCAGGCGCGCGAGAAGCACGACGCCAATGGCTGGATCGCCGCCTTGAACGTGCGCGACCCCTGGATGAAGCAGAGCATCCGTAAGGCGCTCGGCAACCGGCATGCGACCCGCGCGGAGCTCGAAGTGGCGATGGGGATCAGCTTGGCGGATACAGCCACGACGCGGCCGCCTGCTGCACCCCAGCCACCTCCCCCGCCGCTCTCCGCCGCGGAACCGGAGCGCATCGCCATCCAGCACATCCTGATCTCCTTCGCGGGCGCTGGCACGCCGGCGACACGAACACGGGAAGCGGCCGCCACGCTGGCCGGGGAGACGCTGCAGCGGGCCCAGGGAGGCGAGGCCTTCGAGGAGCTCGTCACGGCCCTGACCGATGACTCCGCCCCCGGCATCTATCGTCTCTGCAATACGAACATCGCGCCGCGCGATGCCGATGAGTTTCCGCGCGGCCGGATGGTCCCCGCTTTCGGCGACGTCGGCTTTGCGCTCGCGGTAGGGGAGATCGGCGTAGCAAGCCACGACCCGGCGAGCAGTCGCTACGGCTGGCACATCATCAAGCGCCTGGAGTAGCTGGTGACGGGCAACGTGTTGCACATTCTGCTCAATCGGCGAGGCGCTTGCTCGCTGGTCGGGCGCCTATTGCCATAGATTACCTGGTCCCCTATGATCGGTCTGCCGAACACCTTGCCTTCCTCGACGTCGTGCTTATCGTTCTGGAGGAACTCATGGGCAACGTCTCGTTCGATGGCTTCACGCGCCGCGCGTCGCTCGTGTCGCTCGGCGCGGCCGGGATGGCGGTCCTCGCCTCTCCTGTCACTGCCGCCGCCAAAAACAAGAAGAAGAAAAAGGGCGACGTCAACAAGCGGCGCAAGCAGCAGGCGGCCGACTGGCTCGCCCTCATCCAGGCCGAGTGCCCTGATCCTGCCTGCTTGATCGCGTTTGGCGCTTGCGCGGAACCGCTCAAGAGCTGTAATTTCAGCGGCTTCATCACCTGCTTTTCCGGCGCCGTGTGAGCCCTAAGGAAATACTGCGGTCGCCTTTACGTGCCCCACGTGGAACGTGGTCATCGCCCTCATCGCGACACGAATCTGGGGAGACGCTGATGAATGATCTCTCGTTCGATGCCGTGACCCGCTACGCCGCCACCGCGCTTTCCCGCCGGGCTTCACTCATGACGCTGGGTGGGGCAGGGGTATCGACCCTCGCCGCCGTGGCGCGGCCGATCACCGCCGACGCCAGGAAGCAGAGTGCCGCCAAGAAAGCGAAGAAGAAGTGCAAGAAGCAGATCGGGCCGTGTGTCACCGCTGTCGCGCCCGACTGTAGCGGCGATCCGGCCTGTCTGGCCGGGGTACGGCGATGCTGCGGACTCGCCGGAATTTGCGACATCATTGGCTTCTTCACCTGCTTGCCCACAATCGCGCCCTAGCGTCTGCTCGGCGGGCGATGGCGAAGGTTCCGGAGCGAGCCGGTGTGACGGGCAAGCGCTCGCACAGCACGGCTCGCGGCACTTTGCCGCGAGCCGCTGCCGTTGCCTTGAACAGGGCAGGTTTGTTACTCGATGATAACGACCCGGCCGGGTGTCCGGCTGCGATCGACGTCCTTATCGACATCGACGTTCCGTCCACCCGCTCCCCCAAACACGAAGCCGGGGGTGGCCACGTTCACGATAATCGGCGGAATGCGGAAGCCGGCATCGATCACGACTGGCGCGGGATTCGGGATAAGAGGAATGGTCTGAGCGTAGGCGGGCATGGCCGGCAACAGGCCCCCGCTCAGCGTAAGGAACAGTCCGGCAACGATTCCGGATTTTACAAACTGGCGCACACATGCCCCCCTTTTCTTCCCCTGCAACATTCGCCACCGTCAGCCGAATGCCCCGGCTGACACCCATAGGCTTCGCAAGACCAGGACCACTCTGGTTGCGACACTCGCCAGCGGGCTCTGCCGCCAGGCTCGTGCCGGCATCGCGACATCGCCGCGTGTGGCCTTCGTGCGCCGTCAGGGTGAACGCGGCGCTGGCGCGCGCCTACTGCTCGTCCGGGAGCTGTTGCTCTACCAGCGCCAGCAGATCGCCAAGGGCGAACGGCTTGATCAGGAGAGGAATGTTCCCCAGGTCGGGGAGATCGAGTGCCGCGCTCAACGCGATGATCGGGAGGAGCGGATCGTGCTGGCGCAGATGATCGATCAATGCCAGGCCGCTCAGCCCTGGCATCACCAGGTCGGTTAGCACCAGAGCGGGAGGCTCCGCCGCCATCGCGATCAGGGCGGCATCCCCATCCGGAACCGTCGTGACCCTGTAGCCATGGCGGGTCAAGACGCGCTGCAAGAGACTGCGCGTGCTGGGATCGTCGTCGACGACCAGAAGGGACGGCCGCATGGCGGGGACTCCATGGTCGTGGATCTCGAAGGTGGTGGTCAGCGTCAGTGGCATCATCAGATGTGGAGCCCCAGGGCAGCCTCCGCGAAGCACGCTGCTCCGCAGAGGCTGCCAGCGATCCTATGTGCTGCCGAGCAGCTCGTTGCAGCGCCGCTTCCCCTTGCGCAGGCAATTTTTCCGCGCATGGCCCGATTGCTGCTTGCGCGTGCAGCCTTTCTTCACGGAGCGGATGCAACACTGGAAGGGCGTCTCTCCCGACTGGCACCCGCCGCCGAAGCTGACGCACGTTCCGCTATCGCAGACGCTGCCTGCTGGGCACTGATCGTCGGTGGTGCAGCCGCCGCCCGGCACGCCGGGTTGGCAGACTCCGCCAGCGCACAACAACGGCGCGTTGCAGGCATTGCCCGCGCAGCAGATCTGGGTTTCCGCGCCGCATGGCTGGCATCTGGCGGGATCACCGGTGCAGGTCAGGTTGGGGCCGCAGGCATTGTTCGCGCAACAGATCTGGCTCGATCCGCCGCACGGCACGACGCAGAATCCGCCCTGGCACTCCAGACCCGAGCTGCAGGTGTTCCCGCTACAGCAGATCTGCCCCGCTGCGCCGCAGGCGGGCTGGCAGGTTCCGCTCTGGCAGGTGAGATCGCCCTGGCAGGGACTCCCGCTTGAGCAGCACGCTTGCCCCTGGGCGCCGCAGTCGGGATTGTGCGGCACGCAGACATGGTCGCGGCACGTCAGGCCGCTGTCGCACTCGTGAGACCCATCGCAGCACGGCTCGTTGCAGGCGCCGCATGCCGGGGGCGAATCCTCCACGCAGCGCTTGGCGTTGCCGGGTCCCGTAACCTCACACGAAAGGTCCGCGCAGCAGCTCTGATTCCCCTCGCATGGATGCCCTGCAGGGCGGCATTCGGGATGCCAGGTATTACCCCCGCTGGCGGCTACCGCGCCGGACCCCTTCCGGCCCTTGCGCTTCTTGCTCTTGGCATCGGCATCGCCGGAGGAAAGAACCGCCGCTGTGACCGCCGCGGCCGCGCCGCCAACCAATCCACGGAGGAGGCTCAAGCGGGTGAGCCGGGTGCTGGCGAGCCGTTTGCTCAAGTCATCGAACCGTTTATCGTCCATGGCGTCTTTGCCTTTCTTGTAACAGGACCCGAGGATTGCTCTCCAGGGTCGCAAGAGAACGTGTCATCGACCGGCCGCCGTGCGCCGTTGCAGGGCGACACTCTGCCCCATTCTGTGTAGGACTCCACCCCTTTCCTCATCCCATACTCAGTACAGGAAAGAAAACCGTACGAACAGGACCTGGAACTCTTATCAGTATAACCAATATAAGGATAAAACGGGAATAATGCGGAACTATTTTACGTGTAAACGCGACAATTTATGGGAAAGAGAGTAGAATTTATCTATGAAATCTGGTGACCATAACACACCCTTCACGCGCGATGGCGCGAAGCGCCCACTGCGCGGGTGAGAGACCTCCGTTTGATGACCGTACACCACCTTTGGCGTCGAACATGCCGCCATGGGTCGCGGTGCTTGCGTGGAGCGTTTTAGTCCGCGGGGAGCCCTGGCTTAAGAAACTCAGAGAATCCGGAAGCATGCGCGTTGCGAGAGCTGCGCGCGCCTGCTGTGCGACGCGATGGCGGCATAGCAGGCGCCACGAACGCCGCGCGCATCAGGCAAAGCGGGAGAGGGCTCTTGAAGCGGGGGTAGGGGAAAGAGAAGGCGGCGATACGGTCCATGCGGGGCGGGTCAGACCCTGCTCTGGCCAGCACAGCGCTGGCCAGAGCAGTGAAGGATTTACGGCGCCTGGCAGATGAAGCCGACGCACTGCGACGGCGTAATGCAGTCACTCGTCTGCAGGCATGGGCTTCCAGTCCCGCTATTCTGACAGTTGGCGCCGCCGAGACAGACGCCACTGCAGCAGAGGTTCGCGGTTTGTGCCGTGCAAGTCGTCCCGGTGCCCTGGCAAGTAGGGAGCGCATTGCACGTGCCGTTGAGGCATTGCCCCGTGCCGTTGCAGGCTGTCCCGTTCGCCGTGTTGACGCACGTTCCGCCCTGGCATTGCTTGCATGGGCTGATGTCGCAGCTGCTGCCGTTCGCTTGCGGCACACACGTGCCGGGCTTGCACTTCTTCTTGCCGTTCTTCTTCTTGCACTTGCCCTTCTGGCAGGCAAAGCAGGTCGCGCAAGTGGGCTTGCAGATTCCCGATCTGGCGGCATCGGTCTCGGCCAGGCCGGCGAGCGCCAGCGGGCCACCCAGCGCTATCCCAGCCAGCAGCCGCGAGACGGTACGACGCGACGGCTTGACCGCGATCGCGCGGGCAAGCTGATCGAAACGGGTACTTTCCTTGGGCGCGGTTACTCCTCTACGATCGAATTGACGGGCGGCGCAGTCTAGCACCCTGTGCAAGACATCGCCGGCGTCCGCAATCGGCCGCGTCAGAAGCTGACAATCCGCGCTGAAAGGGATCGCCTACGCCGCGCCCTCGCCGAGGGCGTTGCGGAGCGCGCTCGTCTTGTCGGGGCCTTCCACCCGCCGCGGCTCGATCCCCTCGGCTGGTCCGGTGTGCGGAGCGGGCCAGAGCTCGATTGCGACGCCAGAAGCGGCCTTGCTCATCGCCCCGATGTTCCAGCCGGCCTTGCGCAACTGCTTGCGCAGGGACCGCCGCTCCTCGTTCTCCGGATTGGGGGTGTTCATGACGCTGCCTTTCACTCGTACCGCACCGATTCCCGCGTGCCGCGCTGATTCTCGCAGCCCACGGTGGCTCGCTGCCTGCGTAGCAGACGGACCCGTTCATCCCCGCTCTACTCCGGCTCGCTGAGCGACAGCGCCAGGGCTCGCTGGACCTCGCTGAGCAAGTCGTCGATGTCGAACGGCTTGAGCACGATGCCCACGCCCATCGTCTTGAGATGGACCTGGAGCTCCTCCACCAGCTTGGCCGCGGCAGTGCAGACGATGACCGGAATGCCGCGCGTTTCACGATCCATCTTGAGGATTTGCAGGAACTGCCAGCCCTTGCCTTCGTCCAGAAACACGAAGTCGAGCACGATCAGGTCCGGGCCAGACTCCTTGACACGACCCAGCATTTCGAACAGTTCAACGGAAAAGCCATCGGTCGTGACCCGGTAGCCTTCGTCCTCCAGCAGCGTTCGGAAGAGCTCCAGAATGCCGACCGTGTCGTTGATGACGAAAACGTGCTTCTGCTGCTCCGCGGCCTTTGCCACACACTCCCCCGAGCCGATCTCCAGCAGGTGCTTGTCGAAGAGCGGATGGTACCGCACCTCGAGACAATCGGTGAGAATAGCGCGATCGGCATCCAGACTCGGGAGGCGAGGAAGCTCGCCGGCCCGGAGGATGGTCGTTTCGAGGCCGTGATTCGAGTTCGCGAGAGGAAACGTGCATGCGTGCCGCGATTCTGCCCAGCATCCCATCCGAGTTGGTGATCGAGGAGATCCAGGTCGATAAGCCTCACCGCCACGAGGTGCTGGTGCGCACCGTGGCCGCCGGCCTCTGTCACAGCGATCTCCATTTCATGGAAGGGAAGTACCACTATCCCACCCCGACGGTGCCGGGCCACGAGGCCGCCGGCATCGTCGAAGCCGTCGGAGAAGACGTCACCGAGCTGCGACCCGGCGATCACGTCATCGGCTGCCTTTCCATCTTTTGCGGCCGCTGCGAATTCTGCCTGTCGGGCCGGCCGGTGCTCTGCAACCGCATCGGTCTGGAGCGGGAAGAAGGGGAGCTGTCCCGTCTCTCCCGGAACGGCGAGGTCATCCATCAGTTCCTGCGCCTCTCCGCCTTCGCCGAATACATGCTGGTGCACGAGAACACCCTGGTGAAGATCCGCGACGACATGCCGCTCGACCGCGCGGCGCTCATCGGTTGCGCGGTGACCACCGGCGTCGGCGCGGTCTTCAACACGGCCAGGGTTCCCCCTGGCAGCACGGTGGCGGTCATCGGCTGCGGCGGCGTGGGGCTCAATGCCGTGCAGGGCGCGGCCATTGCCGGCGCCGGGCGGGTGATCGCCATTGACACCCTCCCCTGGAAGCTGGAGCTGGCGCGGGAGTTCGGGGCCACCGATGTCGTCGATGTCGCTGCCGGCGATCCGGCGGAGCAGGTGCGGGAGCTGACCGGCGGCGGGGTCGAGTATGCCTTTGAAGCGATCGGGTTGAAGATCGCCGCCGAGCAGGCCTTTGCCATGCTGCGCAAAGGGGGCACGGCCACGATCATCGGCATGATCCCGGAGGGGCAGAAGATCGAGCTGCCCGGCTCCGAGTTCCTCGACGAAAAGAAGATTCAGGGCTCGAACATGGGCTCGAACCGCTTCCGCGTCGACATGCCGCGCTACGTCGATCTCTATATGAATGGCCGGCTGAAGCTCGACGAGCTGGTCTCCGCCCGCATCAGCCTCGACGCCATCAACGCCGGCTTCGACGCCATGCGCCGCGGCGAAGTCGCCCGCAGCGTGATCGAGTTCTGACGAAAGGAAGCAGGCGGCGCTGAGCGGAGTAACCTTTCGGGGACAATGTGTGCAGACGTGCAAAGACCCAACGATGGCGCGGCGAGCGGAACCACACGCGCGGGACGATCCGAAGCACGATGCCTGGAGCGAGACGTGGGGCGATCACGCGCTGCAAGACCTTGGCCGTTGGCTCGTGGCCAATGGTCTGGAAGATGAATCAGCCGCGCTCATCGTTGAGCAGACGTGGTTGTTCTATTCCTACGTCGTCCTGCCCACGCTGCAGAAGCGTTTGCCAATGGGCATCGCGGCCAGGCACGCCGAGACACGGCCAGGCATCTACCTCTACTTAGAGCGACCGGCAAAAGGCGTCATGTGAGTCTGCGGGTCGCCGGGCGATTGTCCCACCGAAAGCGGGTGCGCGCTTCGTTGATGAGGCGGCGGGTGGTGACGACGGCGATGCCGGACCGCTCCGTGCAGCGGCGGAGTTTGCCGAAGCCGTTCATCCAGGAATGGGTGCGTTCGACCACCCACCGGCCGCCGACCTGGAGCGGCGCGGGAACGCCCCTCCGGGCGATGACGGCGGTGATCCCGCAGCCGTCGAGCAGGCGGCGGCTGGGCGCCCCGTCGTAGCCGCGGTCGAGGTGGACGGCCGCGTCGTCCGGCAGCGGTCCCAGCGCGTCGAGTCCGGCGAGCGTGGGCGCGAGGAGGGGAGCGTCGTGCCGGTTGGCCCCGGCCGAGACCAGGTGCAGCGGGATGCCGTGCGCGTCGGTCAGGGTGGAGCGTTTGAGACCCTGCTTGCCGCGATCCACCGGGGATCGCCCGGCCCGCTCCCCGCCGCACGGCGCCTTGGTGATGCAGCCGTCGACCGCGAGCTCATCCGGGTCGAGCCCGATCAGGCGGTCGTATTGCGCGAGCACCATGGCGTGCAGCTGCTCGGCCGCCCCGGCCTCCGCCCACGCCCGCACGCGTCGCCGGATCGTGCGCTCGGAGCAGCCCGGCGTGGCGATCCGTTCGTCGCCGGAGCCGTGCACCAACGCGGCGACGACGTGATCGAACACCACCCGGTCGGGGATGCGTTTCCGGTGACAACCGAGCGGGTGGGCCGGCGCCACGGCCGGGTGATCGGGAAGCAACACGACGAACTGTGCCCAGATGGGCTCAAGCAGGCATACTGGGAGGACGGGCACTGGACCCTCCGGCGCTCACAGAGACGACACACCTCCATGATCGCCGGGCCCGTGCCCGCCCGTCACCTTTTGCCGGTCGCTCTTAGTCGCAACAGAATTTAAGGCAGCAATTTCAGGAAAGCCACACACCGCATCGCCGATGCTCGTCACATCTGCTACGGAACGAGAACGGCCGCGCTCCTCTGTCTCGACGCGCTCTCCACGGACGAGCAGGGCAAAGGCGAGCACGACGCCAGCGGTGACCGAGGAAGAGTCACCGGAACGGCTTGAGCCATCGGCTCTCGCCAGTGCTCGAGTCGTTGTTGTCGCCGGGGAGGCCGCTAAGGTAGGCGACCTCGACCCCGCCGAACGAGCCACTGAGGGGCAGCGTGGTCCCGCACCGGGTCTGCTCTGCAACCGCAACCTGAAATGCTCGCGACCCGATTGTCGATTTCGGGCGGTCTCGTTCGACAACCAAACGGAAGCGGTGGTCACCGGATGGCGGAGCCGCTTCCGGTCATTCCGGGGGTTCCGGGGGCGTCGAACCGGTCGGCGTCACCCCGCAAACGAACCCATATCGCATCTATCGCATGGCGGGAGGCAACCCATGGCGCGCACCAGCACATATCTCCACTTCGGCGGCACCACCGAGGCCGCGTTCGCGTTCTACAAGGCCGCGTTCGGCACCGAGTTCGCCGGCCCGATCGAGCGGATGGGCGACCTCCCGGCCCAGCCCGGTCAGCCCGAGCTGAGCGCCGAAGAGAAGAACAAGGTCATGAGCGTGAAGCTCCCGATCGCCGGCGGGCACCTGCTGATCGGCAACGACGCCCCCGCCTGGATGGGCACCCTCGTCCACGGCAACGCCATGGACATCGGCGTCGAGCTCGACACCCACGCCGAGGCCGACCGCATCTTCGCCGCCCTCTCCGAAGGCGCCAACGTCGAATACCCCTTCCAGGAAATGTTCGACGGCAACTACTTCGGCTCGCTGGTCGACAAGTTCGGCACCCAATGGCTGGTCAGTTGCCCCGGCCCATTCTAGCCACCTATCCACGCCCGCCTCTCGACCAGCGTGGCCCCCGGTTCCCGGCGTTTTGATCGGGTGATTCGGCCCGCCGCCCCCGTCCTAGTGCCGGAGGCACTTAGGTTTCCAATCACACAAGACTTCTCCCGGGGACGACTTCAGTACCGAGAACTCTGCGAAATTGCAGGAGACGTTCGCTCGTGACTTTGCCACGCCATTGGCTGACATGGCCACCATGCATCTCGAATTTTTGACGCCAGTTGTGGTGCTCAATTGGGAGTTCAGACCAGCAGGACGCCTTGAACACCATTTTCGCAATTGCGCCACCCGTCGACATCTCGATTATGTTGGGGTGTTCGTTGATGATCGTCAGGCAGAGCTACAGACGATCATGGACCCGGAGCTGGTTGCATTGTGGCTTGGCACCCCCAACCTTCTCTTCGGCAGACGCAGACCGGCCGAACTTCTCGATGATCCGCTCGACCGGCAACTGCGAGGCATCATCACCCGAGCAAAGTTCAATCTGCCTGCCGCATGAAGTCCGTCATTCAAGTGCCGCTGGCCCTGATTGCCATCACCGGGACGTGGTATCACGCGGCAACGAGTGGACGTGAAGGACACATCTTGCGCCTTACACGTCGCGGATCTCCATCGGCGTCTGGCCTTGAGCCGACACGATTCAACCCCGGCAATGTTCAAGGAGTCAGGTCGACTTTTGAGACACTCTACCTCGCGCTCGATCCGGAAACCGCCCTCTTTGAAAAGCGAGCGCAGTTCGGCGACCCCTATGGCGACCCAAACGCACTGCTCTTTGCCCGGAGAAAAACGTCCACGCGTGTCGTGCCGGTGGACCTGAATCTTGACTCCATACGCGATCTCAGCGACGTTGGCACACCCGCACTGCTCGACACCAACGCGCAGGAGATCACCGGCGACTGGGACGGATACCAACGGCGTGGGCTTGGCCTTGCGCCACCGCTAGGGATGCTTACCGCACCGACAGGAGTCGCTCCAACGCAACAGCTGGCATGGGAGGTGTTCCATCATTCGCCAATCAAAGGCATCATCACCATCTCGGCGAAAGTGCCGACGACGCGCTGCCTGGTCGTGTTCACGCACACGATGAGATCGCCGGACACCCTGCGTTGGGACGACCCGAACACCGGGCGTCGCAAAACCTATCCATGACCTTGGCGGTACAGTCGCGTTCGGCTTCTCAACATGCCGCGCTCACGTCGTCAGAACCGAGCGAACACGCTTCAGGTTCTGTCGCTCTTTGGTTCCTAATTGACCCAGTGCGTTCGCGCTAGAGGGCGCAGCGTCCGCCTTTGCAGAGCCTCGCGCACTCCTCGTCTCCGTAGTAGCAGGAGGCGCAGTCGGTATCGCGCAAGCATGGTCCCCCAGGTTGCGAGAGACAGCGGTGGTGTCCGTCCAGCCGATCGAACGTGCAATCGGCCGCACAGCAGACCGAATTGGTGGGGTCGCAGATCTCTCCGCGACTCAGGCACCCGCCACAGCGCCCGATGCGATGGCCACCCGGCGCCGCGATCCGGACACAGGGCAAATCCTGACAGCAGTCAGACGCATCTTCACAAAATCCCCCCTCACACGGAGAGCACAAGCCACTCACCGCATCGCACGACGCGGAACAGCAATAGGCTGACCTGCAATCGCCATCCTTGCAACACGCCGTATCGGGTGGTTGACCGCAGCGCTTGGCGGAGCCGCAGGCATACTCGGGGGGGCAGCTGCACCGTTCGTTCTCGCACGTCCCGCCGCGGGTCGCGCAATCGTGGCTGCAGCCCCCACAGCGGGCGTCATCGTCGGTGAGATCGCGACAGCGGGAGCCGCAGCAGCGCAGGCCAGCAGGGCATTCCTGCCCGCAGCCGCCGCAGTTGACGTCGCTATATTCAAGGTCAGTGCACTCGCCGCCGCAGCAAACGTCGTAGTCGTTGCGGCAGCAGATGCCATTGCAGCACGCGGTGCCCTGATCACAGACATTCCCGCAGGCGCCGCAGTTCGCCGTGTCGGTCGACAGGTCAACACAACCGCCTCCGCAATCGGTGTATCCCGCGCCGCACGCGCAGCGCCCACGAACGCAGACATGGCCCGGACCGCAGCAGAGGAGCCGGTCGTCGCACCGCTCGCCAACGATGCGGCAGACCCGCGCATCGGCGCCACTCTGCAGCCCATCAAGCCCAAGTGCCGAGAGCAGCGCGGCCCCTGCCATCCGGGCCAGGTGACGGCGCGACCGGGAACGCGCCAGCGATCGCGTCAGGGCGTCGAAGCGATGAGGATCCATGGCGGGCTCGTCCTTTCAGAGACGTGTCACCAGCACGGCAACGTGGAGACGCGAACATGAACCTGCCGCACCGCGACACGCTGCCAGGTGCTGACAGGATGGCTGCTGTGCTCGACCATACGCCGCGGGAAGAGGTTCGGCTATCGGGCATTTACCCGATTTTTGCCAGCGCGGAGTGGTACGTCCGCGCCGCGTCGCCGTTCGGTCCGACGTTTAGGCCCCTCACGATGCTCAGCCGTCTACGATGCCCTGATCTCGTGCCACATCGGCTCATCGACTATGATGACGGTCCGGTATTCACTGGATCGTCGCATAAGAGAAGGAAAGTAGCGGAGGAGCGTTCGATGGTGAGAGGTTTCTTCCCGCGTGGCCGGCATGGCATGGGCGCGTTGCTGAGCGGCGTCGCCGTGGCGCTGACCCTGTCTGGCGCCATGATCCCAGGCGTCGCGGCCCAGGACGCCACTCCCGCCGCCTCGCCGGTGGCCCTGCCCCAATTCGCCGCCGATGCCGCCGCCGGCATGACCTTCGGGCTGATCCAGAAGAGCGGCGATCAGGAGTACTTCGTCGACGAGGCCCAGGGCTTTCGTGACGCGGTCGAAGCCGCCGGCGGCGAGGTCATCGTGCAGGATGTGCAGCTTGACGCCAACGCCGCCATCAACGCCGTCGACACCATGATCTCCTCCGGCGTGGCCGGGATCGCCATCGTCGTCCCCGATCAGAAGATCGGGCCCGCCGTGATCGAGAAGGCCGCAGCGGCCGGCATTCCGCTCATCGCCCTGGACGACGGCATCAAGAATGCCGATGGCAAGGACGCGCCCTTCGCCGGCTTCGACGGGACCGATATGGGCTCCAAGGTTGGTGAGGAAGCGGCTCGCCTCTGGACCGAATCCGGCTGGGGCAGCGATGGCGTCGGCGTGCTGGCGGTTGAGGTCGAGACTCTCTCGGTCTGCATGGACCGCACCAACGCCTCCCGCCAAAAGATGATCGACGCCGGCTTCGTGGCCGGCAACATCGTCCAGGTTCCCTACGATGGCACGGCGCCGGTGGCCAACAATGCCGCCTCGACGGTGATCACCGCGAACCCACAGTTCACCAAGTGGATCGTCTTCGGCTGCAACGACGAGGGCGTGCAGGGAACCATCCGCGCGCTCGAAGCGGCCGGTGTCACGGCGGAGAATACGCTCGCGGTGGGGCTGGGCGCCTATCTGGCCTGCCCGGAGTGGAAGTCCGGAAATCCGACCGGATTCAAGAGCGCGCTCTACATCAGCGGCATCGACGTCGGCGAGTCGGGCGCCAGCGCCCTGCTGAACGCGGCCGTCAACGGCGAACCGCTGCCGGAAAAGGCGATCGCCAGAACTACGATGACGACACCGGAGAACTACGAGGAGAGCGGCCTGAGCTGCTAGCAGCGGCTTTCAATAAAGGACGCTGAACGGCCGCAAACTCTGGCCCCTCGCTTCCCCTGACCAGTTCCTGGATGCGACATAAAGCCCCTCTCCCTGCGCACAGGGAGAGGGGTTGGGGTGAGGGTTTCACCACGAGAGGATCCGTGCCAGATCTGCATACCGAGCCCGCTGCCGACCCCCCATTGCTGCGGGTCGGGGGGCTGACCAAGCGATTCGCGAATGTGCAGGCCCTGACCGATATCGGCTTCTCGCTGCGAAGCGGAGAGGTCCTCGCCCTCGTGGGCGAGAACGGGGCTGGCAAGTCGACGCTGCTGAAGATTCTCTCGGGTGATTACAAAGCGGACGCCGGCGTCGTCGCCATCGATGGCCGGCCGGTGCTCTTCTCGTCCCCCCGCGCGGCCCGCGCCGCCGGCATTCGAGTGATCTCGCAGGAACCGGAGATCGTTCCCGGCATCAGCGTCGCCGAAAATCTCTTCCTGGGCGATCTCCCGCGCCGCGGCTTCGGCTTCGTCCGCGGGCGCGATCTGCTGGCCGCCGCGCAGGAGATCCTCAGCCGCTTCGGCTTTGCCGGCGCGCTTCACCCGGCCGCGCTCGGCGAAGACCTCTCGCCCGCGCAGCGCCAGTTGGTCGAAATTGTCCGCGCCCTGGCCGCCGACGCGCGCGTGCTCGCGCTCGACGAGCCGACCTCGTCCCTCACCGAAGAAGAGGCCGAGCGCCTCTTCACCCTCATCGCGCGCCTCCGCTCCCAGGGCATCGCCATCATCTACGTCTCCCATCGCATGCGGGAGATCGCCCGCCTCGCCGATCGCGTCGTGGTCCTTCGCGACGGCCGCCTCGTCGCCGATGCGCCCATCGCCGAGCTCCCCCAGGCCGACATCGTCCGCCTGATGGTCGGCCGTCCCCTGCACGATGTTCTGCACCGAAAGCGGGCCGTCCGCGATGAGGTGGTGCTGGAGGTCTCGGGCCTGCGCACTCCGATGCATGCCGGGATCGACCTTACCGTGCGCGCGGGCGAGGTGGTCGCCCTGGCGGGGTTGATCGGCGCCGGCCGCTCCGAGCTGGCGCGGGCCATCTTCGGCGACTACAAACGGCTCGGAGGACAGGTTCTGGTCGGCGGCCGCGAGGTCCCCCCCAACGATCCGCACGCCGCCATCGCGGCAGGGATCGCCCTGGCCCCGGAGGACCGCAAGGGGATGGCCCTGGTGCTGGTGCGCAGCGTGCTGGAGAACGAGACGCTGCCCATTCTTGACAAGCTCAGCAGGGCGGGATTCGTCCGCGCTCGCCTTGAGCGGGCCATCGGCCAGGAGTACGTGGATCGGCTCCGCATCCGCACCCCTTCGCTTGACCAGGATGTCTCCAAGCTCAGCGGCGGCAACCAGCAGAAAGTGGTCATCGCGCGCTGGCTGGCGACGAATCCCAAGGTGCTCATCCTGGACGAGCCGACGCGGGGCATCGACGTCGGCGCCAAGGCCGAGATCTACGCCTTCATCGATGAGTTGGCTGGAGCAGGCATGGCCGTGTTGCTCATTTCTTCCGAGCTGCTGGAGGTGCTTGGTCTGGCGGACCGCATCCTGGTCATGCAAAACGGGCGGATCACCGGCGAGGTGGCCGCGGCAGACGCGACGGAGCGCGCGATTATGGAGTTGGCAATGATCGACCACCTGGAGCCCGCCGCGGCTGGCGTCGCGCCATGACGGCAGCATCGTCTCCCGCGCCCACCCCGATCGCCACGGAACAGGCGGCGCCTCCGTCGCCGCTGCGGCGGGCGTTCGCTGCCGTCGGGCTGCAAAACGTCAGCTTGCTGATTGCGCTGGCGGTGCTGGTGGCCATCATCTCGACGCGGACTGACAAGTTCTGGCTCCCGGCCAATCTGCTCAACATCGGAGTTTCCGTCTCCCTGCTGGGGTTGGTGGCCATCGTCCAGACGGTGGTGATCGTCTCCGGCGGTCTGGACATCTCGGTCGGCTCGATTGCCGGCCTCGCCTCGGTCAGTGCCGCCCTGGTCTTGCAAGCCACCGGGAACCAGACCGTGGCCGGCATCCTGGCGGCGGTCTTCGCGGGCATCGCCTGCGGCGTCGTCAACGGGCTGATCATCACCGTGCTGCGGGTCAATCCGGTCATTGCCACCCTGGCCACGCTTTCGGCCTTTCGCGGCGTCGCTCTCATCTTCACGAACGGCTCGGCTGTCGGCGTGCTCGACGAGACCTTCAACGAAATCGGATCTGGCCGTCCATTCGGCATTCCTGTTCCAATCATCGTGCTGCTCATCGCCGCCGTTCTCGTCCACGTGCTGCTGCGGTATACCGTCTGGGGGCGGAATATCTACGCCATCGGCGGCAATCCCATTGCCGCGCGCCTCTCGGGCATCGAGCTCAACCGCTACCGGTTGGCGGTCTACATCCTGAGCGGCGTCGGCGCCGCGATCGCCGGCATCGTGCTCACGGCGCGCACCCACTCCGGTCAACCGCAATCCGGCTCTCAGGGATTGGAACTGGAAGCGGTGACCGCGGCACTGCTCGGCGGCTGCGCGCTCAATGGGGGTAAGGGAACCATCTTCGGGACGATGCTGGCGGTCGTGCTGCTGGGCACGCTGACCAACGGCATGATTCTGCTCGGCATCCAGTCGTTTTACCAGTTGGTGGCCAAGGGCGCGCTGCTGGTGCTCGCGGTGACGATCCAGCAATATCGCCTCTCCCGCACCGGCGTGCAAACCGGCACGGCGTTCACATAACGCGACCACGAAAGGTCCCTCCGGCATTGTGAAGAGCCATCGCGGCCAAAGCACACCCTGCTCCTTCCCCCCTATCCCCCTATCCCCCTTCACCCCCTGTCAACAATTTGACAGCAATCCCGTCAATTCCTTGACTGCGCCCGTGCGGGCAGGGGCCTATGCTCATGGTGTGGTCGAAGGGCGGGTGAGGCCGCCCCGGACACGAAGCCGAGTCGTTGCCCTTCGGGTTGCGGCGACTCACCGCCCTCGGCCCCAATTCACTCCCTTTTCTCCGACCCCTCATCCACCGTGGATGAGGGGTACGCTTTTGTCCGGTGATAGGGAGAGTCGAGCGGTCGAGCAGTCGAGGAGTCGAGATGATGAGCCGGAGGTCGCGGGTGGGAACTCGGAAGGAAAACGGCAAGGCGCGCCACGCTTCGTCCCCCGACCTCCGACCCCCGACCTCCGACTCGATCCGCGCCGGTGAGGCGGCCGTGCGAATATTGCGCGACCGGGGCGTGCGCTACGCCTTCGGCGTGCCGGGGGAAAGTTTCCTCGGCTTGCTCGATGCCATCCACGGCACGCCAGGCATGCAGCTCGTCGCCACCCGGCACGAGGGTGGCGCGGCCTTCATGGCCGAGGCGGTCGGCAAGCTCACCGGCGATCCGGCCATCTGCATGGGCACCCGCGGCGTCGGCTCGGCGAACCTCGCCATCGGCATCCACACCGCCTATCAGGATTCGACGCCGCTGCTGGCGCTGGTTGGGCAGGCGGAAACCGACGTACGGCACCGAGAAGCGCTGCAGGAAGTCGAGCTCGCCCCGTTCCTCGGCGAGATTACGAAGTGGGCGGTCGAAGCGCCGAATGGCGCGCAGTTGCCGCGCATCATGGGCGAAGCCTGGCGGCGCAGCGTGACCGGGCGGCCAGGACCGGTGGCCGTCGCCCTCCGCGGCGACATCCTCGACGAGCGCATTCCCGATGAGCCGATCCCCGCCACGGCGTTGCCGGTGGCCGGCGTGCGGCCGTCGGACGCCGCGGCGATCGTGGCGGCGCTGGAGGGGGCGCACGCGCCGTTGATTATTGCCGGTGGCGGCGTGCAGCGGGCGCGGGCAGTGGCGAACCTGGCCGCCCTCGCGGAGCGGCTGGCGGTCCCGGTGGTCGCCAGCTTTCGCCGTCCCGATACGTTTCCCAATGACCATCCCCTCTACCTCGGTCCGCTCTCTTTCGGCGCGCCGTCGACCGTTGCCGAACGGACGCGAGCGGCGGATGTGGTCCTCGCCATCGGGACGCGGCTGTCAGAGATGACCACCCTCGGCTATTCCCTCCCCAGTCCGGGAGCCGCGCTGATCCACGTCGATGTCGCTCCCGATGTCCTGGGCCGCACCTTTCCCGCGCGCCTCGCTATTGCCGCCGACGCCTCCGAGCTGATCGGCACGCTCCTGGCAACGCCGTCTCGGGAACCGAGCGCCGCACGCCTGGCGGCCAATGCCCGGGACCGCGCGGCCTACGTTGCCGGCTCGACGCCGCCATCCGCCAGCACGGTCACCGACCTCGTCGACCCGGCGCGGGTGGTCAGCGCGTTGGGGAGCCTCCTGCCGCCGGAGGCCATCCTGACCTGCGACGCCGGGACGTTCTGGGGCTGGATCGCCCGCTACTATCGCTTCACGCGGCCAGGGACCTTCCTGGGCCCGACCTCGGGAGCGATGGGCTACGCCGTGCCGGCGGCAGTGGCGGCGGCGCTGGTCACCGCCAATCGCGTGCCGGTCGTCGCGCTCGCCGGCGACGGCGGCTTCCTGATGACCGGCAGCGAGCTCGCCGTGGCTGCCCAGCTCGGCCTGAAGGTGACCTGCATCGTGTTCGACAACGCCCTGTACGGCACGATCCGGCTCCATCAGGAGCGGGCCTACCCGGGCCGGGTGGCCGGCACCGAGCTCTGGAGCCCCGACTTCACCCGCTACGCCGAGGCCTTTGGCGGCATCGGCATCCGCGTCGAGCGCGACGAGGAGATTTCCGAGGCGCTGGCGACTGCCCTCGCCCATCCGGGGATCGCCATCGTCTCCATCGCCGTCGCCCGGGACACGATTGCCGTCGGCACGAGGCTATCGGAGGTGGCCACCGCCGCTTCGTAGGATGCGCTTCCGATTCGCCAGGAAGCGGTCAGCGCAACCCCCCTGTCATGCGGGAGTGGGGGTGGGGCACGGGTAACCCTGCCAAGCCACCCCCCAGAGTCGGCAAAGTTGGCAAAGTTGGCAAACTTTGCCGCGCGGGGACACGGAGAGCCCGACGTCAACACACCTGCTCCCAGCGCATTCTGACAGGCGGGGTAGAGGCAAGGAATGCCACCTCGAACACGACAATAAGCCCCTCTCCCGGCCCGACGGGCCGGGCGCCCGCTTGCGGGTGGCGGTTGGGGTGAGGGCTCGTTGCGACGGGAGCAGCCTTTTTGCCATACCTCCCCCCGTCTGCCAGCGCACCGGGCGAGGGCCGGGGTGAGGGCCGCCCGCGCCCTGTCAAGCAATTGACCGAACCCCTGTCAATTCCTTGACTGTGCTGGCGCGTGCAGAGGCCTATCGTAGAGGTGTGGTCGATGGGGGAGTAACGCCAGCCCGGACACCGGGTGGAGCTGTTGACTTCCGGGTTACGGCGACGGACTCTCCCACGGCCACATTCAATGCTCCCTCGTCACACTAGCCCATGTTCGTAGGCAAATGCCGCCGCCTCGGCGCGCGAATCGACCCCCAGCTTGTTGTAGATCGATTGCAGGTGGCGGGCCACCGTGCGCGGGCTGATGAAGAGCGCTTCCCCCACGTCGGCATAGCTCAACCCCCGCGCCACCAGCCGCAACACCTCCACCTCCCGCGCGGACATCCCGGCTGGCAGCTCGGCGCCCCGTTCGATCCGCGGCGCTCCATCGAGCGCGGCCGCCAGCGCGAGCGCCGGCGTGGCCCCCAGACGGGTGCAGATCGCGCGCGCCTCTTCGACGCCCGGCGCGGCGGCATGGGCCCGTCCCGCGCCGGTCAGCCCACGGGCCTGTTGGAGCAGGATCAGCGCCCGTTCATAGGGCGCGGCACAGGCGTCGGCCACGATCAACGCCTCGTCCAGATGCCGTGCTGCCGCGATGAACTCGCCGCGATCGATGGCGAGGCTCCCCAGGAAGCGGTGAGCGGCAAGCTGAGCGAGCGGTTGGCGCGGTTCCGTGGCGCGGTCCAATCCCTGCCACGCCCACTCCTCGGCGGCCGCGCTATCGCCCAGCGCGGCGTGATAGCGGGCCCGCAACAGCAGGCTCGCGGCCCGATCGAGCATGCGCCCGCTCCAATCGAGCCACCGATCGTGCGCCTCGATCCAGGCCAGCGCCAGCTCCAGCCTCCCTTCATCCAGCGCCAGTTCGACCGCCAGCCGCTGCAGGGCCAGTGAATCGACGAAATAGAGATTGCCGGGTTCACCGCGCGGCCCGCCCGGAATGCCTGCCTGCACGCGCCCCCAGGCCGTCGCGGCGTCTCCCTGCCGGCGATCGAGATCGCCCAACGCCGCCAGCGCCGAAACTCTCCAGGCGGGAACGTGCAAGTAGGCCAGCGCGCTCTCGCGCGCCTCGTCCCACCGCCCCTCCAGGATGGCGGCGCCGAAGATCTGGAGCAGTGGGCGTTCCCCGCGGAACACCGCGAAGCTGCTCATGCGCGCCATCGTCCGCGTGTACTCGTCCAGCAGACGGGCACGGACGTCCAGATCGTCCGCCGCGTAGGCCAGGGCCACGTCGATGTATTCCCATTTGAGGGTCGAAGCGGTCATGAAGGCGCTGCCAATCGCCTGGAATTGCTCGCGCGAGGCGGCGAAAGCGGCGGTGGCTTCTGTTGGCCGGCCGGCGCCGGCGTAGGCCAGGCCGAGGGCGATGAAGGCTCCTCCCAACTCGTTGCGCCGCGTGGCCGAGGGCATCGCCTCGTCCGTGGCGAGGACCATCTCGGCGTACCCGATCGCCTCCTCATACCGGCCCAGAAAGGCGATCCATTGCGCCAGCAGCCCGCGCGACGGCAGGTTGAGCCGGTCCATGCCGGCCAGGCGAGTTCGTTCTTCCTCGGACATGGCGTCGAGCGCGGCCACGCAATCGCGCAGATCGGCGAGCACATTCTGGCCCAGAAATCCCCGCAGCCGGGCCCGCAGCCAGCGAATGGCCAGCGCCAGCGTGGCATCACCCGTCCCCTGGGCTACCCGCTCGGCCGCATCGAGATGCGCCGAGGAGCGCGCCGGATCGATGTAGCGGTAGGACTCCGCCAGATCGGCATACAGCCAGGCCAGGTCGTCGGTTGCGCCATGCTGTTGCAGCAGGGGGAGAGCCTGCTCGTAGCGCGCCACCGCATCCCATGCCGCGTCTCGCCGTTCCGCCCGTTGCGCCGCCCGCATCAGCCACTCGATCGCCGCCGGATCGCCGGCCTGCAGCAGATGATGCGCGACCATTTCCGGATCAGCGCCAGGCCGCTCGGCCACCAGCGCGCCGACCGCGCGATGCCAGGCGCGTCGCCGCGGCAGGGCCACGCCGTCATAGAGCGCCTCGCGGAAGAGCGCGTGGCAAAACCGCAGCGCTGAGCGATCCGCCGTCTCGTCGATCAGATGGGCCTGCCGGGCCTGATCGATCGCGTCCGCGAACGCGTCGTCGGCCATGCCTGTGGCCGCTTGCCAGAGATCAGGGGGAACCACTAGCCCGATAACGGCGGCAATCTGCAGCATCCGTTGCACTGGCGCGCCGAGCCGGGCGACTCGCTCGTCGATGAGCTGGCGCACCAGCGGCGGCACGGGAGCTGCCGTCAAATCGGCCACGGACCAGGCATCTCCGGCACGGCGCAGCAACTGCTCGTGCTCAAGGGTGCGCAACAGCTCCTGGAGATAGAACGGGTTGCCTTCGCCATAGCGTTGCAGGTGGCCGACGAGTTGGCGCTCGTCGCCTGGCGGCAAGCCGTAGCGCTGGGAGGCGAGCAGCCGGATGGCCTCGTCATCCAGCGGGCGCAGGTCGATCCGCAGCGGCCGCGTTTCGCGCACCAGCAGCGGCAACACCCGGTGCAGCGGTTGGCGCGGCGTCAGCTCATCGGCGCGGAAGGTGGCGATCGCCAGCACCGGCCAGTTGACGAGCCGGCGAGCGACCGAACGCAGGAGATCGAGACTGGCCTGATCGGACCAATGCAGATCCTCCAGGACGATCACCACCGGCCCCCGCGCGGAGAGCTCGGCGAGAAATCCGGCCACCTGTTCGAAGAGGGCATCCTTACCGGCCAGCGCCTCGAGCAGTTCGGCGTTCTTCAGCCCATCGGGGAGGGGTGGCAGATGGGCGTCAGCGAGGTAGGCGTAGGAGCGCAGGAGCTCGATCCACGGCTCGTAGGGGCCTGCCATATCGAGGTCGTAACAGTGTCCCGTGAGCAGGATCGCATTCTTGGGCGCCGCTGCCGTGACCGATTCCACCAGAGCGGTCTTGCCGAGTCCTGCCTCGCCCGCGATCAGCACCAGCCGGCCGCGGCCGGAAAGCGCGCCCTCCAGGGCGCCGCGCAGCAGCGCCGTCTCATCGTCGCGCCCGTAGACAGGCGCCGGCGTCGCCATCAAACGGCCGCTGATTTCGCTGTCCCGATCGGACTTCAACCGCGACATCCGGCCTCTCGCCTATCGCATCACGCGTTGCAAACGATCCGCTGCTTTCAGCGCATTGTACTAAGCCATGGATTTAATGTTCATTCATCCTGGGCAGGCAGGTCCAACGCTCCTCGGTTGCCCGGTCCGCCTGTCGATTTCAACCTGGTAAAACGTGGACGACGATGCCGGCAGGTCATGTTCAGGCGACCACCCGGAGACCCGATGGCCGATAGCCGATAGCTCGTCCTATCGCCCTGTCACCAATTTGACACCCCGGCTGCCAACCCGTTGACAGCGCCGCCGGCTTCGCGAGCGCATCCTGAAACGAGACATGGCCGCCCGGCTGGGGAGGCCCGGAAGCGGCCAAAGCATGAGACGGACGCACGAGCGTTCGCCTGAACACGTTGGGAGATACAACGTGCCTGCCCCATGGGCTGAATGGGCACTATTGACCATGCTGTTTCACATCACCCGCGCCGGGAAATGGTCAGTTTTGCGGCTGTCGAACCGCGTGCGGGGTCGTACGCTGTGAATGTCGTCGAGAGGGGCGGTGAGGCCGGCTCGAACATCGGGTGGAGACGTGGCCTTTCGGGAAGCGGTTCAACACCGTCCCTCAAGCGCAAAGGAGATGACCGTGGGGACGAATGCCATACGTCAGGGTCAAAGCTGGAAATGCTCGATTGGCGGGTCCTGTCATCCCAGATGATGGGGGATAAGGAACGTCGTGCGGGGATGCGAGCGTACGCATGGCCACGCAATTGGATGTAAACGAGACTCCAATGGCGAGTCAAAAGGATGCATGTCATGACCACCTATGTTGACGCGAGGACGCTGCTCAAGGAGCAGGAGCGGCAACGCAATCGGCATGTTGAGGAGGGTCTTCTCCTGCACGCCCTGAACACGTCGTCGCCACGTTCGACTGGGCGCTTCTCCGCGGCGCTCATGTCGTTCTTTAACCGATTCCAGAACGATGCCGAGCCGCGACGGCATCATCAACCGCTCTGCCGTGCGGAAGGTGCGGCCTGAGATTGCAGGGTGCCCATTGAGAAGAGCGTGCGCTTCTCGCCACGGGCAGGAAGGGCCGCCATGGAGATTGTGATTCTGATAGCCGCCGTCGTTGGATTGTTCCTCTTCGATGTCCTCGCCATCCGATATGGCGCCGAAACCCGCGAGGAGTTCATCGAGCCGAAGCAGGGCCTCCTGTAAGGCATTTCCCCCCCAACGACGATGACGAGCGGAGACGAGGGCGGCTGTCGAGCCGCCCTCGTCGCGTTCCGGCTATGGGCTATCGGCTATGGGCTATCGGCTATCGGCGAACGACTTCCGTCCTCCGTCCTCCGCCTCCCGTCTCGAAACGCGCCGGGAGCCCCGCGTGTCTCAGGGGAGAGCCAAGTTTGCAACGCCCCGATGGCGACTGTGGAGGTATCCCGTATGCGACCCTTGCTGATCACCCTCTTGGCCGTGGCGTTTGCCGTGGCCGGCATCTCGTCCGTGGCCCCGGTGCGCGCCCAGAGCCTCACCACGCCAGTGCCTGCTGCCCCGTCGGCCATTCCGCCGATCAGCTGGAACCTGATCGAGTTTCCCGGCGTCGGCCCCATGACCCAGCAGGGCCTCTACTCCGTGCAGTTTCTGGAGGATGGTCAGGTGAGCGCCCGCGCCGACTGCAACTGGGTGGGCGGGCTGTGGACCGCGGCCAATGGCGTGTTGGACATCACCGTGACCCAAACCTCGCTCGCGCTCTGCCCCGAGGGATCGCTGGAAAAGCCGTACGTGCAGGCCCTCCATGATGCCACCGGCTATTTCGTCGATGGCTTCGCGTTGACGATCTCCGGGCCATCCGGCGATATGCGCTTCGCGCCGGCCATGCCCGCCGTCGCCTGACCGATCAGGAATTCATTCTCTATGCCTCGCGCCATCCATTCGGCACGGCGCACAAAGTCCCTCGCCACACAGCGGTCTCTCACAGGGGGAGGTAAGCAAGAAATGCTACCTCGCACGCGACCATAAGCCCCTCTCCCGGCCCGACGGGAGAGGGGTTGGGGTGAGGGCTTTGCGCGACGGGAGCAACATTTCCCCACATACCTCCCCCTGTCAGCTCACCGCGGTGGGGCCAGGGGAAGAGAGGGGTTTGGGGTGAGGGTTCCGCGCCGCGCCTCAGTCTTCCAGCGGCCGCTTGAACGTCATCAATTCCCGGATCGACTCCCCATGCTTTCCGCCGCGATCGTACTGCCCGCGGATCAGAAACTGGTGGGTGACCAGCTCGAAGCCTTCGTCGCCAAGCTCGCGCATCGTCTGCATGTACGCATCGCCGTCGATCGGGGACCAGGCCTGACGATGACTGAAGCGGACGATACGATAGTCATCCCGGCCCTCGCCGTCCCAGACCATGATCGCGTATTCCCACGGCACCGCTTCCAACCGCTCCTCCTCCCGCCTCTGTTCACGCTTCGCGTACGACAGTGTGAACCGATTCCCACGCCCTGCCCAGCATCCGCGTTCGCCAGCGCTCGAGCCCGCTCCCCACACAACCGCTCAGCCGGGTCGCCGGCCTTCACCCTCGACTGTCCGTACGGTTCAGGTAACCGCCGTGGCCGTTCGCGCGTTTCATCACCAGTGGAAGGAGCCGCCGCAAGGCACGGATGGCGCCTGCCAGCCAACGCGGCGGGAACGCCCAACAGGATGCTCGCGCTCGTCAACCCGCTGACACCAAGTGAGGAGCCGCGCGCCACGTGAGACGTGGCGCCGGTGCAAGAAGGGAAATGGACTATGGATGACCGGCAGTTCGATGATCTCTCTCGTCGCATAGCGGGGCTGGCGCTGCCGCGCCGCACGCTGATGACCAGCCTCGGCGGCGCGTCGCTGGCCGGCGCGCTCGGCCTCATGCTCGATCCGGACGCGGCCGAGGCCAAGAAGAACAACAAGAAGAAGAAATGCAAGAAGGAAGGCAGCAGGTGCGACAAGCAGAAATGCAAGAAGCAGGATAAGAAGTGCTGCTGTAACAACCTCAACTGCAAGAATGATGTCTGCGAAGGGAAAGGTCCCTCATGTGCCACCACGGTGACGTTCAACACCCAATGGGGCGGGACTGGCTCGGGGCAGAGTAAGTTTGATCAACCCTGGGGCGTCACCGTCGATCTCAGCGACAGCATCTACGTGACCGACACCGAGAACCAACGCGTCCAGGTCTTCAACCAGAGTGGTGCTTTCCTCGACGAGTGGGGAATCCTGGGTAACGAGGACGATGAGTTCCAGGAGCCGAAAGGCATCGCGTTCAATCAGGATAGTCAAGGTCGAAACCGCATCAACGTCGCGGACCCTGGCCAATCGTCCGCCAACAACAACCGACAGAAACTTCGCAAATTCCGTACGGACGGAACTTTTGAAGGCTTCTTGGGCGTCGCCGAGTTGACCCAGCCATTTGGTGTGACGGCAGATTTCGCCGACCGCATCTGGGCCGTCGACAACACCACGCCCGGCCAGGTTTTCCTCTTCGATGCCAATGGCAATCCCATCTTCAACTGGACCCCGACCGGGAGTGGCGCCCTGTCCAGCCCGCAAGGCATCGCCGTCTTCAAGGACGAGGACAATTCGACCTTCGTCTATGTCGCCGATAGCGGCAACGACCGCGTGGTCAAGTTCAAGTACGTCAGCAACAGCGCGGACGGACTGCAGTTCGTGACCGCGGCAGGGTCCGGGGGCTCGGGGAACAGCCAGTTCAACGATCCAATCGGCATCGCGATCGATGACTGCGGCAATCTTTGGGTGGCCGATCGCCTCAATGACCGGGTGCAGCAGCTCAGCAAGAACTTGAGCTTCGAAACCCGCATCATCAGCCGGCTCGACCGGCCGACGGGCGTCGCGCTGAACAACGATCAGACCTCGCTCTTCGTCGTCAACAACGGCAGCGATCTGGTCGTGAAGTTCGACCTGAGCAGGTAAGCCAGGCGCGATCAAGCGCTGTTCACGTCGCTAGACCACACACGGAACTGGCCGGAGCTAAAAAGCTCCGGCCAGCCCTATTGCCCTCAGATTCCTCCTCCAGATAAACAGCGCGCATCCCGCACCATGCACCCCCTCGCTCCCCCCGCCCATCGCGATTGGAGAGGGGGAGGCATGGCAAAACCTGTCGTCCGCCTTTCCCCGGCGGCCCATCCCCACGGCGAAATGCCCTTCTCTCACCGTAGTCTGGCAGGGAGGTTTGCCAGCAGTCCCTGCGTCAACACAACAATAAGCCCCTCGCCCTGCGCACAGGGCCGGGTACCCGCTTGCGGGTGGCGGTTTGGGGAGAGGGTTTCGCCGCCGGATTCACGATGCTTGGCACCGCTCAGGATGACACGGGTGGAGTTGCGCCATCCTGAGCGGTGCCGAGCACCCCGCTCCTGCAAGTGCACGTGCAAGAACCCTACCACGGAACGCCGGTCTCCGCGCGCTCACCCCGGCTCGCCCTGTTCGCAGGCGACGCCGTTATGGTTCGCATCGAGGTGGTCAACGTTCTGTTTCATCGATCCGCCGTCCTCCAGAAAATAGCGTTGCGCCCGCGCGGGAGTTTCAAAATCGGCGCAATCCTTGTCGATCCCATCCTTGCCGTTGACGCCGTCCTCCCCGGCCGCCGTCCGCGCGAAATCGCCGGCCCATTCCTCGCACGCTTTGCCGTCCTCATCATCGTCGAGATTGAACGGATCGTAAAGGGGGCCACCGAGCTCCTCATAGAAATCCTGGGCATCGGCGCGGCTATCGAAGTCGGTGCAATCGTAATCGCGGCCGGTTTGCGCCGCCCCGGCGGCAGGCGGCGGCAGGCTCCACATCGCCAAAACCGTGACAAGGAGGCCACAGCCCCGGCGAATCTGCTGGTGATGCGAGTGACCATGGGTCATGGGCTCCCCTGCCCTTCTACCCGAGACGCGCATCTGGAGTCTGCCATCTCCCTCGATCTGGACTCCTGCGTCATCTGGCTTGGTAGTATCTACGTCCGTACAGCCAGAAAGGATGCATCCCCGCTCAGGCATCGATGAAGCATCATGCCCGATCCCCATTCGCCGGCCCGGCAGCGCATGACAGAAAGTCACGATGCGTGCGGTTGCATCACCTCCGGCGAGGTTCCCGCACGATCGTCGAAGCCCGCGAACCGGCCTCCCCGGAAGCACGTCCCGCGCCAGACAGAACATTAAATTCTACATAAATATCGAGTACCGGCGCGGGCTTGTGCCTGGAGCGAGCGCCTGGGCGTTATCGCTTGGACCACGCCATTCGCCAGCGACGCAGCGATGGGCAGGGCCGCTGTGCGCCAGTGCCAGAGCGTGCTCACGATTCCCGGTACCATGCGGGGTGGGGACATCCTGGAGCGAGGATGTCATCCGTACCTCGCGGGGAGCCGGTGTCTCAGGAGCAATCTGGACGGTGAACATCGAGGCCGCGCGGCTATCCGATCTGCCGTCGCTGGCGCGTGTGCAGAAGCGGGCCTTTCCTCCGCGGCTGGCCTACACCCTGCCCACGCTGCTGCTGCTCCGGGCGTTGCCCTGGGTGCGCATCCTGGTCGCGCGGCGAGGGGACGAGGTCGTGGGCTGCATCATCGGCGATCGGGTTATCGAAGGCGGACGCGTCATCAATCTGGCGGTCGCCCCGGACGCTCGCCGTCTCGGCGTCGGGACCGCCCTCATGCGTGCCATCGAAGAAGCCCTGCCCGAGGGGGACATGATCCTGATGGTGCAATCGGAGAACAGCGCCGCCCGTGCCCTCTACCTTGGCCTTGGCTACGTCGACGACGCCGAGCATCTCAGTTACTACGGTCCCGGCCGCCCCGGCATCCGCATGCGCAAGGGACGAGGGGTGAAGGGGTGATGGGGTGATAGGGTCATAGGGTGACAGGTGACGGGCTGCCGACTATCGGCTATCGGCTATCGGCTATCGGCTATCGGCGAACGATATTCGTTCTACCTATCACCCTATGACCCCTTCACCCTATGACCCCCGTCGTCGTGCCTGGTCGAATTCATCGTTCACCAGTCGCTTCCGGAGCGGCTTGAACGCGCAATGATCGATGCAGAAGTCGCGCCAGATATCGCAGGTCCGCTTGCACTGCCGCTCGGAGACGCCCTTGTCGCGGCAGTCGGCGCGGCAGAGGCGACGGTCTCCCCCGCAGCGCACCTCGCAGGCGTTGCGCCCGGCAGCCGCGTCCTCCGGGCGCGAGCTCAGCGCGGCAACCGCCACCCCGAACGCGGCACGTACCCCCGTTTGGAGTAGCGTCCGCCGGGACGGCATCGCCCCAGCCTTCCGAGCCAGCGCATCGATCCGCGTTCCGTCCATGATCCCCTCCACCGGGCACGAAATGTCGGAACAGCTTTACGGGCATCATCATCTTAGCGTGAATCGAGGGGGATAGGGGGATAGGGGGAGAGACTACGACTCACGACTTACGACTTACGACTCCACTTGCCGTCGTGCTGTCGTGCCGTCTTGCCGTCTGGCCGTCCTACACTGTGCCCGATCACGGCACGCGCGTCATCGGGAGAGGGCATGATGGGTTCTGGCAGCAGCGGCATCGGGCTCGGCATCATTGGTTGCGGCGACGTGGCGCTGCGCACCTGCGCGCCGGGGCTCGTTCCCCTCGCGGATCGCGCGGCGGCCGTGGCCGTCTACGATGCCGATCCAGCGCGCGCGGAAACGTTGGCGGACTATCTCCTGGCCCTCGGCGCGCTCCGGCCGCGCGTTGCCCCATCCCTCGACGATCTCCTCGCTGATCCCGGCGTCGCAGGTGTGCTCAATCTCACCCCGGCGCCCTTCCATCACGAGGTCAACATGGCCGCGCTGCGCGCCGGGAAACATGTCTATTCCGAAAAGCCGCTGGCTGGTTCCCTGGCCGACGCGCGCGCGGCGATCGCCCTGGCCAAGGAGCAGGGCCTGACCCTGCTCTGTGCGCCGGCCGTGATGACCGCCAACCGCTTCCGCTGGCTGAAAGCACAGCTCGACAGCGGCTGGCTCGGCCGGCCCACCCTGGCCGTCGGGCAGATGGCGAACATGGGCCCCGCGGCCTGGCGCCACTACAAGGGCGATCCGGCGGTCTTCTATAGCCCCGCGGTTGGCCCCGGGCTCGATCTCGGTGTCTACCTCCTGCATGCCATCACCGGGCTTTTCGGCCACGCCCAGCGTGTGGAAGCCTTCGGCGGCATCGCCATTCCGCGGCGAAACGTGCTGATCCCCAGGCTCCGCGACCAGGTGATCGAGGTCTCGACCCCTGATCACCTCCTGATCCATCTCGATTTTGGCGAGAACTGTTTCGCGCAGATTCTGGCCTCCTTCGCCACGCCGCACTCCAAGGCGCCGGCACTGGAAATCCACGCCGAGCAGGGCTCGGTGAGCATGAACCAGGAGGACTGGTACGAGCCGAATGCGCCGATCGACCTCTGGCGGCGCGATGAAGGTCCTGTCGGCACGGAGCACTGGGAGGAGGTCATCCCCACCGGCACCTCGCGCGCCACGAACCAGATTCAGAGCGGGCCGGAGCACTTCGTGGCCGTCCTCGACGGCACGGAAGCGCCGATCCTCACCGCCGAGCATGCCACGCACGTCCTGGAGATCATCCTCGCCGCCGGGCAGTCGATCGCCGAGGGACGAGCGATTGAGGTGAGTCGTGAGTCGTGAGTCGTGGGTCGTGGGTCGTGAGTCGTGGGTCGCGGGTCGTGAGTCGTGAGTCGTGAGCGAACGTCCTCCCTGTCACCCTATAACCCCATGACCCTATCACCCGTCCCCCGTCCTCCGTTACTCGCGGACCGTTCCGACGGGTGACCCGTCGTTTGCCGGCACAAACTCCGGCAAATGGCGCTCCTGCAATCGATATCCATCCGCAAAGACTTCAGCCACGTATCGCGTGATGCGCTGCCGGTCATCGGCGGAGAGAGACCCTTTCCGCCGCATCGGTTCCAGGAGTGCAAATTGATACGCCGTGTGGTCGTGTGTCGGCACAACGACGAGCTCTGGCCAGGCCTCGATGAGCGTCTTGATGGCGTTGATGGAGCCATTCTGTTTCTTCATCCACGGACCGGCTCCGAAGGCCTGCATCTCGTCGTTCGCCAGATGGCGCAAGGTGTAGAGACAATCCCCGGCAATGAGCAGCTGATATCCATCCATCTTCACCAGGACGCTCATGTGCCCCGCGGAATGCCCTGGCGTTGGCAGCAGCATGAGGCTGCCGTCGCCCAACAGATCGTGCGCCAGAGGAAAACCAGGGACCGATGCGGGGGAAAAATCGACAAGGACGACGTGAGATGCGACGGGCAGTGATCGTGGATATGTCATCGGCACGAACCCAAACATCTTGAACCCGCGGTTGGCCCACTCCTCACGGCTCACCATCACCTCGGCTTGCGGGAGGTAGGACACGCCGCCAATGTGATCTTCGTGGAGGTGGGTCGCGATCACGCGCTTGATATCGTTCGCGTCGTAGCCAATGGCGGCCAACTGCACCGGAAGCTCGTCCGCACGATCGAGGAGATATTCGTCTTCATCAAATAGGTAACGAGTAATACCTTTGTAGTACGTGTGATGCTCATGTGCCTGCGCCCAGTTGATGCCACTGTCGATGAGCATCAGACCATGCTCGGCATGATCGATCAAATACGCATGGATGGGTACGACAATGAAGTGCTGCTTGTCGGTGACATACTTCCAAAGGGCTCCCAGGCCCTGCCATCCCAAGAGGCCGCCATAGAACTGGCCATAGGGCACTCTTGTTGAGCCAATCCTCAGAGCAAACACCTTCATCATGGCCCCATCACCCTATCACCCTTTCACCCATCACCCATCACCCGTCACCCGTCACCCAGCAACGTCCTTCATCGCCACGGTATTTGCCGGTGTGACCCGCACAAGGAGCTCGCCGGGGACGCCATTGCGCCGCCCGTAGGCCTCGGCCTGGTCGGCGCCCATGTAGCGCGCGGCGATCCGGGTGGCCCAATCGAGCAGCGCGGTGGGATCGTCCGACAGCGTCGCGACGCCTTCGATCGCGACGAAGGCAAAGGGCGGCGTCTCGTCGTCGATCATCAGCGCAACCCGGGGGTCACGCTTGAGCGCCCGCCCCTTCTCCGAGGTCTCCGCGGTATTGAAGATCAGATCGTCGCCGTCGAGGACAAACCAGACCGGCGCCACGTGCGGCCGTCCGTCCGCCCGCGTCGTGGCCACCGCCGCGGTGCGCGTTCCCGTCTGCAAAAAGGCTCGCGTTTCTTCCGGGGTCATCTTCTGCATGGGGCTTCTCTCCAATCATCGACGGCGCGCCAGCGCCGTCGATGCATCACTGAGAACAGGGAGTTCCGTCAGATTACGCCTCCGGCGTGGCCTCGCCGTTTGCCCCTGGCTGGATGACGGCGCCGATCTGGAAGAGCACGCCCAGGAGATCCTCGATGTGCCAGGACTGCACGATCTGGCCGTTCTCCACCTGGTGAATGTCGATCGTCATGAACTCCACGGGCTGACCCGTGGCCGGGATGCCAATGAACTCCCCCTCGTGCGTCCCGCGATTCGTCGAGCGGACCGTGGTTTTGTTCCCGGCCACGATGACATCCTCGTTCGTAACCTGCAAATCGGGGAACGCCGCGCGGTACTGGGCGATCACCGGCGGGAAACCCGCGCGGCCCGGCTGATGGCCCGCGTCCAGCGGGGTGCTGACCCAATCTTCAGCCAGAATAGTCTCGTAGATGGTGGTGTCGCCGGTGTTGAATGGCTCGTAAAACGAGCGGACAATGCTCTCGATCTCGACGTCCGATGCGGCGGGCGTCGCATCCTGGGCAAACGTGTTTTTGGTCGCGGTAGCCCCTGGCAACGCCAGGGCAGCGGCAACGAACGTACGACGGGTGGCCGGGTGACTCATGGAGAACTCCTCGGATTATGGAACAACCAGCAGACACCTCTCTGCCTCGGTAGTTACCGTAAGAGACTTGCTAACATTGCGCAAGAAGGCACCTTGTGGTAACTATGAACCATGATTACGACCATCTACAATGCCTATTCCGCGTCCTGCCCCACCCGCGCCGCGCTCGACCGCATCGCCGACAAGTGGTCGGTGCTCATCGTCGCCGCCCTGGCGGAGCGTCCCCACCGCTTTGGCGCGTTGCGTCGGCGCATCAATGGCATCTCGCAGAAGATGTTGACCCAGACATTGCGCAGCCTGGAGCGGGACGGGATCGTGTTGCGCCGGGTGGAAACGACCGTGCCAATTGCGGTCGAATACTCCCTGACCCCGCTCGGCGAGACCCTGGCCGTGCCGATCGCCGCGGTTCGCGACTGGGCCGAGGCGCATATGGACGAGATTCTGACCGCGCGGGCGCGCCATCTCGAATAGGGACGTCGGGGGTAGGATCGTGCCGCGTGCCGATCGGAGCAACACCGCCGCTCACGCGCGATACTGTCACCTGCCGTGCGCCGTCCTAAAGAAGCTATGCCTCGATCGCCCAACAGGAGAACGCCGATGATCGTGCTGCCCGGTCGACCGATTGCCGTTCAGCTCTACACCGTGCGCGAACCGGCGCGCGACGATTTCCCCGGCACGCTGCGGAAGTTGGCCGAGGGGGGCGCCCGCGCGGTCGAGTTCGCCGGGTACGGCGGCATGTCTATCGCCGATTTGCGCGCCCTCGTGGGCGAGCTCGGCCTGCGCGTTTCCGGGGCGCATCTGCCGCTCAAAGCGCTGGAAAGCCGGCTGAAAGAGAGTCTGGCCGAGGTGATTGCGCTCGGCGGAGAGTACGTCGTCGTTCCCTGGGTGCCGGAAGAGCTGCGCGGCAACGCGGCCGCGGCCCGGACCTTGGCGGCCGATCTCTGCGTCTGGGCCGTGGCCGCCCGCAACGCCGGACTCGGCTTCGCCTATCACCATCACGACTTCGAGTTCTCTCCCCTCCCGGATGGCGATGGCGACACCCTCTTCGACATCCTCGTCCGCGAGACCGATTCGGCGCTGGTCGGGTTTGAAATCGATGTCTACTGGGCGGCCCGCGCCGGCATCGATCCCGCCCATCTGTTGCGCGAGCTGCAAGGCCGCGTGCCGCTCATCCATCTCAAAGACCTCGGCCCCGAGCCCGATCGCGCCGACCTCCCCGCTGGCGAAGGAAGCCTGCGCTGGGACGAAATTCTGCCCGCCGCCACCGCCGCCGGCGCCCGCTGGTGGATCGTCGAGCAGGACAACCCCAATGATCCGGTGGCTGATGCGTTGCTCGCCGTGCGCAACGTTGGGGCGATGGGGTGATAGGGTGATAGGCTATTGGCGAACGACTTCCGCCCCCCGTCCTCCGTCCTCCGTCCTCCGTTCTCCGTCCTCCGTCCTCCGTCACCCGTCACCCGTCACCCTCGGAGGCAACCGTGCTACTCGCCAACACCATCTCCCTCGTAACTGGCGGCGGCAGCGGCATCGGCCGCGCCATCGCCGAGCTGTTCGCCCGTGAGGGCTCGCGCGTAGTCGTCGCCGACCGCGATGGCGACCGCGCCGAGCGCGTGGCCAACGGCATCGACGAGGCGGGCGGCACGGCGCTGGCCGTCGAGGCCGATGTCGCCACCCCGGACGGCGTGGCGCATCTTTTCGAGCGCGCGCGGAGCGTCTTCGGCCCGGCCGGCATCCTCGTCAACAACGCCGGCGCCTCCCTGGGCAACGACATCCGCACCATCGCGCCCGATGTCTGGGACACGAACTTCGCCATCGTGCTCAAGAGCGCCTTTCTCTGCACCAAGGCGGCCCTGCCGGGCATGATCGAACAGAAGAAAGGGGCGATCATCAACATCGCCTCCGTGAATGGCATGATGGGCTTGGGCGAGGAGGCCTACTCCGCCGCCAAGGCGGGGATGATTAACCTCACCCAGAACAATGCCGTGCGTTACGGCGAATACAACGTCCGCGTCAACTGCATCGCGCCGGGCACGATCGACACCCCCATCTGGAACGAGCGCAAGGCGATCGACCCCGACGTCTTCGCCGGGCTGACGCCCTGGTACCCGCTGGGCCGCGTCGGCCAGCCGGACGACGTCGCCAACGCCGCCCTCTTCCTCGCCTCGGACGCCGCCTCCTGGATCACCGGCGTCCTCCTCCCCGTCGACGGCGGCCTCACCGCCGGATTGTTCCCCATGGCGCAGGACCGTTAGCCGGAGGAGTGATAGCTGTTGCTTTCGTGGCGCCGACCCAGCGTTCAAAACAATTTGGGTCGGTCGTGCCGGACCCGATTCAGCACGCGG
>JBBRVX010000023.1:0-35836 GCA_038246475.1 Thermomicrobiales bacterium | reverse complement strand
GGGAGAGAGGAACCATCCCTGCGCACAACACCCCCGCGAGATGTCCACGTGACGACTGGATCGC
Source organism: Thermomicrobiales bacterium (assembly GCA_038246475.1). Classification (GTDB taxonomy): domain Bacteria; phylum Chloroflexota; class Chloroflexia; order Thermomicrobiales; family UBA6265; genus JACCXM01. The sequence continues at coordinate 35,772 of JBBRVX010000023.1, read as the reverse complement.
AGACCAGGGCCGACATGATTCTCACGGCGTCGCGGCATGGCGCGTTGTACCAGGGGAGTCCACGCCAACGACACAGCCCGGGGAGGGCGGCAATGCCATTCGGAATCTTCACCTTCAGCCGGGCGCCCTACGCGGATATTGCCCGCGCCATCCAGCAGGCCGAGGAGCTGGGGTTCGCCAGCGCCTGGGTCAATGACGATCTGATGGTGCCGGACTACAGTGACTTCGAGCCCTGGACGCTGCTGGCCGCGCTATCGCGGGAGACCACCCGCATCCGCCTGGGGACCATGGTTTCGGCCATCACCTTTCGCCACCCCTCATTTCTGGCAGCTCAGGTCATCACGCTCGATCATCTTTCCGCCGGCCGGGCGACCCTGGGGCTCGGCTCGGGTGGGCCTCCCCATCCCTACCGCGCCTTCGGGCAGGACGAGTGGCCGCCCAAGGAGCGGGTCGAGCGGTTGGCGGAAACTGCGGCGCTGCTCGACACCCTCCTGCGCGGCGAGGCGCCCGCGCACACGGGGCCGCACTATCGAGTCGAGGCGGTCCACCTGGCGGCCCCTGTGCAACAGCCGCGGCCTCCCCTGGTCATCGCCGCGCACGGGCCCCGGGCGCTGCGAGTAGCCGCGCGCTACGGCGATGGCTGGAACACCATGGGCGGCCAACCGTTCCCGGCAGGGATCGACCCCGCCCAGCGCGTGCCGCTAGCGGCAGCCGTCGCCCAGACGCGGGCGCTGAGCGAGCAACTCGATGCCGCCTGCGTCGAGGTCGGGCGCGATCCGGGAACGATCCGGCGCTCGCTGCTGGCGGCGTGCCCCAATCCCGACCCGTTCTCATCGTTGGACGCCTTCGACGAGTATGTCGGAGCGTATCAGGCGATCGGCTTCGACGAGATCATCTTCTACTGGCCCCCCATCGAGCACGCCTACGGCCGACGCTCGCCCACGCCGCCCGATGCGCAGGCGCGCTTCGAGCGGATCGCGGCGCAACGGGTCGCGGGATAGTGATGAACGGGGAGCGGTCGCGCGCCAATCGTGCCGGTGAGAGACGCCGGTGATCGCTGGATGCTGTAACGCGGAGCGGTTCTGGCGCACAATGCGCGCTGGAGGGTCCAGGTGGGACCCATACGCTGGACTGCGACGAACCGATGACCCTGCTCATTCAGGCGGCCAACCTTACTTATGCGTATGGCGGACATGAGGTCCTGACCGGGGCGACCTTCGAGATCCGGCAGGACGATTGCCTGGCCCTGATCGGCGCGAACGGCTCCGGCAAGAGCACCCTCTTTCGCCTGATGGCCGGGGAGCTCGTGCCGCAGGGAGGGGCGCTGACGCTGGCGCGGGGCGTGCGGGTCGGCTTTCTGAAGCAGGAGCCCGATTTCGACCCCGAGCAGACGGTGCACGAGGCGATCGCGCTGGCCGCCGGCGATCCGGGCGCGCTGGAGGCTCGGGCGCGCGAGCTGGAAGAGGCCATGGGCACGGCCGCGGGTGACGACGAGCTGACGGCGGTCATGGATGCCTACGCGCTGACCCTGGAGCGGCTCGACGGCGACGCGGGAGAGTCGGCCAAAGGGACCAGGATCCTGGCCGGCCTGGGCTTTCCCGAGGCGCGCGGCGATCAGCCGATCGGGTCGCTCAGCGGCGGCGAGAAGAAGCTGGTCGGCTTGGCCCGCCAGCTGGTCGAGGAGCCGGACGTGCTCCTCCTCGACGAGCCGGACAACCACCTCGACTTCGCCGCCAAAGCCTGGCTGGAAGGGTTCGTGCGCGACCACCGGGGCGCGGTCGCGGTGATCTCGCACGATCGCTACTTCATCGACCGCACGGCGAACCGCATCTTCGAGCTGGAGCATGGCAGCGTCACCGGCTACCCCGGCAACTACGCCGCCTATGTCAACGAAAAGCGCACGAAGCTGGAGCGTGGCGCGCAGTTGCGCGAGTTGCAGGAGCGGGAGTTTCGCAAGCTGAAAGCGAGCGCCGAGCAACTGACCCAGTGGGCGCGCCAGAATCCGAAATTCGCCACCCGCGCCGAGAACATGCGGCGCAAGATGGCCGAGGAGCGGGCGCGGCTGGAGAGCACGCCGGCGCCGGTGCTGAACCCGCGCCAGATCGACGTCGAGTTTCAGTCCGAGCGGGCGGGATCGTTGGTGCTGGAGGCGAAGGCGCTGGAGAAATCGTTTGGCCCGCGGGTGGTCTTCGCGCCGTTCGATTTCGAGATTCGGCACGGTGAGGCGGTCGGGCTGGTGGGAGCCAACGGCGCCGGCAAGACGACGCTCTTCCGCATCATTCGCGGCGAGGAGCCGCCGAGCGGCGGCACGCTGCGCATGGGGCCGTCGGTGGTGCTCGGCTACTATGCCCAGGAGCAAGAGACGCTCGATCCGGCGGCGACGCCCATGGAAGTCGTGCGCCGTATCAAACCGATGGCCGAGCAGGGCGCCATTGGCTTTCTCAACCAGTATCTCTTCACCCGCGACGACATGCTCCGCCCGATCGGCTCGCTCAGCGGCGGCCAACGAGCGCGCTTGCAGATCGCCGTGTTGATCCTGCAAGGGGCGAACTTCCTGCTGCTCGACGAGCCGACGAACAACCTCGATATCCCGAGTGTGGAACGGCTGGAAGAGGCGCTGCTGGCCTTTCTGGAGGAGGGCCAGGGGAGCATCCTCACCATCTCGCACGCGCCTTCCTGGACACGGTCTGTGGCCGCATCGTGGAGCTGGACGCGGGCGTGGTGCGCGATTATCCGGGGGGCTTCACCTGGTACGACGAGCATCGCGGGCAGGGGCGGGAGCTGACGATTCGCCCCCCCGTAGTGGTCGTGCCGAAGCGCGGGCGGCGGGACAAACGGGCGCGAGCCGCCAGCTATTGAGCGCCGCGCCGCTCTCCGCCGCGGCGCTTGCCTCGCCAGCACGGCGAGGCAAGCGCCGCCCAGGCGTCAAAACCTGGCCACGGCGGGCTCGCGACACCCGGGGGCCGGTTCGATGCGATCCGCCAGGCGACGCAGCACAACGCTAATCCGCAGCCGCACCGCGGTGGCGCGGCCGCGCAGCCGCCCATGCTCGGACTCTGGCTGCACTGGGGCGTTGGGAAGCGCTGACCAGGCCAGATCCGCGGTGCGCTCCTGGGCCGCGAGGTAGGCGACAAACTCGATCATGGAAATCTCCTCTCTTCGGGACGCGTGGACGGAAGAAGGGCGACGAATCGTGGCTGGCAATGAGCCTGATCAGGGAGGCGCGGGGCCGGTGGACGCGCGCACGATGAGCTCGGTCGGGAGGAGGACCGAAGGCGGATGGCCCTGCGGCCATCCCTCCAGAATCATGCGGCAGGCCACCAGGCCCTTGTCGAGCAGCGGCTGGCGCACGGTCGTCAGGGGGGGCTGTGCCGTCGCGGCCCCCGGGCTGTCGTCGAAGCCAGCGACGGAGAGATCCTGCGGGACGCGCAGCCCGCGCGTCTCCGCGGCCCGCAGGGCGCCGATGGCGAGCAGGTCGCTGAAGGCGAGGATCGCCGTCGGCCGCGGGACGCGATCGAGCAGGATGCCAGCGGCAATCTCTCCCGAGGCCACCAGATTCAGCGGCGTTTCGTACACCGGCACGTCCTCCCAGGCAAAGCCGACGGCGCGCAGCGCGTCAGCGTAGCCTGCGAGCCGGGCGGCAGAAATGGGAAAGGTCGCCGCGGCCTGGCGCTCCAGACTGACGGGACCGCTGTAGTCATCCTCGACCAGCGGGAAGGTGACGACCGCAAAGCGGCGATGGCCAAGCGCTAGCAGATGCTCGGCGGCGGCGCGCCCTCCGGCGCGGTCGTCGATGCCGACGAAGCCCGCTTGCGGCCGTGGCGGCTGGTCGATCATGACCGTCGGCAGATGGCGATCGAGGACGGCTTGCATACGCGCGTCGTCCTCCGCCACCGAGTAGACGAGAAAGCCATCGACCACGGCATCGAGCACGGCCGTGGGGCCAGCCCGGCGGCCATGCGGCGCGGGCAGCAGGAGGAGCGCCGTTCCGCTCGGCTCGCTCGCTTCGGCGATGCCGCGCAGAAAGAGGAGCGCGGCGGCATCGGTGACGGCATAGACAAGAGATTCGGTGAAGACGACGCCGATCGAGCCGCTGCGGCCCCGGCGCAGGCTGCGCGCCGCCGCGTGCGGACCCGAGTAGCCGATCTCCTTGGCAGTCGCCAGGATCTTCTGACGCAACGCGGGATTGAGCTGATCGGGCCGGCTGTAGGCGTTGGAAATGGTGGTGCGCGACAGCCCCAGCTTGTCGGCAATGGTCTGCAGCGTCACCCGCTCCCTGGTTATCGGCTCGCCACGTTGCATCACACGGATCCTTCTTGATCGATCAAGTCTTGATCGATACAGTAAGCCATATTGGAAGAGATGTCAAGGGGCTTTCTGCTCGCTCGCCCGCGCGCGCCACTCCCGGCTCTGCATGACCGCCGCATCCCGGCGCTCGGCTCCTGGCTCCAATCCAATCGGCGCTGCCTGGTGTATTGAGGGTGACGGCGAGAGAGTCGTCGCCTCATGGACAGCGTCCGCGAGGGCAGCGTGCAGGCGGACGACACGTCCGCGAACGGAGTTCCGGCATACCCATGAATGAACGGACGAATTCTGGAATGAGCGCAACGCCATTCCAGAGCGGTGCAGAGACATCGTCCCGGCGCGGCTTCGGCACCGCCGTGGTCATGATCGCGGCGGGCGTCGCGCTAGGTGGATTGGACCGTGGCGGCGAGCAGGTCGCCGCGGCTCCCAGAGCTTCGCGGCCGGTGGCCGGCGTGTGCGAGACCGGCTCCGACGCGAGCGACGGCTCAGCGGCCAGGGCGCCGATCGCGGCTACGACGCATCAGGTCACGATCGCCCACTTCGCGTTCGATCCCGAGAGTTTGACCGTCGCCGTGGGGGACAGCGTCGTCTGGACCAACCGCGACGACATGCCCCATACGGTGACGAGCAACGACGGGGAAACGTTCGCGTCCGCCGGGCTCGACACCGACGATCAGTTCAGCTTCCGCTTCACCGAAGCCGGTAGCTACCCCTACTTCTGCACGATCCACCCGGTCATGACCGGCACGATCATCGTTACGGTCTAGAGAGGCATCGCCCATGAATGACACAATCATGCACGATCACCACCACGATGGCATCGACCGCCGCGGCTTTCTGACCTGCATGGCCTGGGCCGGAACGGGCGTCCTTTGGGCGCTCAAGGGGGGCGTGCTGACCTCAAGCGTACTGGCCCAGGATGCCAGCCCGATCGCCGGCGCCGACTTCACCTTTGCTCAGATCAGCGACAGCCACATCGGCTTTTCCAAGGCGCCGAACGCCGACGTCACCGTGACGTTGCAGGAAGCGATCGTCAAGCTCAACGCGCTGCCAACGGCGCCGGCCTTCGTGCTGCACACGGGAGACCTCAGCCACCTCACCAAGGCGGACGAGTTTGACACGCTCGACGAATCGCTGAAGCGTGTGCGCACCGATCAGATCTTCACCGTACCGGGCGAGCACGACGTCATCGCCGACAACGGCAAGCTCTACCTCGACCGCTACGGCAAGGGCACGGCCGGCCAGGGGTGGCGCAGCTTCGATTACCAGGGCGTGCATTTCATCGGGCTCGTCAACGTCCTCGATCTCAAGGCGGGTGGGCTGGGCAACCTCGGCCAGGAGCAGCTTGACTGGCTGAAGAAGGATGTGGCCGGTCTCGCCAGCAGCACCCCGATCGTCGTCTACGCGCACATTCCCCTCTGGGAGGTCTATCCGGCTTGGGGCTGGGGCACGGAGGACAGCGCCCAGGCGCTGGCGCTGCTCAAGCGCTTCGGCTCGGTCACGGTCCTCAACGGGCACATCCACCAGGTGCTGCAAAAGGTCGAGGGGAACGTCACGTTCCACAGCGCCTATTCGACCGCATTTCCGCAGCCAGCCCCCGGCACGGCGGACGCGCCAGGACCGCTCGTCGTGCCCGCCATTAAACTGCGCTCGATGCTTGGTCTGCACTCGGTGTTGTACCAGGCCGGGACGGGCGCGCTGGCCATCGTCGATGCCACGCTCGAGTAAGCAATGATGGGCACGACACCGCGGGAGATCGCCGCCACGCCGGACAGCACCGGGGCTCCACCCCCGCCGAACAGGCTCCATCTGCTCACGCCGATGGACGACCTGAGCGACGAGGATTTGCTGCGCGAGATCGCCGCCGGGCGGGAGGAGGCGCTGGCGCCGCTGCACCGCCGCTATGCCGGGCTGATCTTTGGCATGGCCGCCCGCGGCCTCGATCCGGCCGCGGCCGAAGAGATCGCCCAGGATGTCTTTCTCGCCGTCTGGCAGAAAGCGCATACCTACGACCCGGCGCGGGGAGCGGTGCGGCCTTGGCTCTTGCGCATTGCCCAGCTCCGGGTCATCAACGAGCTGCGGCGGCGAGGGCGCCGGCCACAACTCGCGCCTGATCCTGATGAGACGCGGCTCGGCGCGGTGGCGGATGGCGATCCCCTGCCAGATGAGGCGGCGTGGCTCGATTACCGGCGGGCCGCGGTGCAAGCCGCCGTGGCATCGTTGCCGCCGCCACAGCGAGAGGCGTTGAGCCTCGCCTTCTTCGACGACCTGACCCATGAGCAGATCGCCCGCTTCCTGGGCCTCCCGCTGGGCACCACCAAGACCCGCATCCGCACCGGAATGCAGCGGTTGCGGACCGTTTTGCTGCCGCTCTCTGCCGCTGTCGCCCTGGCGTTCGGTGGTGGGCTGGCCGCGCTCGGCATCCGCTTCCAGCAGCAACAGGTGGCGCTGCAACGGGAGAACCGGGCGCTCGGCGTCGTCGCCTCCAGCGATACGACCGCCGTCCGCCTGACCGCAGCCGCTGGTTTCCCGGTGGGGGTGCACGGCACGTATCGCACGCACCCGGGCGCCGATCTGGCGATCATGACTTTTTCGAACTTCGCGCCGGCCCCGGCCGGTCAGGCGTATCAGATCTGGTCCCGCCGTGACGGCATCTGGCACGCGATGGGGAGCGTTCCCCTCGACCCCGATGGCCACGCCCTGGTGATCGTCGATCAGCCTGAACTGAAGGGGCCGGATGCGCTGCTGGTGACGCTGGAACCAGCGGCGGGCAGCTCGGCGCCGGCTGGACCGACCGTCGTTTACTGGCCAGCTCCGTAAACGCCGCTCAAACATCGCGGATCACCGCGCGGATACACCACCTCTTGAGGGCTCCCGGCAGCGGGGTTGCCCAACCAGGAACGAACAGGGGCACACATCATCATGCGAAACAGCAGACGTTCGATCGTCACCGCGGTGGCCGGCGGCCTCCTGGTGATGGCCTCCATCGCCAATGCCGGCCACATTGATGGCCCAGGAACGGGGAGCGTGCTCGCCGCGCTCGTGGCAACCCCCACCGCCGAAATCGCGAAGGAGATCCTCGGGCAGGGCTCCTCGGCGGTGGCCCCCGACCGCGTGCTGCTCCTGCAGCGGCGCACATTCGCCCCCGGCTCCGACAGCGGGCCGCACCCGGCGCCCGGGCCCACCGTGCTTGTGGTCGACTCGGGCGCGATCGAATTTCGGGTCTCCTCGGGCATCGCGGTAGTGACGCGGGCCGGAGCAGCGGAGCCGGAACTCGCCGGCGAGGGCGACATGGTGACGGTGGGTGAAGGAGACGCGTTGTTTTACGACGAGGGGGTGGTTCATCAAGTGGTCAATCGCGGGACAGATCCCGCGGTGACGCTGGAATCGCGCCTGAACCCGATCGAGGAGGCGCCGGCCACGCCATGATGGCGCCCATGGTCATGACGTAGGCTGCCCCTGAACTACCCCAGCGCCCGGCAATACGACGGCGCCGAACAGCGACGCTTGCCCCCCGCTCGTTGTGGCGAGCGGGGGGCCTTTGTCAGGGCGGCTGAGATAGATGCCCAGCCCGGTTGTCACGCCCGGCCCCGCCGCTTCGTCTCCTGTATGTGAGATCCCTCGGGAGAGGGAACAAGAGTTCAGGAAAGGACCAAGCAAATGGAAATTGAGCGCACACCGGATATCTCCCCAGAGAACCTCGAGAAGGCGGTGAAGGCAATGTTGGGTCTGGCAACGTATGTGATGGGATCGGGTTTGGAGCGCTCGCTGCTTGATCTGGTGGCGATGAGGGCCTCGCAAATCAACGGGTGCGCCTACTGCATCGACATGCACACCAAGGATGCCCGCGCCCGCGGCGAGAGCGAACAACGGCTTTACCTGCTCGCCGCCTGGCGAGAGAGCCCCTTCTACAGCGAACGGGAGCAAGCGGCGTTTGCCTGGACGGAGGCGGTGACGCTCGTGGCGGACGGGCATGTGCCGGACGTGGTCTTCGACGAGGTCAAGAGCTCCTTCACCGACGACGAACTGGTGAGCCTGACCATGGCGGTGGTGGCCACCAATGGCTTCAACCGGTTGAACGTCGCGCTGCGGACCACGCCAGGTTCCTATCAGCCCGGCGCGGCCGACGCGATGGTCGGCAGCGCCACGTCGGCATGACGGCGACGCCGACACATTGGTGATCGACTTGTTCGGCACCGGCGCCCATCGCAATCCGCCACCCAGGGTTCCTGGCGAGCGCGGGACGCGATGGGCGTCCCCGCCGTCCACATCGAATGATGCGGCGGCATGCACAACGATGCGGCAGAACTCGGAGCACACCATGTCCCACGCCTCTAGCATCTTCGCCCAATTCGTGCGGCAGCAAACGGCCCTGCTGACCACGTTCCGTCGCGACGGCAGGCCCGTGGGCACGGCCGTGCACCTGGTGGTCGAAGGAGATCACCTTTACTTTCGCACCTGGCACACTGCCGGCAAGCTGAAGCGAATCCGGAATAACCCCTTCGTGGAGCTGGCCCCCTCAGACATGCGTGGCCGGCCGCAAGGACCAGCCATCGGCGCCCAGGCGCGGATTCTGGACGGGGACGAGGCTGCCCATGCGGCCCATCTGCTGGGCAAGAAATACCCGGTGCTCCATTCCTGGCTCATCCCGCTTGTGCATCGGCTCTCCGGCAAGAAAACGATGCACCTCGTCTTGACAGCCGTGTCGCCGAAGAGCCATGTAGAAGCGAGCAGAAGTGGGGGTGGTCCTGAAGCCGCGGAGGGCTCTGCCAGACGGGGCGATGACGGCGGCTGGAGACGGTGGAGCCATCGAATGCGGACCGGAAATGTCCGCATTCAACGGTACTATTCAGCTAGGAAAAAGAACAAGTGTTCGCCATTGCAATTTCCAGGTAAGACGCAAAGGAGGTCAATCTCGTGATGCCCTCTCCCCGCTCTTCGGCGGCATTACCACGTGGCGGCATCAGGTCAGGTGCGCGACCGTTGAAATGCTGTCGAGAGAGGCACAACCCAGTCGACTAGATACAGCGCCTGGGGCGAATATTGGGCGCTGACGAGGAGGCAGATTCGCGGTGATACGGTCTGGAACAATCGTCGAGCCGGTAGCGGGAGGTCCCGACAGCGCGGGACGCAAGCCGGCCTGGGCGCAATGGGCACGCGTAGAGCAGAGGAGTGATCGTCCCCTGGACGATGGAGTGACGTTGTCTCGCGAGCGCACCACGCTCATCCGCGCCGCGGCTGAGGCGAGGACCGCGCTGCGCGAAGCGGCGGCGGCCGCGACGGATGCGGCGGCACGGGCGCGGGCTGTAGCCCAGGTGCTGGATGAGGCACTGGCAGCGCTCAAGGCGGCAGAAGCGGGGCAGGGCTTCACGCGGGCGCCGGTGGGTGTCTCCTCGCTTCCCACGGCCGAATTGAGCCCGCGGGAGCGGGAAGTGCTGGCGTTGGTCGCGGAAGGGCGATCCAACAAGGCGATCGCCGAGGCACTCTTTGTCTCACCGAACACGGTCAAAACGCACGTCGCGGCGCTGCTCACCAAGCTGGATGCGCATACGCGTGTGCAATTAGCGACCATGGTGGCGCGGCAAACGCGACTATGAACGAGGCGCCGGTTCGTTTCGCGAGCGGATGTGGCGCGAGGTAACGACGGCGGGCGGCAACCGTACGCGCGGAGAGGGAGGTTCGCGCGCTACCTGGTTGGCGTGGAAACCAGATCGGGCGATTTCGATTTCGGGACGCTTGATTTCGCAAGCCCACCGGGCCGCGGCTCCTCCGCCGCTTCGCTGGATTGGGCCGAGGCCGGCGCTCCCAGCGACAGTCCGGCCTGTTCCAGCAGCGGCCAGGCAAGATTGATGGGGCGGATCTGGCCGATCGAGCCGCCGACCGGGATGCAGCCGACGTCCTGCGCGTTCAATGCGCCATCGCCATTGGCATCATATGGACGGCAGTCAAGGGCCGAGCCCTGGGTCGGCACCCCCACGAGCTGGCCACGCCGGTTGACGGCGGCCCCGCCGCTGCTGCCGCCAGAGAGGGTGGCGTCAGTGGTGATCCAGGAGCGTTCCTTGATCCCTGGCTCGAAGTTGAAGCCGCTGACGACACCGGTGGTGTAGGTCAGCGAGCCGCCGCCCGCTTGCGGGTAGCTGTAGATGTCGATCGGATCCGCGAGCGAGATGGCATCCGAATCGCCGATGGCGACATAGGGCATTTTGCCCACAACGGGATGCGTGGTCGAACCATCGAGCTCGGCGATGACGTGCAACACCGCGAGATCGAGCCCTTCGTCCAGGACGACAATCTCGGCCAGATAGGCTGGTTCCGGCACGCCACCGTCCGGCGAGGTGAGAATCATGACCCCGCGCTCCTCCAGGGCGAACGAGAGGAGCGCGCCCGAAGCCGCCGCTTCCTGCTCCCATTGGGCGAGGCGCTCCCGATGAGCGGCCATATCGACAACGTGAAAGTTGGTCAGCACGAGGCCATCGGGGGAGATCACGGTGCCGCTGCCAACCGGGAAGAATTCGGACGAGGTCGTGCCGTTCTCGGTCACATTGGCGGTAATCGCGACCTGGACCGCGGCGGAAACGACGCGATCGCGCACGATGGGATCGATCTGGGCGGCGGCGTTCCATGACGACGAAAGCGACATGAGGAGGACGAGCGCCAGCCAGGCCGCGTGTTTGAACCAGATGCGTTGCGCCATACGTCGATGCCCCCCTTTACGGGCAGGTTCAGTCTACTTGACGTGAACCGGACGCCGTCGCGCGAGATGCACTGGCGATATGCAGCATGGCGTCCAGGCTGCGCTCGACATCTTCGCCAGTCGTGGCCCAGGAGGAGACGCTGATGCGCATGGCGGTGCGGCCATGCCATTCTGTCCCACCGCACCAGCAGGTTCCGTCCGCCTGCACTGCGGCGATGACGCGATGCGTCTCTTCGGGGGTGCCGAAGGAGACGACGACCTGATTGAGCACGACCTCGTTAAGAATCTCGTAGCCGGCGTTTGCCAACCCCGCGGCGAAGCGCGCCGCCTGGCGGCAGTTCCGCTCGATCAGCTCGGCCAGGCCCTCGCGCCCGAGTGACTGAAGGGCGGCCCAGACCTCGATGCCGCGCGCGCGGCGGGAGAGTTCAGGAGTCAATTGGTCCGGCGTGCGAACACCCGCGGCGTTGAGATAGGGCGCGGCGGCGGCCATCGCCGCGGTGAGCGCCCCGGCATCGCGCACGAAAGCGAGCCCGCTGTCGTACGGGACATTCAGCCACTTGTGGGCGTCGGTGGCCCACGAATCGGCATCGGCAAAGCCGTCCATCAGGTGCGCTCGCTCCGGCGCGGCGGCAGCCCAGATCCCGAAGGCGCCGTCGACATGCACCCAGGCACCCGCTTCGCGGGCGATGGCGCAGAGCTCCCGCGCGGGATCGAAAGCCCCGCCATTGACATTGCCAGCCTGCAGGCAGAGCAGGGTGGGGCCACTCATCGGTGGCAAGGCGTCGCCACGCATTCTGCCCTGCTCGTCCGTGGGGACGCGCACGACCCGCTGCCGCCCGAAGCCGATCAGACCGAGCGCCCGGATCAGAGAGATATGCGCCTCGGCGCCAACGATGACGGTCACCGGGGGCGCGCCGAAGAGGCCGTCGGCCTCGACATCCCAGCCAGCCTGGGTCAGCAGCGCATACCGCGCCGCCGCCAGCGCGGTGACATTCGCCATTGAGGCCCCGGTAACGAAGGCCGCGCCGCTCGCCGGGGGCAATCCGAGGAGATCCAGCAACCAGCGCCGGGTGACCTCCTCCAGCCTGGTGTTGATAGGGGCCAACGTGGCGACGCCAGCATTCTGGTCCCAGGCGGCGGCCAGCCAGGCAGCGGCGAGGGCGGCTGGCAGCGCGCCGCCGATGACATAGCCGAAGAAGCGGCCGCCAGCGGTAGCCGTGGTCGCGGGCGAGCCAAGGGCGTCGAGCTGCGCCAGAATGGCCGCGGCATCGCCAGGCGTCCGCGGCAGCGGCGTCTCCAGCGCGGCGAGCGCGTCCACCGCTTCCGGCGTTACCCGAACCGACCGCGCATTGAGCCCGGCGAGGTAGGCGATCGACCGTTCCGCGGCATCGCGCAGGAGTTCCGCGTCGACGCTCCGTTCCCCACGCTCCGCGCTCATCGTCCTGTCCTTTTTCTCCTGGCCACGGGGCAAAGCAAAACCAGCCAGGAATGATCCTGGCTGGTCTCGATTGGTGCTAAGCGATGGGAACGTGTTGTTCCCAAGTCTGCCGCCTAGTAGCGGCTGCCGCCGCCGCCGCCATAGCTTGGCGCGGAGGCGCGCTTGTCCTGGAAGCACTCCCGGCAGTAGACCGGCTTGTCGTTCCGGGGCTGGAACGGCACTTCGGTCTCCTTGTTGCAGGAGGAGCAGACCGCCGGGTACATCTGGCGTGGGCCAGAAGAATATCCGCCGCCGCCGCCACCGCTGGAGTAGCCGCCGCCACCGCCGCCGCCACGGGAATACCCGCCGCCGCCGCCGCTGGAATAGCCACCGCTGCTTCCGCTGGAATAGCTGGAGGAAGAGCCGCTATCGTATCCGCTGGCCGAACGCTGAGCCTTACGCTCCGCGCGACAGTTCGCGCACCGCTGTGGCTCGGAGTATCCGCGCTCTGCATAGAACGCCTGCTCACCGGCCGTGAAAGTAAAAGCCTCGCCACAATCGCGGCAAGTAATCGTTCGGTCGCTCAATTCGCCGAAACCTCTCTCTTTATGTTGCCGTGGTTCAAACACGGCACTACACGAAACAGAACACGTCAAACGGTTTCGGCGGAACAGAGCGTCAGGATTCGCTATCCCAGCGGATCCTAGACGAACACGTATGCGTCGATATCGTCTGGATGTGTTCACTATACCACACTTCGACCTGTGCGGGAAGCCCAGACCGCGATTGTGCCAGCAGGGCACGGCTTACGCGGCGGCGAACACTGCTGTGGCAACCGCGTCGCCGGGAATATTTCGGACAAATCGAACGTCCTTCCATTGAGAAGGCCGATCACGGGTGAAAGGAATGCTTCTTGTGAATCAGACACTTGGCATCATGACGCCGATCTCACGCCGGGCACTGGCACTGGCCAGTGGTAGATTGGCGCTACTCGGTGTTGGATCGTTGTCTGTCGAGGCCAAGAAGAAAAAGAAGAAGAAAAAGTCGATCAAGCCATTCTCCCTGGAAGCGCCGGTCATGACGGGGGATAAAGAGGCAGGGCCGAACCCGAACAACGGAGATCCCCTGGGACAGGGCCGGGCGAACTTCGACGTCAAGGCGCAAAAAGGCTCGAACTGTCAAATCTGCGGCACGTTCGAGTTTTCGACCATGACAGCCAATAGCGCGATCAGCGGGGTGCATATTCACAAGGGCGCGCCAGGCGTGGATGGGCCGATCGTGATCGACTTTCAGGGCAGCACGTCGTCGTGCGTGACGATCGAGAAGAGTCTCGCCAACGAGCTTCGGGCGAACCCGGGGGCGTTCTACGCCAATACCCACACGAATGCCTTCCCCGATGGCGCCGTGCGGGACCAACTCAACCTGAAGGCGTAGCAGGCGTTTCGCGTTGTCGGGCGCCGCGGGTCAGGCGCTCGCCGCGCCCATGACCAGGCAGGCGTTGATGCCGCCGAAGCCGAAGGAGTTCTTCACCAGGTAGCGAACCGGCGCATCGCGGCCGCCGGGCGGGACGATGTCGAGATCGCAGGCCGGGTCGGGGTGGGCCAGGTTCGCGCAGCCAGGAAGATGCCCTCGCTCCAGGGCCAGGGCGCTGATGGCCGTCTCCATGGCGCCGGTCGCGCCGAGCGCGTGACCGTGCAGCCCCTTGGTGCCGCTGACCGCGACCCGTTCGGCGTGCGGCCCCAGCGCGCGGCGAATGGCGAGGCATTCGATGGGGTCGTTGAGGACGGTCGATGAGGCGTGGGCGTTGACGTAGTCGATCGCCGATGGTTCGAGGGCGGCGTCGGCCAGGGCTTCGGTGATGGCCCGCGCGGCCTGGGAGCCGTCTGGGCGGGGCGCGGTCATGTGATGCGCGTCGTTCGTGGTGGCGAAGCCGAGAAGCTCCGCGTAGATGCGCGCACCCCGGTCCGTCGCGCGCTCCCACTCTTCGAGAACGATCATGCTGCCGCCCTCGGCCATCACGAAGCCGTCGCGATCGCGGTCGAAGGGGCGAGAGGCCGTGGCGGGATCATCGTTGCGGCCAGTGAGCACGCGGATGATGTCGAACGCGCCAAACGTTAGGGGCGCCAGAGGCGCCTCGACCCCTCCGGCCAGCATGACATCGGAGCGGCCGTCGCGGATCAGCCGCGCCGCCTCGCCGATGGCGATCGTGCCGGAAGCGCAGGAGTTGGCGTTGGCGATCGACTGCCCGGTCAAACCGAGCTCGATGGCGATGTTGCAGGACGATGCGCCGCCGAAGACGGAGAGGGCCAGCATCGGGGAAACGGCGCGCAGGCCGCGCTCCATGAAGACCGTATGCTGTTCTTCGGCAAACGCAATGCCGCCGAGCGCCGAGCCGGTGTAGATGCCCATGCCCGAGGCCGCGGCGTCCGCGGCGGAAAGGCTAGCGTCGAGCAGTGCCATCTGGGCGGAGGCGAGGGCGAACTGGGAGAAGCGGTCCAGGCGGCGAGCCATTTTCGGAGTCATGAAATCGAGCGGCTCGAACTCCACCTCGGCGGCAACGCGGCAGGAGAAGCCGGTCGTATCGAAGCGGGTAATGCCGGCGACCGCGGAGACGCCGCGTCGCACCCCGTCCCACAGGCCGTCGACGCCGTTGCCGATCGCCGTGATCGGCCCCAGGCCGGTTATGGCCACCCGCCGCCTCTGGCTCACGAAAGGCGCTCGCTCACGGTCTCGCGCTCGACCTGCTCCTTGATTGTGCTCAGAGTGCGCCGCGCCACGTTGTCAATGAAAACCGGTCCGATGACCCGATTCGCGACCACGTCCCCGATGAGCGGCCATGGTGGTGCGAAGCGATGGCCGATAGCGACATCGACGCCATGTGCGGTCTCGTTGAAGGTCCAGGCTACATCCATACCGCGTGTCGGTCCCCAGATGTGGTGATAAAGGATGACTGGCGTATCCCCGCCGCGGTCGATCTGCTGAATCGCTCGCCAGCGAAGCGGGATGCGGCCGCGCCAGGCGGCCATCTCCACAACCTTCCGATCCCCGCCACCCTCGAGCAGCGTGACCCACCGGTAATGGGGAAGGATCTCTGGCCACCGTTCGATGTCGGAAGCCAAGGCCACGATACGGGCGAGCGGTCCGTGAATGGTGGCAGCGGTTTCGGTCTGCATCGGGCGCCTCTTGGATATGGTCTAACGACCATGCTACCGCAGATCGGCCAGCTCGCGGTTGCACGGGCCACAGTGCGAGGGAACGAAGGGGGCGAAGGCTACGAGACACTGGAACAAGGGGCATCTTCGCGGCGCGCGAGAACGGGGATCGGCGATCGGCGATCGGCGATCGGCGAACGACCTCCGTCCTCCGTCTTCCGTCCTCCCCCTTCGCCCCCTATCCCCCTATCCCCCTACCCCCCTACCCCCCTACCCCCCTTCATCGTCAGGGGCGGAGGAGGCGGGCCAGGAAAGCGGGGGAGAGGGCGTGCCGGGCGGGATAGAGGCCAGCCAGCACTCCCGCGAGGGTGATGGCCGATGCCGGGCGGCGATCGAGGCGCGTGGTGGCGTAGTCCATCAGCGCGGGGGCCGCGATGAAGCCCTGCACGAGCCAGGAGAGCTGCCGCTTGGCCCAGAACGCCTGCCGGCGGGCGGCCCGATAGAGCGCGAGCTGCCGCGCCGAGAGATCGCCAGCGCGGAGCGCGGCGTCGGCGACGGGAGCGGCCAGCGTTGCCCCGCGCAGCGCCTCATAGACCCCTTCGCCAGTGAAGGGATCGAGGAAACTCGCGGCATCGCCGACGAGCAGGAAGCCGTCGCCAGAGACGCGCCGGGCGCGGCGAGCCATGGGGCCGACGCCGCGGATGCTCCCCACCCGCTCGGCTCCAGCGAGTTTGACGGCGACCTCCGGAATGCCGGCCAGCCCCGCGCCCAAATAGGCGTCGAGCGTGCCGGGACGGCGCGCCACGAGATCGCTGGGCGATACGAACGCCACGTTGGTCAGGCCGCCTTCGAGCGGCGCCAACCCCACGTAGCCATGAGCCGCGAGGTGCATCTCTCCCCAGCGATCGAGCCCGGACACCCCCCGATAGTGCGCGACCAGCCCGGTGCGCTTCAGCCAGGGCGACGGCACATCCAGCGAGAGCGCCCGGGAGACGATGCCGTGCCGGCCATCGGCACCGACCGTGAGGGGAGCGCGCAATGATTCGCGGCGGCCCGCGATGGTGGCTATGACGCCGCGCACGATGCCCCCTTCGACGACGACATCACGCACATGCGCTCCCTCGACAACTTGCACCCCAGCATCGCGGGCGTAGTCGAGCAGCAGCGCGTCGAGACGATAGCGGGAGAGGCCAAGAGCACCAGTGCCGGGCGCGGCGGCGGCGAAGTCAGCCAGGAAGCGCTGGCCGCGAGGGGCGTGGATCAGCATGGCTTCCATATGATGGGCGCCGAGCGCCTCAAGCTCGGCGGCGAGACCCAACTCGTGCAGGAGCAGCACGCCGGCCGGGTTGACGTAGTCGGAGCAGGCCTTGTGGCGGGGGAAATGGGCCTTGTCGAGGAGCACGACGTGATGACCACGCTCGGCGAGGAGCCTGGCGGTAACGCTGCCGGCCGGACCGCCGCCCACGACGATGGCCTCGGCATCGGTAGATGCATCGGGCGCGCGCATGGGCGGCTACACCCTCGCCTTGCGCCCAACCGCGGCCATGCGGAAGAGCGGATGAGTCGTGACCGTCGCGGTGGTGATGCCGGCATCGGCGAGGAGCCCGCGGAGCTCGGACGGGGTGTAGGCGCGCAGCACCGAGAGCGGCATGTCGTGGCGGGTGAGCCGGTTGGTGGTGGCGATGCGGGAAGTCGTCCAGGCGGCGAGGTAGCCCATGGGGGAGCGGCGGATATCGTTGACGATGAAGCCGGTTCGGGAAAGGCGGTCCATCTCGCGCAGCACCTGGGCGGCGTCCGGCGGCGAGAAATGATGCAGCGCGAGCGAGCAAAGGACGATGTCGAAGGCGCGACCCGGCACGGGGACCGCGCGGGCGTCATAGAGGGCGAAGGCGACATTGGGCGCGCCAGCCAGCGTCTGCCGGGCGGTGTCCAGAATGGCGGGCGAAGAGTCGGTGACAGTGAGCCGCACCTGCCGGGCGTGGCGGCGGGCCCACACGAGCAGGGCAAGTGGAATATCGCCCGAGCCGGTGGCCAGATCGAGGATCTCGACCGGGCGGCTTGCCGGGATGGCGGCCATGAGCGCTGGCAGATGGCGAAGCGTGGTGGCCGATCCACCAGCCAACCGATTGACCAGGCGAATGTCGCGGAGATTCGCCGCCAATTCACGAGGATCGTGACCGAGGCGATCGAGCAGCTCCTCGGCGTCGATGCGGTGCGCGAACGATGGAACTGGCCGCCAGCCTGCCCCCGCGCGTTGCTGAACTGGTTCCGCGGCCACGGGCACTCCCGTCGCGAAGTCCGGTAGATTCCAGACGATACGCGTCTCCTGGTGGGCGAGCAAGCTGGCGACGTTCTGCTGGCTACGCGCTGAAGGTTATGGTGTAGAGGTGGCCACGGGACTGGCAATGGGGGTCACGGTGATGGTGAAGTCGGGCACCCCCATGCGTTCCGGAGCGACAACGACGAGCACACCCAGCACCATGACGACGATCGTGACCACGATAATCGCCACGAAGTGCCACCGCGATCCGGAGGGAGCGGACTGTTGCGGTTCGGTCATGAACGGAGTGAGCCTGTTCGTGGCGCCGGAGCGAGCATGCTCATCAGGGTGAAGAGGAGCCCCGCGATGAGGACGCCGTTCGGGATATGGATCGCCGCGGGCCACCCTCCCCGGCGGCCAACGTAGCCGAGCCCAAGCTGGGCCACCATGAGCAGCGTGATGAGGAGCGCAAGGCCGGCGATCACACTGCTCAACTCACCACGGCGAACGCCGATCGCGGCGAGAACGGTGAGGATAATGGAGGCCGCGAACGATCCGCTGCCGAGCCAGCCATGGAGCTCGACCGTCGTCATGCCATTGACGTAGAGGGCCTGGCCGATGAGCATCGCCTGAATCAGGACCAGCGCGGCGGTCATCCCGGAAAGCCAACGCAGCGTTGTTGTCATCGTTCGATTTGCTCCTGGCAGCGGCGGTGTTGGATCGCCACGGCATGCAGGGCACTGTACCGCGATTCGCGGAAACGGTGGCGGATGCAATGAACGAAAGGGGGCGGCCGTCTGGCCGCCCCCTTCTCGATAGCAATTGCTCTGACCGATGACTACCCGGCTTTGCAGAACTTGTTGCCCTGGTTATCGGCCACGCACTTGCCCCGGCAGCAATCCGTGTCCTTGTTGCAGGTGTTGTTCGCGGGCGTACACCGGCAGCGGCGATCGCTCGGGTCACAGCGGCCCCGGCAACAGGCGGCATCCTTGCGGCAGTTCTTGCCATTGCCCAGGCATTTGCACTCGCCGTCGCCCTTCCTGTTCTTTCGCTTGTTGTTGCCACCCTGGTCGTTGTTATTGTTCTTCTTTTTCCCGCGACGTTTGCGGTCACAGACGCCGGAGCAACAGTTGTTGTTCCGCTTGCAACGTTCGCCGGAGAGACGGCAGCCCTCGACCAGCACGTCATCCTGGGCGGCGATACCGAGGTCGGCCCGGGCCAGCGCCACCAGCGCCGCGCTGGCGCCCGTCAGCTCCTTGAGGGCCGTACGGCGGTCCCGGATATTCCCGAGCATGCGCGTCCAGTTATCGAACCGACAGGTGTCCATCCTGACTTGCTGTCCTCACACTTCTCACGCGCCAGTTGGAGCCCCCAACGGGCAAACATTGCAGCTAGGCGTTAAGTTCACTTCAGGCTATAACGCGTCAACTCGCGGGATTGTTTCATACCGCGTCCACGACGAGCGTCCCATCCACACCACCCGGCGTCAAGCGTTCGCGGGCAGGATTCAGCGCCATTTCGCGAGGAGGGGGACTAACGGGGGGAGGCGCGCCTTAGGGCACGCCTCCACGTGTTGCTAAACGTCTGGACGCGGGATTTAGCTCCTGGTGCAGAAGCCGTTTGAGCATGAGCCTGTGCAGCATTCGCGGGTTTCCGTGCAGCGATCGCCGCCGCGGATGCAGAGGCACTTGCCGCTGCTGCATTTGGCCGAGCAGCAGTCGCTATCGTTGTTGCAGAAGTCGCCCTTCAGGCCGCAATCGCACTTGCCGCTACGGCAGATGCCAGAGCAGCAGCCCTGATCACGCTTGCACGGGGCGCTCTTGCCGGCGCATTGGCACTTCCCCCTCTTGCACTTCTTCGAGCAGCAGTTCTTATCTTTCTTGCATTTCGACTTGTTGCCCTTGCACTGCGCCTCGATCGCCACATTGCTCTGGGCCAGACCCAGCTCGGCGCGGGCCAGCGCGAGGAGCGCGGCAGCGCCGCCTGCAAGGCCCTTCACGGCGGTACGGCGAGTGGATCCGCCGGCAATAGCCCGCGTCAGATTGTCGAAACGACAGTCGTCCATGTATTCCTCCTTGCCGGGGGCATTCGCCGTGGATTGCCGACGACAACAGACGCCGGTATCCTGCGCTGAGCGTTGCACACGAGAAACGTTCTGTCAAGACGATTGCCTTCTTCGGGGCAGCTCGATGGTGTGGTTTGGGACAAGAGTTCCAGAACGCAGGGGGCAAGGATGGGCGATGTGGCGATGACCATCACTGCTCCAGTGGGCGCCCCGGACGGGGCGGCGCCTCCCGGCTTGAGCGAAGCGGACGCCGCGGCCAGGCTGGCCAGCGAGGGCGGCAATGTGACGCCCGACGTGGGCGGCCGCTCGTGGTGGGACATCGTCCGCCGTAATCTCTTCACCTTCATCAACATCACCCTGGTCATCGTTGGCATCATCCTGGTGGTGATGGGGCGGCCCCGCGACGCGTTGCTGGCGTCGGGTCTGGCGGTGATCAACGGCATCGTGGGGGTGGTCCAGGAAGCGCGCGCCAAGCGGCGGCTCGACCAGATTTCGCTGCTCAATCGTTCGCTGGCGACCGTATCGCGCGATGGCACGGAGCGGGATCTCGATCCGACGCGGATCGTGCGGGGCGACATTCTGCGCATCCGTGCCGGAGATCAAGTCTTCGCCGATGGCATCGT
This sequence comes from Thermomicrobiales bacterium, assembly GCA_038246475.1. Taxonomy (GTDB): domain Bacteria; phylum Chloroflexota; class Chloroflexia; order Thermomicrobiales; family UBA6265; genus JACCXM01. The sequence goes on along the minus strand of JBBRVX010000023.1, from coordinate 15,256 downwards.
GACGGGCGACTGCATCCTGGAGATGGACGAATCGCTGCTGACCGGCGAATCGGATGCCGTGCGCAAGCGGCCTGGCGACCCGGTCTCCTCGGGGAGTTTCTGCGTTTCCGGCTCGGGCTGGTACGAAGCCGAACACGTCGGCGCGGAGAGCACCGCCGCGCAAATGACCGCTGGCGCGCGCGCCTATCGCGTTCCGCTCACGCCCTTGCAGGAGCAGGTCAACCTGATCGTCAGACTGCTGCTGGTGCTGGCCGCGTTCTTCCTGGTTTCCATTCTGCTCGGTTCTCTCATCTGGGACTTTCCGATCGAGGACACGGTGCTGGCGGCCGCGGTGGTGCTCGGCATCGTCCCTTCCGGGCTCTTCCTGATGATCGTGGTGACCTATTCGATGGGCGCGGTGCGGCTGGCCTCGCGGGACGCGCTGGTGCAAGGGACGAACGCGGTTGAATCGCTCTCGAATGTGAACGTCTTCTGCATGGACAAGACCGGCACCCTGACGGCGAACAAGATGACGCTCTCCGCCGTGCAGCCGATTGGGGCGAACGACGAGGTTGTGCGGGCCATGCTGGGCGCCTTCGCGCGAAGCACGTCGGGGGGCACCAAGACCAGCGAGGCGCTGGCCGACGCCAACCCGGGAGAGCGATTTCCCATCATCGCCGAGGTTCCGTTTTCATCGGCCTACAAATGGAGCGGCGTCAGCGCCGATGTGGACGGTTTCCGGGGCGTCTTTACGCTGGGAGCGCCGGAGTTCCTGGGACCGCAACTGGAGACGGATGGCCCGCTTGAGCCTCCAGCATCGTGGGCGGCAGAGGGGATGCGGGTGCTGCTGTTCGCCCATGGCGATACCCCCGCGCCGTTCGGGGAGAAAGACGGGCTGCCGGTGCTGCCGGCCGGGGTGAAGCCCCTCGCCTGGTTGGGCTTCACCGACGAGTTGCGGCCGCACGTCGATGTCGCGCTCAAGGGCTTTCGCGACGCGGGGATTACTCTGAAAGTGATCTCGGGTGATAACCCGGAGACAGTTGCGGCGCTGGCCCGGCAGGCGGGCTTGTCCGGCGATGCGCGGCTTGTCTCGGGCCTCGATCTGGACGGCATGAGCGACGAGGAGTTCGCGGAAGCGGCGGAGCAGGCGACCGTCTTCGGGCGGGTGACGCCGGAGCAGAAGCAGCGGCTGGTGGAGGCGCTACGAGGCCGCGGTCATTACGTGGCGATGACGGGCGATGGCGTGAACGACGTGCTCAGCCTGAAGCAGGCGAACCTGGGCATTGCCATGCAGAGCGGCAGCCAGGCGACGCGCGATGCCGCCGACATCGTCCTGTTGCACGACTCGTTCGGCGCGTTGCCGGATGCCTTCCGCGAAGGACAACGGATCCGGCGCAGTCTCTGCCGCATTCTGGAGCTGTTCCTGACGCGCGTTTTCACGGTAGCGCTGCTGATCCTCTGCGTGCTGACGGTGCAGGCCGGATTTCCGCTTTCGCCGGGGCAGATCACGATGCTGACGCTGCTCACGGTGGGGATCCCGACGTTTGGCATCGCGCTCTGGACGCGGCCGGGACCGCCCCCGCGCAACCTGCCGCGGCGCCTGCTGCAATTCGTGCTGCCGGCATCGCTCCTGCTGGCCCTCGCCGCCTTTGCCGTCTACCTCGGCGTCTATGTGCTGAACGACATCGATCTGCCCGCGCTCCGGGAAGGAGGCGCGGCCGCGGCGACGGCGCTGCCGGCCTCCGACCACCTCAGCCGGGAGGCGGCGACGCACGTGCTGGTGCTGGGGGGTTTGCTGCTGGTGCTCTTTGCGGCGCCGCCAGGGCCCTGGTTCGCGGTGGTGGAGGAGATGGATGGCGATCGGCGGCCAGCCTATCTGGCGCTGGCGATGGTCCCGCTTTACGCGCTGATCATGTACCTGCCGGGGTTGCGAGGCTTTTTTGGCTTGCGCGGGTTGAACGATGTCGATTACGGCATCGTGGTGACGGTCGTTCTGGTCTGGATGTATGTGCTGCGCTGGGTCTGGAAGACGAAGGCCTTCGAACGGTTCTTCGGGTATGGCGACGGTGGCAAGAGCAGGTAGGAGCCGGGAATGAAGAAGCAGGGAATCCTGCAGGCGAAGCTGGCCGAGACGATCGCCAGCATGGGGCATGGCGATCTGCTCGTGATCGCCGACGCTGGGTTCCCCGTCCCCGCGGGCGTCCCCTGCATCGACCTGGCGGTGCGATGTGGCCTGCCCTTGATGCTCGATGTTGCCCGGGCCGTGGCCGCGGAGTTGCAGGTCGAGGAGCTGACCGTTGCCGACGAGCTGCTGGCCCGCGACAACGCCTTGCCAGACGCCCTGCGCCGGCTCTTCCCGGGCGCCGGCTTCGGGCAGATGCCCCACGATGCGCTGAAGCGGCTGAGCGGACAGGCGCGGGCAGTGGTGCGCACGGGGGAATGCACCCCCTACTACAACGTCATTCTGGCGGCCGGGGTCGTGTTCTAGGAGCCGCTGACGGAGGGACTAATACGGAATCCGGGTGATCAGTTCCGCGCCCAGCCACGAGCCCTCACCCCCTAACCCGCCACCCGCAAGCGGGCGCCCGGCCCGTCGGGCCGGGAGAGGGGAATTACGCTCCAGCAGACCGGGATTCCGGCACTAATCAACCGTATTCCGTATGACTGGGCGCAGGGGCCCGCCTTACCTCCCTCTGTGAGATTGCGTTGACATGGGCTCTGGCGGCGGTGAGGCAGTCTGGCAGCGATCGATGCTCGTCATCGCTGGGCAGCTTCCACGGCGGAAAGCCAGAATTCGCTGAAGCTGTCGCCATCGATGTCGGTGACAATGCGCATCTGCCGTCCCTCAGGATCAGGCAACGTGTGCAGTAGCCCATCCCGCAACACGGTCGTCAGTCGTGCGTTCTCTACGATCGCCCCCGGCCAGCCAATGGCCACCGCGCAGGCGACTGGATCGTAGTGGAAATTCAGGAGATCATCCGGAAGACCGTGGTGGGCGCGCCCCAGCGCGGTCATCCCGTGGTCCTGGGCGTGGGCGGCGCTCTGATTGGCCAAAAGCACGCCGAGCGAACCGGATGCGCGCAGGCGAGGCAAGTCAGCGGCCTTGAGGTGGGCCGCGAGTGTCGCGGGCAACGTCACCAGGGTCAGGTTTGCGCTCCCCAGGACGATCTGGGCGGCGCGCGTGTCCCATTGCAGGTTGAAGTCCATCTCGGGGCCCCAGGCGGGGAATCCGTCTGCGGGAGGTCGTATCCAACCTCCCATTGCCACGGTGGGGACGCGGGCGAGAAGACCGGGCCGCATGATCTCAAGATTGGCCAGGTTGGTGAGAGGACCGATGGCGATGATCGTCGCGCCCACGGCCACGCTGCGCGCAAGCAGGTCGAGTGCCGCCCCGGAGGTTGAAGGAATCGGCACGATATCTTCTGGCCAATGACGTTCATCGTCGATGACGGGATCGGCAACGGCGCGCGTGGTCAACGAAACGGCTGCTCCGACCGCTACCGGTATGCGACGACGGACGGCCAGGGAGAGAACATGGCGAACGTAGGCGGCGCGCAGGCCGATGCGATCCAGGGTTGTCGTGATGCCGACGATCTCCACCTCGGGATAGCCCAGGAGCATAGCCAAAGCGCAGGCATCGTCGGGATCTCCACCGAAATCGGTGTCGAGATGGACGGGCAGGGCCATGTGAGCACGGCCTTTCGCGAGGATGTGCCCGCGCGGAATCCGCTGGCTGATTACTCGCCGTAGTAGGTGAGCGGGCGCACCACGATCGTGCCGGCGGCGGGATCCATGGCGAGTACGACATCAGGGTGGCTGGGCAACAGGATGTCCGGCCCGCTCTCCGGGGTGATGACCAGCACCTCGTTCGCGCCGGTCACCATCAGATCAGTGACGCGGCCGAGGCGGTTGCCCACCTCGTCGAACACGTCGAGGCCGATGATCTGATAGAGGAAATACTCGTTCGGGGCCAGGGGGCGGGCATCCGCGCCACTGATCCGCAACAGTGTCCCGCGCATGCGCTCGACGGTTTCGGGAGAGGAGATCCCCTGCAGGCGCATCAAGGCGTGGCCGGCATGCAGGCGAGCGCCAAGCACGGTGCGCGGCGCGGTTTCGTCCCCAAGGTAAACGCGCTTGAGGGTCAGCAGATGCTCCGGAGCGTCCGTTTGCAGGCGGAGCTTGAACTCACCTTGAACGCCGTGGGGGGCCAGAATGCTGCCTATGGTGAGCCGCACGCGACGGGGTGAGGCCGCGGGGTCGGGACCCGCTGTATCGAGGAGGCGAGGCGGCACGCGTTGGGGGCGGACGACGCGGCGGCGGGGCTTATCGGCCGCGGCGGTTTTCGCGGGCGACGGCGCGGCGGGTGAATGCGGCCCGCTCGCGGCGATCGGAGGAACGGAAATGATGGGGCCGTCGATCTCCGGCGGCGATGGCGGTGGCGGGATGGGGCCCCGGCCCAGGCGCTCAGCCTTCGATGTCGAGCGAGGCACGGACGTTCTTCCGCGAGCCGGAGATCATCAGCGCCGTGCGCATGGCGCGGGCGATGCGGCCACCTCGGCCAATGACCTTGCCCAATTCTTCTTCCGGCACGCGCAGGCTGACGAAGACGCTCCCGCCGCGCTGCCGCGCTTCAACTTCGACCGCGTCCGGATTGTCGATGAGGTTGCGAGCGAGATATTCCACCAGCCCGCGCAGGCGATCGGCGGCGTCCGCCGACGGAACGGATTCCAAGTCGCTGTCGCGATCGACAAATCCGTCGTCGGTCTCCTCCGCGTACGGATCATACTCATCTTCGGCGACCGCATCGCCAGTTCCCTCACCGCTGCTCTCGTGAAGGTGCATAGTCGTCGCTCCTCTTTCGGGATGCGCCGTCGTCAACGTGACGAGAGGCGACCCAACCAGGCCGCCTCTCGGAATCCGCGTCATCAGGAGGCGACCGTTCGCCCCAGGTCGTGGGCACGCCCTGGAACGCGCTATTCAGCAGCCTCGACGCGGTAGGCCCCAGCCTTCTTCAGCAGCGAGCGCACCGTCTCGGTTGGCTGGGCGCCAACGCTCAACCAATGACGCGCTCGTTCCAGATTGACGTTGATGGTCGCCGGATCGGTGATGGGATCATAGAATCCGACAGACTCGATAAACGCCCCATCCCGGGGAGAACGGCTATCGGCGGCGACGATACGGTAGCTGGGCCGCTTCTTGGCGCCCATCCGCCGCAGGCGAAGTTTCACCACGCGGAAATGCTCCTCTTCTGTAGGCCGCGTCCGCTAAAAACGGGCGCGCGTGCACGATACCAGTGTCAAGTCGATCGAGCGTCCAGCCGCGACGCTCCCTGTCGAGACCACAACGGTGGACGCCACGGACAGAGCCATGGGTCCTAGCGCTGAAACGAGAGGACAGCCGACTATAGCATTGGGATCAAAATGGCGTCAACGCGCGCGGACATCGCGAGCCCGCTTCAGCTCAATTTGCAGCCTGGCGACGCGCAGGTGAGCCGACGACATCGAGCGCGGACGCGCCGCAAGCGACGACGACGGCGCGGGTCAACGAAGGAGGAAAGCCAAGGCGGGTTGCTCGCGTTACGATGCGACGGGGCCCCTGACGACGCACCAGAGCCTCAGCAATGACGCGGCTGACACGCGAATCTCGCTCGTCTTCCTGGGTCGGGGCTCCCATGGTCAACCTGGCCTTTCCTCTGCTGTTTGGCGAGTCAGGACCTGTTCCGCTCACCCGCGGGATACGATGCGCGAGTTGCGCGCATCGCCATATCTGTATCCGATCCTAGTGGTCTTCCCCTGATTTGGCAAGACCCACGCGATACATTGAGTAACATTGGTCGGTTTTCGTTCATGTAGCGCATTGGTGCTTCTCTGGCCCGGCGGCGTCGCATTACGGCAAAGGGTGCGCCGGTTCGACCCGCGCAGAGCATGGTTTATCTCTCGGATTCTGGTCGTTTCAGGAGAGGGTGCATGACCGACACCGCTGAGATGTTCGAGGGTTACGCGCAAGACTTTGTCCGGTTGCGTCTGAGCCAACTGCGAATCGTCTATGCCAATTTGCAGAAGGCCATGGACGAGGAGCAGCCGGAGTTGCTGCGGCGCTTTTCAGCGGAGTTGGAAGATGCCGCCGATCATCACGAGATGGTCGAAACGCTCGTTCAGCTCGCCGACAACGCTCAGGATATGGCCCGGTACTGGTCCGCCATGGAGCAGGAATGCGATCTGATGGTGCAGCAGCTGAGGGGCATGCTTGAGGAAGACCAGGCCGACCCAGAGGACATGAGTCGCTATATTGGCAGATATGGCTGCTCGATCTCGCGGTCATGCCGGGTTTGCGGAGGATTGCCTCCCGTACGCGCGGGCGGGTGGTCAATCGCGGCCGCGTTCCTCGAAGTCGGAGATGACCGCCACCTTTTCGGCCGAGGCCGAGCCAGGGTCGAACTCATAGCCGAGCCACTCTTTGACCAGTCGTTTCGCCAGTTCGGGGCCGACCACCCGCGCACCGAGGGTGAGAATCTGACAGTCGTTGGAGAGGACCGAGCGCTCGACGGAGTAGGAATCGTGCGCCACCGTGGCGCGGATGCCGGGCACCTTGTTGGCGCTGATGGCCATGCCGATGCCGGTGCCGCAGACGAGCAGCCCGCGCCGGGCCTCGCCGCGAGCGACGGCCTGCGCCACGTCGAGCCCGACATGCGGATAGGCGCGATCGTCTGAGGCGTCGGGGACCCCGAAATCGACGACTTCGACGCGGGGATCGGCCTCCAACTGCTGCCGGAGGGCGTTCTTCAGATCGGCGCCGGCGTTGTCGGCGCCGATCGCTATGACGTATCGGTTTTCGTCAGTTGCCATGGTGCAGTTCCCTCTCTCCTTCTTGCACGGGCTATCAGGCTGAGATCCCGTCGCCAAAGGCACGCAGGACGTGGTAGATCGACGTCGCTCCCGCATCCTGCGTGCCGCGGGAGCGCTCCCCGAGGCGGGAGGCGCGGCCACGGCGGCTGATCATGCCGACCGTCGATTGCATGCCTGCCGCCGCCGCGGGCAGGGCGGCCGCCCAGGCCGTGGGGAGGTCCATGCCGCTCGCGGCGGCGCTATTCAGGGCGTTTCTGAAGGGCTCCAGGGTGTCGATCATGGTCTTGTCCCCCGGTTCGGCCTGACCGAGGCGCTGCAGGGTGGTCAGCGCCTGCTCGAGCGCGGTCGCGACCGACGACGCATCGACCGCCTCATCGTCCGCCGGCAATCCGGCGCCGATAGCGATGAGCCAGGCGCCGACGAGCGCGCCGGACGCGCCGCCGGCCGCATTCTGGAAGGCGATGCCGCCTTGCGTGAAGGTACGCCGCGCGGTCCCTTCGGAGCCGTCGATGGCCGCCACCGCCGCCCGCAGGCCGCGCACCATCCCCGCGCCGTGGTCGCCGTCGCCCGCGGCGGCATCGAGGCGGCCGAGCTCCGCTTCCGCCTCCTCAATGGCGATCAGCGCCTGGCGCAAGGCGCTCCGGGCGCGTTCACCGGCCGGGCCGCCGGGGAGCTCATCTTCCTCCGGGTGGGCAGGGTCGTCACCGGTCTGAGCCTCCGAGCCGCCCGCGCTCAGGGAAGCGGCCGGATGCATTGCCTGGGCCACGTCCGGGCCGATGCTCGTGAAGGCAGGCGAGGAAGCGGTGGCATCGAGCAGAATCTTCAGGTCGTCGTTGAGCCAGAAGAGGGAGAGCGAGAGGCCGGTCATATCGAGCGCGGTGACAAACTCGCCGATGAGGGGGTTGTAGGGCTGGAGACCCGCTTGCCCAAGGTGGGCGGCAACGTCGTTGTAGAAGACGAACAGCTCTTCATACTTCGTACCGCCCAGGCCGTTGACGAGGACCGCGACCTCGCTGCCCGCTCCTGCCGGGGCCTCGGCCAGCAGCGCCTCGACCAACAGCGCGGCGATTTCGCGAGAGGGTCCCTGCTCGCCGATGCGCACGCCAGGCTCACCATGAATGCCGAGCCCGACCTCCATCTGGCCCGCGGCCACGGTGAAGAGGGGCTCCTCCTGCCCCGGAACGGTGCAGCCGGCGAAGCCGACTCCCGCCGTGCGGACGCGGGCGTTGGCGTGCCGGGTGAGGGCCTCGACGTCGTCAAGGCTGTCGCCGCGCGCGGCGGACGCTCCTGCGCTCTTGAAGACGTAGAAGCCGCCGGCGATGCCGCGCCTCCGATCCGCTTCATCCGCGCCCGCCGAGAGGACATCGTCGGTGACCAGCACGGTGCGGGCATCGATGCCATCGGCGCGTAGCCGGGTTTCGGCCATGCCGAAGTTCATGACATCGCCGCTGTAGTTGCCGAAGGTAAAGAGGACGCCGGCGCCGCCATCAACGGCCTTCGCCACGCGATAGCAGTGTTCGCCGGAAGGAGAGGTGAAGATGTCGCCGATGGCGGCCGCGGAAGCCAGCCCCTGCCCAACGAGCCCATAAAACGCCGGGTAGTGCCCCGATCCGCCGCCGACGACCACGGCGACGCGGCCCGGCGCGGGAGCCCCATTGGCCATCACCCCGGATGCACCGGGCACGCGCCGCAAGTAGCGCCCGTAGGCGGCGGTATAGCCGGCGATCATCTCCTCGCGAAATTCCGGGGCCTCATTGAGCAGTCGCTTCATTGCATCCTCCGGGGTGATGGGTGACGGGTGATAGGGTGATAGGGTGATAGGGTGATAGGGTGATAGGGTGATAGGGAGAACGACGGGTCGCCGCCGGTGGATCTCTCGTCGTACCACCTATCACCCCATGACCCCATCACCTATCACCCCGGACAGGGAGTCGCTCCACGAGGAAGCGGCGCACGTCATCCGGTGATGAGGCGATCTTCGCACAGAGCGCCAGGGCATCGGGCTGGGGCGGGTAGACCGGGCTGGGGATGGCGACCACGGTCATGCCGGCTGCCGCCGCGGCGCGCAGGCCATTGCTCGAATCCTCGACCGCGGCACAGACCTCCGGCGCGACTCCGATGCGGCGCGCCGCTTCCAGATAGACATCGGGCGAGGGCTTGCCGCGCGGCACTTCCTCGCTGGAGACGTGGGCGGCGAAACGGGGCCGCAGGCCGACGACCTCCAGCACCGCCTCGATCAGCCGCCGGGGAGCCGACGAGGCGACGGCGATGGGGACGCGATCGGCAGCGGCTTCCACCATGGCGCGCGACCCGGGCAGCAACTCGACACGGCCGCCATGCAGCGCCGCGATCATGCCATCGATGACCGACGCCGCGATGTCGGGTGGCGTGCCGCGGCCGATGCGCTCGGCCATGTAGCCGGACCATTCGGGCACACTCATGCCCTGCACTGTCGCCGTGTCAGTAGGGAGCCAGGCGTAGTCACTGGCGGCGGAGTGCCGGGCCCAGTTCTCCTCCCAGAGATGCTCCGATTCGACGAGCACGCCGTCGAGATCGAAGATGACGGCGTTGAACTGTTTGGCGTTCATGACCATGACGGCATTCTTCTCCCGGTTCCTGCTGGATAGGGCCCGTTGCCTGCTAGCTGTGGCATTGCGGACGGGTGTCAACGGGGAGCGACTGCATAGGCAACCTTGGTCTCCTCCAATATGGCGATGCCTGTCTCATCGATGCCATCGTCCACGACGATCAGGTCAAAGCTGGTCAACGGCGCGAGCTGGTGCAGCGCGGTCTTGCCGAGCTTGGCGTGATCGATGAGAAGGATCCGTTTGCTCGCGGCGCGGAGCATGGCCCGCTTGACGGCGACGATCTCCTGCTCCTGGTGGTAGGCGGCGCCATGAGAAACCGCCGAGGTCGACATGAAGAAGAGATCGGCGCGCAGCGAGCCGATGGCCGTTTCGCAGATGATCCCGGTGAACGAATCGTGGCTCGGGAAATACTCGCCGCCCAGCACGATCAGGCGGATGCCGGGCGTTTCATGCAGCGCCTGAATCGTCGCCAGGTAATTGGTAATGACCGTCAGCGGAGCGATGCCCGGCAGGAGCCGAGCCAAAGCCAGGGTGGTGGTGGCATCGTCGAGGAGGACAGCCTGCCCCGGCTCAATCAGGGTAAGCGCATAGCGGGCCAGGGCTTCCTTTTCGGCGCGCGCGGTGGCCAACCGGTAGCGGACATTGCTTTCAAAGAGGCTGGAGGGTTGCGGCGAAGCACCGCCGCGCGTCTTGCGCAGGACGCCTTGCCGCTCCAGTTCATCCAGATCCCGGTGAATGGTCATCAGGCTGACGTCGAATCGGGTTGCCAGATCGCGGGCAGCGACGGCGTCATTGGCGAGGACGATGGCGGCGATCTGCTCGCGGCGCGTCCCTGGGGCAAGGCCAGCCACGGATGGGCCCGCGCCGTCTCGTCCAGGGACTTCGGTGGAAGAGATCATCTACTTCGCCCTGCACTCACGTAACGCCCTGCCGTTCCCTCACCCCTGTTAGCAACCTGGTTTTCACATCGAATCGTGTGATGTCATCATAGCATTGGCCAAAAACGGTGAATGCCGCGATTCGAATGGGAGTCTTGTTCTTGGCACAGCCCCATGATAGAGTGAAAACATCACACACGTTCGTGATATGGACGCCAGTACGGGCGGCCTTGCGCTCCGAGTTCTCTGTTCGCCGCATGGCCCCAAGACCATGGTGGTCCGGGTCTCGAGATGAGAGGAGTTCCGCATGGTTCGTGGAAACCGGCCCCTGTTGACCGATGCGTTTGGCCGCCAGCTCACCCGTCGCCGGGCTCTGCAAGCGAGTCTGGGCGCGGGCGCGGCGCTGGCCGGCATGCGCGGCACGCCCTTCCCGGCCGCGGCGCAAGATAGCGCGGCCGCCGACGTCACCGGCGACTTCGACTGGAAGCGCAACGACGGCACGACGATCCGCGTGCTGTTGAACGAGCACCCCTATTCCGCCGCGCTGAAGGCGAATTTGAAGACGTTCCAGGACCTGACTGGCATCACCGTGGAGTCCGACACCTTCCCGGAGACCAACTACTTCGACAAACTGACCGTCGATTTGCAGTCGGGTCAAGCGTCGTACGACGCCTTCATGCTGGGCGCCTACATGGTCTGGCAGTACGGCCCTCCCGGCTGGCTGGAGGACATGAATCCCTGGATCGAGAACGCCTCGGCCACGAACCCGGAGTACGACTGGGAAGACGTTTACCCGAACCTGCGCACCTCCGACAACTGGAGCCTGGTCGTCGGCGAGCCGCTGGGCAGCGGCGGGCAATATGCCCTCCCCTGGGGCTTTGAAACGAACACCGTCATGTACAACAGCGAGGTCTTCGACAAGCTCGGCGTGCAGCCGGCCGAGACGATGGACGAACTGGTCGAGCTGGCCGCCAAGCTCGATGCCGATGCCTCGGGCGCGGGCTTCGACGGCATGTACGGCATCGCCACCCGCGGCGCTCGCCAGTGGGCGACGATCCACCCCGGGTTCATGACGCAATACTCCCGCGAGGGAGGCAAGGACTTCGAGCTGCAGGACGATGTGCTCGTCCCGGTGATGAACTCCGACGTGGCCGTCGCCTTCACCGACAAGTTCGCCACGATGATGCGGGACTCCGGCCCGGCCAACTGGACGAACTACTTCTGGTACGAGGTCGGCACCGACCTGGGCGCGGCCAAGGCGGCGATGATCTACGACGCCGACATCCTGGGCTACTTCCAGAACCAGCCAAAGGGGAGCTCGATCGCCGGGAAGGTCGCCTGGCATCCGGGTCCGAAGGGGCCGGATGGTTCGCTGCTGACGAACCAGTGGATCTGGTCGCTGGGGATGAACAGCAAGTCGCAGAACAAGAGCGCCACCTGGACCTTCCTGCAGTGGGCGACGGGCAAGGAGCACCTGCGCTACGCGGCGATCGAAGGGAACATGGTCGATCCGGTGCGGGCCTCGATCGTGGAAGATCCGGAGTTCCAGGACAAGATGTCCGGCAACATCAACTATCTGGAGACCTTCAACGCCATCATTAACGACACCAAGATCCTCTTCACGCCGCAACCGCAGTTCTTCGATGCCACCACCCTCTGGGCGGGCGCGCTGCAGGAGATCTACGGCGGCGCCGACGCCAAGGAAACCCTGGACGCCCTGGTCGAAGAGATCCAGGCTGCCACGGAGTAACGCTTCGCGATGCGGAGTGGGTCGCCGGTCCCCAGCAGTGGGGCCGGCGACCGCGCGCCACGGCGAGATCGGAATGGGATAGGATGCAGCGATGAGCGGCAGCATGGCGCCCGCTCCGGCGGGACAGGCAACGGACGGGCTGCTGCCGGCGTGGCGGCGTTGGGCAAGACCGTACCTGCTCGTTTTGCCCGCCGTGGCCCTCACGATCGGCATCCTCTATCCGTTCGTGCAGGGCGCTATCTACGCCTTCCAGAACTACAAAGCCACGCGCCCTGATCCCGCCTTCATCGGCTTTCGCAATTTCGAGCGGATTCTGACCGACGAGGGCTTCTGGCACAGCGTCTCGGTGACGGCGAAGTTCGCGGTCGGGGCCACGGTCGTGGAGACGGTGCTGGGGGTGGCAGTGGCCCTGCTGCTAGCTCGGAGCAGCATGGTCAGCCGGGTGCTGGAGCGCTTTCCGATTCTGCCGCTGATGGTCGCTCCAATCATCGCCACGATCATGTGGCGGCTGATGATGCAGCCGAGCGTCGGCATTCTCAACTACGTCCTGCGGCCCCTCGGACTCGGCGATCTGGCCTGGACCGATACGCCGACCATGGCGATGATTTCGGTGATCCTGATCGATGTCTGGATCTACACGCCGTTCGTGGCGCTGCTGGTGCTGGCGGGCCTGCGCTCGCTGCCGCGGGCGCCGTTCGAGGCGGCCTCGGTGGAGGGCGCCGGGTTCTGGTTTACCTTTCGCAATCTGACGCTGCCGATGCTCTGGCCCTATATTCTGGTGGCGGTCATCTTTCGCTTCATGGATTCGCTGAAAGTCTTCGACATCATCTTTGCCCTGACCGGCGGCGGCCCCGGCGACGCCACCATGGCGCTACAGGTGCAGGCCTATCAGGATGCCATCCCCTTCTCGAACTTTTCGCTCGGACAGACGTATATGCTGATTCTGTGGGCAGTGGTCTACATCGCGACATTTGGCCTGATCAAGGTGCTGGGCAAGGCCCAGGCGCGCGCGGCGGGTGTCTGAAATGCGACTGGTGATGAGAGAAAACGCGGCCTCGCGGCGAAACATCGGCGGTCGTGTTGCCTCGCGGCGCCGGCAGAGGGCGTCCTGATGGCGGCGATCGACCCGAACGCGACACCCCTGGAATTGACGTCGGACGCGCCAACGAAACGGCGCTGGACCGTGGGCGGAATCGCGCTCGATCTGGTGACGGTCGTCTACTTCCTCTTTGCCCTCTTCCCGCTGGTCTGGATGCTGCTCCTCTCATTGAAGGCGCAGGATCAGCTTTTCACCACCTACTTCCGCTTCACCCCCACGCTGGACGCCTACCGGGCGGTCCTCGGTCTGGACGCCAGCGGCAGCGTCCCCTTCGTGCGCTTCTTCTTCAACAGCCTGATCGTCTCCTTCGGCGCGGTGCTAATTTCGCTGCTGGTCGGCGTGCCTGCCGCCTACGCGTTCGCCCGCTACCAGTTCAAGGGGAGCGAGAATCTGCTCTTCACGCTCTTGTCGTTCCGCTTCGCCCCGGAGCTGATGGTCATCATTCCCATTTATGTCATCTACCAACGCCTCGGCCTGTTCGATACCCATGTCGGGCTGATCTGGGTCTACCAACTGATCACGCTGCCATTGATCGTCTGGATTCTGCGCTCCTACTTTCAGGATCTGACGCCGGAGCTGGAGCAATCGGCGCTGCTCGACGGCTATTCCCGGCCGCAGGCGTTCGTGAAGGTGGCGCTGCCTCTCGTCAAGCCAGGCATGGCGGCGGCGGCGTTGCTGGCCTTTATCTTCGCCTGGAATTCGTTCATCTTCCCGTTCGTGCTGACCGGCAGCAATGCCCAGACAGTGACTGTTGGCGCCCTTTCCTTCATGGGCGGCGCCACACCACGCTACAACCTGACTGCCGCGGCGGCGCTGATCGCGCTCATCCCTCCCCTCCTGTTGGCCCTCTCCATTCAGCGCTATCTCGTGCGCGGCTTGACCTTCGGCGCGGTGAAGGGGTAAGCGATGGCCACGCTGGCGCTGCACGGGATACGCAAGGAGTACGGCAAGCAGACGGCGCTAGCCGGGCTCGATCTCGACGTTGGCGATGGGGAGTTCTTCGTGCTCCTCGGCCCATCTGGCGCCGGCAAGACGACGACCTTAAAGTGCGTGGCCGGATTGGAGACGCCGACGGCGGGACGGGTGCTGATTGGGGGCCGCGATGTCACCGACGTGGAGCCGAACGCGCGCCGGGTGGCGATGGCCTTCGAGAACTATGCCCTCTATCCCCAGGAGAGCGTCTACGACAACATTGCCTTCCCGCTCCGCTCGAAGCGCTACTACCTGCCGCCAGCCGAGGCAAAAGCGCTGATCGAGCGCGTGACCGCGACCTTGGGCATCGGGCATCTGCTGGAACGGCTGCCGGGCGAGCTCTCCGGCGGGCAGCGGCAGCGGGTGGCCCTGGCGCGGGTGCTGGTGCGGCCAGCCGATGTGTTGCTGCTCGACGAACCACTCTCCCACCTCGACGCCAAGCTGCGGGCGGCGATGCGGGCCGAGCTGAAGTCGCTGGGCGAGCTGCAACACACCACCAGTCTCTATGTGACGCACGACTATCTGGAGGCGCTGGCGCTCGGTGACCGGATCGCGGTACTGCGGGAAGGGAATCTGGTGCAGGTCGGCACGCGGGAGGATCTCTGGCACCGCCCAGTCGATCTCTTTGTGGCGCAGGCATTCGGTCAGCCGGGGATCAATCTCATCGCCGGGGCAATTGCGGCGGGAGCTGGCGGGCCGGAGTTCGTCACGGACGACGACTCCCTGCGCCTCCCGCTGGGAGGGGTTAGCCTGCCGCCCGGAACCGCCGTCGAGGTTGGCATCCGGCCGCGCGATCTGGTGCTGGGGGAGCAGCCGGGGATGCCCACGCTGCGCGGGCGCGTCTACGTGGTCGAGCCGCTGGGGCGGCAGCGGGAGGTGACGATCCAGATAGGCCAGCAACGCGTCGCCGTGGTCACGCCGATTGAGGATGTGGCTCCCGACAGCCTGGTCTCGGCCTCCGCGCCGGCCGATCGCTTGTTGCTGTTCGAGCGGGATTCGGGGTTGCGCGTGCCGATTGGTTCGCCCATGACGGCGGTGACGCGCGACGCGACGGGAGTGTCGTGCTGAACGGGGTGAAGGTTGGCGACGGGCGCTGTTGGCTTGGAGCGAGAAGTTCAATGAGCGCCGTGGGCTTGTCTCGGGGG
>JBBRVX010000022.1:0-37229 GCA_038246475.1 Thermomicrobiales bacterium | reverse complement strand
TCATCCAGCGTTCAAGCTGAAATGGCTCAATCCTCACAAAATCTCCCCTCAACCCGTGGTGCGAAAGACCGCACAGCGCATCCTACACTTGGTTGGCGCTTGACGCCTCGCTGCGCGCTTCCTACGATGCCGAACCAGACAGAGGATTTGAAGAGTGAGGAGAGTGGAGGACGACGATGGGAATTCAGGCGCCAACCACCATTGACGCTCGCAAACGCGCGGAAATCGAGGCGGACGTGCTGGCGGACTATCGGGCTAGCTCACCGCGTTCGGCTGCCCTCCACGAGGCCGCGCGGCGGGTCATGCCAGGCGGGGATACCCGGACCGTCGCCTTTCACGCCCCCTATCCTCTGGCGGTCAGTCGGGGAGCCGGCTGCCGCATTCACGATGCCGATGGCCGCACCTACATTGACCTGCTCAACAATTACACCTCGCTGATTCACGGGCATGGCCATCCGGCAGTGGTTGCCGCCGTCATGGATCTTCTCCCCACGGGAACGGCCTTTCCCGCGCCGAACGAATCGCAAACCAGGCTGGCGGAGATCATGACCGAACGGGTGGCGTCGGTCGATCTCATCCGTTTCTGCAATTCCGGCACCGAGGCCATGATGAATGCCATGCGCGCCGCGCGGGCGTTCACTGGACGCGATGTCGTCGTGAAAATGGAAGGCGGCTATCACGGCACCTACGACGACGTGGAGGTCAGCGTGCACCCCGCTCCTGACGATCCGGACGCGGGGCCAGAACATGCTCCGCGCGGGGTGCTTGGAACGCGGGGGGTGCCGCGGAACACACTCGACAACGTGCTCGTGACGGCGGTGAATGATACAGAATCGATCGAGCGGATCATGCGGGAACGAGGCGATGCGATCGCCGCGATCGTGATCGAGCCAGTCATGGGATCGGCGGGGATGCTGCCAGCCGATCATGATTACCTGGAAGCTCTGCGCAGCCTGACGCTCGAGTATGGGGCGTTGCTGATTTTCGACGAGGTCATGAGCTTCCGGCTTGAACCAGGAGGAGTGCAGGAGCACTTCCGCGTGCGGCCCGACCTGACGACCTTCGCCAAGATCATCGGCGGCGGATTCCCGGTGGGGGCGTTCGGCGGCCGGGCGGCGGTGATGGAGCAGTTCGACCCCGCGCGGCCTGCGCCGCTGTGGCAGTCGGGAACGTTCAATGGCAACCTGATCACGATGGCCGCCGGGGTGGCCGCGATGGACGCCTATACGGCAGATGAATTGGCCCGCATCAATGCCCTCGGGGAGCGGCTACGGCAAGGGATTCGCGAGGAGCTGCGAAGCGCGGGTGTCAGAGGAGCCGTAACCGGCTACGGTTCCTTCGTCGGCGTACACCTTGGTGTTGACGAGGTGCATACCTATCGCGACGCCGCCGCGAGCGACAAAGGTCTCGCGCGATTGCTCCACCTGGCGCTGTTGCTCGAAGGGATTTTCGTGGCGCCCCGGCTGATGATGTGTACGTCGACGCCGATGAACGAAGGAACCATCGATGAGGTTCTCGCGGGATTCCGCAGGGCAATCACCGAGATACGTCCCGCGCTGGTAGCTTGACCCGGTCGTGCACAATGCAGCGGCATGATCGACGCTGATTTCGTGAGGCGAGTACTGAACTATTCAGCACGGAATCCTCTGGTGTTGCGAACGATGCCGTTGGGTTCGAGCCAGCAACCCAACTGGGCAGGGAGGAATCGTGAATACTCGCGAAGACGCCACTCGCTTGGGGAACGATCTTGCCGCGGCGGAATCGGGACCGCAGGCCATGATCCCGCCGCGCGGCCGGAGTGTCGACTACAACAACCTGAGCCGGGCCAAACTTGTTGAACACGCGATTCGGCGTGGCGAAGGACTCCTGTCGGAGCACGGAGCCTTGGCCGTCGAAACGGGACCTCAAACGGGCAGATCCCCGCGGGACAAATTCATCGTGCGGGAAGGGCCGTTCGAGGATGAGATCTGGTGGGGTAGTGTCAATCAGCCGATGTCGAAGACGGCATTTGAGCGGCTTTCCGTCGACATCATCAATCACCTGGCGGGCGGCGATCGGTACCAGGTCGACCTTTCCGCGAATGCCGATCCGGAGTACTCGCTCCCGGTAAGGATGGTCACGGAACGCGCATGGTCAGCGTTGTTTGCGCGAAACCTCTTTCTGCCGCCGCGAGAGCACGTGACCGGTGGGAAGGATGGATGGACGATCCTCCATGCTCCTGGCTTCGAGGCGAGTCCGGATCGACATGAAACCGCGAGTTCCACGGTTGTAGCGATTGATTTCGAAGGCCGTCGCGTGCTTATCGCGGGAACGAAATACGCGGGTGAAATCAAGAAGTCAATCTTCACCGTCTTGCAGGGCATCCTCCCGCGACGTGATGTAGCAACCATGCATTGCGCGGCGAACGAGGGCTCCAATGGGGAAACCGCGCTCTTCTTTGGGCTCTCCGGAACTGGGAAAACGACCCTTTCCACCGACCAGGATCGCCGCTTGATCGGAGACGACGAGCACGGATGGTCGGAGCGTGGCATTTTCAATTTTGAAGGCGGCTGTTACGCCAAGACGATTGGGCTTTCTGAGCGGACAGAGCCGAAGATTTTCCGCGCCTCCCTGCGCTTCGGCACAGTCCTCGAAAACGTGGTGCTCGAAGCCGACAGCCGCCGCCCGAACTTCGATGACGATTCCTTGACGGAAAACAGTAGGGCTGCCTACCCATTGGCGTTCCTCGATCCCGCCGCGGGCGGGACTGGCTCGCATCCCGCGAACGTGCTGTTTCTGACCGCGGACGCGTTCGGGATCCTTCCACCCCTGGCCAGGCTGACGCGCGATCAGGCGCTATATTGGTTCCTCTCTGGTTACACCTCGAAGCTGGCCGGGACGGAGCTGGGTGTCACCAAACCACGGACGACGTTTTCTGCCTGTTTTGGGGAGCCTTTCTTGCCATTGCCGCCCACGCGGTACGCCACCCTCTTCGGCGAGAAACTCGATCGTCACCATCCGAACATCTGGTTGGTCAATACCGGCTGGAGTGGCGGAGCCTATGGCGTGGGAGAGAGAATGCCAATTGAGCTGACGCGGGCCGTGGTCGCGGCGGCTCTCGACGGATCGCTCGACCGCGTCGCGTACGACCGCGATCCCATGTTTGGCTTCATGACGCCGCAAATCGTGCCCAACGTCCCATCCAGCGTGTTACACCCGCGAAGCGCCTGGCCCGCTGATGGCTCGTTCGATTCCACGGCCGCTCAACTTGCGCGCGATATGATCGCGAACTTCGAGCAGTTTTCAGATCTGCCCATGGCCATAGTTCAGGCTGGCCCTGTTCTTCCCTGAACTTCTTCTCCTTGATATCCGGTCGCAAGGGAGTCATACGTGCGGTTGATCAGTGCCGGAATGACGGTCTGCTGGAGCGTGATTCCCTCTCTCCCGGCCCGATCTGGCAGGGGGAGGTATCCCCGAAACGCCACCTCGCAGACGACAATAAGCCCCGCTCCCGGCCCGTCGGGCCGGGCGCCCGCTTGCGGGTGGCGGTTGGGGTGAGGGCTTTGAGCCACGGGAGCGGCATTTACCCACATTCCTCCCCATTAAACGCGAGAGGGAAGCGGGGTTCGGTTCGGTCCGAATCGCGGCGTTGTGCCGTCCGATGGATCTCGAAACCGGGTGGAAACATTGATCAACGCGCCTCCCGCAAAAACTGCCGCTAGCCCAATTGCGATCACCAGTCCAAACAGGATCTCAAAGCTGGTCCGCTGCAGGAGGAAGCCGCCAAGAACGGGAGCAAAAGCCACCGCCGCGAGCACCCCATTCGACAGCCCGGAGTACGCCGGAGCGAGGGTCCTCGGGGAAAGCGCATCAAGATAGACGCCGTTCCCACGCGCCTGCGCTGCCAGCGCCGCCCCGATTGCGACGAAACCCAAGCCAAATAGGGCTACGGTGAGTGAATTGTCCGGGAAGCGGGCGCGAAACTGCGCGACCCCGGCAATCTGTGGCAGGACCAATGCAAAAGCGGGCGCGATCAAACGCAAAACCGCGCCACTCTGTAATACCGCGCGAGGCCCGCGGCGCCGTTCGAGGACGATCCAGATCGGAGCAGCTGCGACCCACCCCAGAACGCCAGCGATGGCATAGCCCCCGATCGCGGTGGCCGGAACGCCGAGCCGCGTGACCGCGTAGAGAAAGAGAAATGGATCAATTGCGGTCGTCAAGGATAGCAGCACCCGGAACAGAAGAAACCGGCGAAATCGGTAATCGTCGAGTGGTTTGATGAGCGCGCGTGGCGAAAGCAAAGCCGGACCGTAGGTCGCGGCTGGCAATGACGGCTCGCGCGTCGCCGCGACAAACATTGCCGCTGCAATCAGGCACACCGTCGCGGCCAGGAAGAGTCGACCGTAGTTGCCAGGGAACCCCAGTGCGCTGGCGCCGAGCAAGCGATAGACGATCAGCGCGGCGACGACGCAGAGCAGGAGTGTGGCAATCGATCGGCGTCTGACAAACACCGCCCATTCTTCGCCTCGGATCGTGGAACGGAGAAGGGCCTCGGTCGGGACACTTCCAAACCCGGCGGCAAGCGTGAATACCATCAAGCAAAGGAAAAAGGTCAGCAAAAGCGGTCGGCCCGATTGGGTCAACCCGGCAGGATCAATGCGAATGGTGACAATTGCAAGGACGGCGACGGCTCCGGCCCGAATCAGAGCAGCCCCGAACGCCCATGGCTGCTGTCGTCGCCTGGATGCTGTCAACAGTCGCGCTGGCACCCGGGCCAGCGTCCAAAGGCTTATGGCAACCGCGGGCGCCAGTCCGATGGTCACGTACGATGGCGTCAACTCCGCGACGAAAAAGGCCAGGATGAGGCTGGGCAAAAGTAAGACTTCAGCCATCGCGCCGACCGACTCGGAGCCGATCCCGAGGATGGAGTTCAGAGTCAAACCTCGGGTTGACGAAGAGTCGCGGTGAAGCTCGACACCAGGCACGATTGCTGAGTTCCTCCCTGGCTTTCGCGCGGATATCACGCCGTCGAGTATAGGAGCGTTTGCTCCCGCCTCTCAAAATTCAGGCTTCAGGAACGCAAGAGAGGGACCGGCAGGCTTGGGTCGGACGCCTATTCAGCCTGAGTGACACGAAGCATTGCGGCCTCGGCGGCGTCCCGATCGGCGTCATCGCGCAGAGAGGTCAGATCGATCCAGGGGTGTTCGCCGCCCCGAGGAAATTCAGAAGATGCCGTCTCGCGAAGAAGGAACGTGATCGGCCCGCTGCCAGCGCGACTGTCGCCGCCCCAGCCCATGAGCTCAATGTCGCGTGCTCCCCTGGCATACGCGTCTCGCAGCACGCTTCGCCAGAGCGGTTCTCCTTCTTCCGTGGTGACTCGAGGAAGTCGATACTGATCGTCGACGAGCACCCACTGGCCATCAGGCGATAGAACGACCGCAATCGCCGTGCTGTTGCCCCTTAACTCCCTCTCGATTTCAGCGCGGAGCTTGGCATACGTAACGGCCAGAAGCTCAGGCATCACCATGGTCGATGCCAGAATGGGCATGAAGTTGGCGTCGCCCTGCCAGCGGGGCACGACATGTTCGTGGAGATGATCGGCGACTCCGGCTCCGGCTACGCTGCCGATGTTCAGGCCCAGATTGAATCCGTCCGGAGAAATGGCGATGCGGGTGGCGCGAAGGACCGGTGCACGCAGGGCATTTAGCTCCGCCAGGGTTTGGGCGTCCGCGATCTCCGGTGAAGCGATGTGGGCATTGGGGACAAGCATGACGTGGCCGGTGTTGTACGGGAACAGGTTCATAATGACGAATGCGCGGTCGCCCCGATAGAGGATCAGTCCAGCCACATCGTCCTCTTCAGCAAGGCGATTGCAGAAGATGCAGCCGTCTTCCCGCGTCCCGCCGGCGACGTAGCGCATGCGCCAGGGTGTCCAGAGGCGGCCCTGGTTTTCGGTGAGTGAGGTAGGTGAGAGAGATGAATCCTCTTCGCGGCGCGATCGATCAGCCACCATAGCGGCAATCCTTCCGGACGCGGCTACCCAGTCGTGTTGGCAAAGAAAGATGCAAGATAGGGTCGACCGCGAAGCTCATCCAGGTCGGCCAGAATTGCCTCAAGGGGATCGATGCCACCGACCCGACACGCCTGACCGACCAGCGCCAGCGTGGCATGCGCGGCGGCGGACGCGCTGACATCTTGCGCTGGAGGACATCCCCACGTTGCGGCCTCGAGCCTGATCAGGTTCGCAATAGTGGATCGAGATACATCAGGGTCGGTTGTCGCAAGCGCCCGATCCGGGCGTACATCGGCCCAATCAAAGCCGCTTCGGACGACATCGAGCAGCAGCCAGTAGATGACCTGAGAAGCTTCGAGGCGAAGATCACGTGCGGGGTCGTCATGAACATGGTCGCCATCAAGCACGCCCGCTAATTCGCGAAGCTCGTCGGCGACCCTTCCCCGATGGCTGATCGATGATCGCAGGCGGCCCGACGTTGTGGACTGCTCCTCAAGATCATTGTCCCGCAAGAAGCAATAGGCCGCGTACTGGAGCTGCGTCGCCGCAACGAGTTGATCTATGGTCGGATCTGGCGACGCGGAGCGGCCATAGACCGCGGCCGGATCGAATACGCGCTCTCGCACAACAGTCAATGAGCCATCCTCGTTCAGCGTGCGAAAGAAGCAGGTCGCATAGCCTTCATGGCATACGGCGCCATGCTGTTCGACTTCCAGCAGAAGGCTGTTCTGTTCGCAATTGACCGTGATGCTCATGACGATTTGCTCGTTGCCCGAGGTTTCGCCTTTCCGCCAAAGCTTCGATCTGCTCCGGCTCCAGTAGTGGGCTCGACCGGTTTCGCGGGTCAGGCGCAGGGCTTCACCGTTCATGTACGCGAGCATCAGCACATCGCCGCTCGTAGCATCCTGCACGATGGCCGGAATGAGCCCATCAGCGCCAAATCGCACATGCTCGGATTTGGAAACGTTCACGCCAGTATCTGCCGCACCGGGATATCGTGCGCGGCCAGATGCCCCCGGGCCTCGCTGATGCGAAACTCCCCAAAGTGGAAGATCGACGCGGCAAGGACGGCGTCGGCTCGCCCAGGGGCTAACCCTTCGACAAGGTGGTCGAGCGATCCCGCCCCACCAGAGGCGATCAGCGGAACATTCACGGCGGCGGCTACGGCTTCGAGCAAGGGCAGATCGTAGCCATCGCGGGTGCCATCACGGTCCATGCTGGTCAGGAGGACCTCCCCGGCGCCACGGCGAGCGGCCTCGGTGATCCACTCCACGGCGTCCAGCTCGGTAGGGCGGCGACCACCATGGGTGTACACGCCCCAACCTTCTCCATTTGGCCTGCGCCTGGCATCGACGGCGACAACGACGCATTGGCGGCCGAATTGGTCCGCGCCGTCGTCAATGAGGCGAGGATTCGAAATTGCAGCGGTGTTTATCGAAACCTTGTCGGCGCCAGCAGAAAGAAGCTCGCGCATGTCGGCAACGCTTCGGACGCCGCCGCCGACAGTCAACGGGATGGAAACCTGATCGGCGGTGCGCTCGACGACTTCGATCATCGTGTGGCGGCTATCGGATGTCGCCGTGATATCCAGGAAGACGAGCTCGTCGGCGCCTTCGCTGTCGTAGAAGGCGGCCAGCTCGACAGGATCGCCCGCGTCGCGGAGATTGAGAAACTCGATGCCCTTCACCACCCGGCCAGCGGTGACATCGAGACAGGGAATGATCCTGCGGTATGGCCCCGTGTCGGGAAGCCCTTCCATGAGGGACGGAGAGAGGCGAATCAACGGGCTGCCTCCATCGATCGCGCGGCGACCAGGGCCTCGCCAATCGTGATGCGCCCATCGTACAGCGCTCGTCCCACGATAACGCCACGCGCCCCGACCGCGGCCGTGGCGCGAATGTCTTCAAGAAAAGCAACGCCGCCAGACGCGATGACATTCGCATCAACGAGCGCGATCAGTTCTCTCAGGCTTTCCAGATTCGGGCCAGTCAGTGTGCCATCGCGGCGAATGTCCGTGAAAATAAAGTGCTCCACTCCGGCATCAGCCAGTCTTTGGGCAACTTCGATGGCCAACGTGTCCGATTGACCGAGCCAGCCGTCAGTTGCCAAACGGCCATCGCGAGCGTCCAGCGCCACCGCGATCGCCCCGCCCCAGCGATGGACAGCCGATGCGATCAGGTCCGGGTCCCGAAGTGCGCTGGTGCCGAGGATTGCGCGATCGATCCCCGCGGCGAAGGCGTGTTCAAGGTGCGCGATGGAGCGCAGGCCGCCGCCGAGCTGAATCGGCAGCGTGACCGCGTCCCGAATGCGGGCGATGGCCGCATCGTTGACGGGTGTGCCGGCAACCGCGCCATCCAGGTCGACCATATGAAGCCATTCGGCCCCGCCTTCAGCCCAACGGCGCGCGGCGTCAGCGGGATCCGCGTCGAAGAGCGTTTCCCGGTCGAAGTCCCCTTCGACCAGGCGCACACAGCGGCCGCCGCGCAGATCAATTGCTGGATAGAGAATCACGCCAGAACATGCTCCAATGCGCGCGAGGATGAATCGCGCACCCCATCGACCCATCCGGCGACGAGGCGAAGCCCGGCGGACCCGCTCTTTTCCGGGTGAAATTGCGTGCCCCACACATTGGCATGCCGCACGATGCTCGGGAAGACATCTCCGTACCGCGTGACCGCGACGATGTCAGCAACGTTCGTCGGTTCGACCACATAAGAGTGGACGAAGTAGAAGTCTTCTTCCTGCAAAGTCCGATACCCCGCTCCATCCTGAATCCACCGCACGCGAGTCCACCCAATCTGCGGCACTTTCACCTGCGATGGCAACGAGCGTACCCGGCCCTTCAGCAGCCCCAGCCCGTGGGTGTTTCCTTCCTCTTGCTGCTCAAATAGGAGCTGCATGCCGAGGCATATCCCGAGAAACGGGCGACCATCATCCACGACGTCCGCAATGGCGTCCACAAGGCCGAGTTCTCCGAGCCGGTCCATCGCCGATCCCGCCGCGCCCACACCGGGAAAGACCACGGCGTCGGAGCGTCGGACCTCGTGCGGGTCGGAGGTCACGGTCACCGCTGCTCCAGCAGCTTCCAGGGCGCGCCGAATGGAGCGGAGATTACCAGCGCCATAATCGATCACGGCTACTGAGACGCTCATGCGAGGACACCTTTCGTTGAGGGAATGTGCGTCGGATCGCCAACACGACGGGTGGCGGCGTGGAGCGCCAGGGCCCCGGCCTTGAAGATGGCCTCGGCGGCATGATGTGCGTTGCGGGCGCGCAGTAAATCGATGTGGACGGTCAAGCCGGCGTTGACGACGAGCGATCGCCAGAACTCTTCAACCAGGCTGGCCGCGAAATCGTGACCAATGATCTGCTCGGGC
Organism: Thermomicrobiales bacterium; assembly: GCA_038246475.1. Lineage (GTDB taxonomy): Bacteria > Chloroflexota > Chloroflexia > Thermomicrobiales > UBA6265 > JACCXM01. Next base: position 27,857 of record JBBRVX010000022.1, on the reverse strand, counting down.
ATGGTTGCTTCAAAGTGAAGATAGGGCCTGCCGGAGCAATCAATGACCGCTCGCGCCAGTGCTTCGTCAAGGGGCGCGTAGGCATGTCCGTACCGGGCGATGCCCCGCCGATCTCCCAACGCCTCCCGAATCCCCTGGCCAATGGCGATGCCGACATCTTCAACCGTGTGATGAGGATCCATCGCCGCATCGCCGTCGCACACCACTTCGATGCACATACGCCCGTGGCGGCCTAGCGCGTCAAGCATGTGATCGAGAAATGGCACGCCAGTCCGAGCCGACACTGGGCCGCCATCGATACCAACTTCGGCAACAATGCGTGTTTCGAGCGTGGCTCTGCTGATGCGGGCGTGGCGCCGCTCCGCGGCCGTTTCTGTTGTGCTCACCGGGGCAGCCCGCCGTCGAGTAACAGATCCTCCAGCTCGTCGGCAAAGATGGCGTTGTCCTCGGGGGTCCCGACGGAAACCCGCAGGCAATCAGCGATGCCGAATGCGGGATTGCTGAAGTGGCGGACATACACCCCACGCTCAGCAAGTCTTCGCACGATGTCGCCGCCGTCCGCGACCGGCAGGCGCACCAGCAGAAAATTGGTCGCCGATGGCAGCGGCTCGACGCCAGGAATCGTTCGCAGCCGGTCCGCCAACGCATCGCGGTCGGCAACGATCCGTTTGACCGTTGCCGCGTTGTACTCCTCGTCGCCGAGGGACGCGATCGCGGCCGCGGTCGCGGCGGCGCTGACGTTGCAGAAGCCGGGCATGACCCGGGTCAGGTATGGCATGAGCGCTTCCGGAAAAATCCCATACCCGACGCGCATCCCTGCGAGACCGGCGAACTTGCTCATCGTGCGCAGGATGGCCAAGTTTGGATAGTGATGCATAAGATCACGATGGCTTGAGCCAGCAAACTCGGCGTACGCCTCGTCAATGGCGACAACGCAGGGAGATTCGGCAATCACCCGTTCGATCTCGTTGGGATCGAGGAGATTCCCGGTGGGATTGTTGGGATTGCAGATCAGTATGAGTTTGGTGCGATCGTCGAGCGCATCCAGAATGCCGTCTCCATGGAGAGAAAAATCGGATCGCAAGGGGACATCGACGACCTCGCCCCCGTGCGCTTTGACCAGCACCTCGTAGGCCATGAATGTGGGTTGGGAGATGATGACGCGGTCGCCTGGCTCGATGAGCAGAAAGAGGAGAGTCTCGATCACATTGTCGAGGCCCGCTCCGGCGACGATCAGGTCGGCGGGCGCATTCACGTAGGCGCCCAACGCCTCGCGCAGCGACCAGGCGTCAAACTCCGGGTAGCGGTTATGGGTGACCACGTCGGCCAGAGCCTGGATGGCGCGTGGCGACGGCGAATAGGGCGATTCGTTCCAATCGAGCCGTATTTCGCGCTCAGGCTTCGTCTCTGGTGGAGGCCGTCGCGAATAAACGGGAAGATGATGAATCGCCGGCCGGACAAGCCTCGCGGGATCGAAGGTAGTCCGAGACACGACGCTTTGTGACACGAGTAAGCCTCCGCACGCCATGAAGAAATGCCACGTCAGGCAACGCGCTTATGTTCCCTGAGGAACATGATAGCCGACCATGCGCCCAGCGCCTGAACGATGGACCCGATACCGGCTAAAGGAGAAGCTTTTCGAGGGCGGTCACGAGGATTTCTGTCGCGCCCGCCGCGCGCAGGCGCTCGATGGATTCCCAGAACACGTCTTCTTCCACGGCCGTATGCACGGCGACCCAGCCCGGATCGGCCAGGGGGACGATCGTCGGCGCCTTGAGGCCAGGGACAACGGCGCGAATCGCGGGCAGCGCGTCAACCGGGGCATTCATCATCAGGTATTTGTAGCGTTTGGCCGCCTGCACGGCGTTGATGCGCATCATGAGCCGGTCGATGTTGGCCCGCCGGGTGGGGTCACTCATCGAGACTGGGGAGGCCGCCAGGATCGCTTCCGACTCGAGAATTGTGGTGATCTGGCGCAAGTCATTCAGCAGGAGGGTCGATCCGGTCGCGGTGAGCTCGACGATGGCATCGGCCAACCCAAGTGATGGCGCGACCTCCACGGAGCCACTGATCGTGATGATTTCCGGCGTTCCGCCAAGCCCATGGAAATATCGTCGCGCGGACTCTGGATAGGAAGTGGCGATGCGCGATTGCAGGAGTTGCTCTGGCGACGTATAGGGGGCATCGCGCAATGTTGCGACGACCAGCTCACAATAGCCGAATCCGAGTGGGGCGAGTTCGACGACCTCGACGCCTTCCTCGTAAATGAGATTGCGGCCGACAATGCCGAGATCGACCGTGCCGCGGCCGATGTAGCCCGGAATATCATCGTCCCGCCCGTAAAGAATCGAAAGCGGAAAGTTGCGGCAGTGAGAGAAGAGCCGTTGCCCGTAGCTTTCAAACTGCAGTCCAATCGCATGGAGCAACGAAAGCGTCTGCTCGGTAAGCCGTCCTGAGCGTTGGACCGCCAACTTCAGAGGCATCTCTCCGGTCGGCGACGTGGTGAGCGTCTGCTCGAATCCCGTGCTGGAATCGGGCATCGTGATTTCTGGACCTCCGTTGCGTGCTCGATCAGGCCTCGCCTGTGACCCCATAGTACGGGTAGCATGGCTACTGTCACATGCACAAGCAAGGAAATGTTAAACCGTGCGCGACCGAGCCAATGCTAAGTGAGCGGCTTGGCTATTCGCATATGGTCGATCCTGAAGCCGCACTTCTCGTAAAACCGGGCCGCTCCGGCATTGCCTGCGAAAACATCGAGACAGACTTCCAGGCAATAATTGGCTTTTGCCCACTCCTCGGCATGGAGCATCAGCGCGCGGCCCACGCCGCTGCCTTCGGCTTCCGGCGCGACGATAAGGACGTCGATGTACGCGCGACGATGACCCGTGAAGGAATCGGAATCGGGGTGCATCGCGATAAGCCCGGCAGGTTCACCGTCGATCGTAGCCACGAACGCCTCGGCTCCAGGTTCATTAAGCAGTCGTTCCCGCGAAAACGTCGCGAAGAACCGATCAAAGGCCACGGGATCTCGGGGTGAGACCGTTGGGCCCGGGTTCAGACGGTGAGCGATACGCGCGAGAAACGGTTCGTCCTCAACGAGGAACGGCCTGATCCTCAGCGGATTTCGCGCGTCATCACTCGCCATTCTGGTCACGTCCTGCAAGCACGCCGCGGCTGTTCGGGTCCATCGTCGAGGTCACTCGTTCGTAGATCAGATGAAGCCCGTTCAGCGTCAGATCGGGATCGTAGTGGTCGAAAAGCGACGAGGCCCCTGAAAATAGGGGGGCGAGACCGCCAGTGACGATGACAGGGGCGTCAACGCCAAGTTCTGCGCGAGTGCGCAGGATCATGCCCTCGAGCATCGCCAAATGGCCCGCCACGATCCCGGATCGGAGTTGGTCGGCGGTGTTGCGCCCGATAACGTGCTCGGGGAGATGAAGTTCGACGTTGAAGAGCTGGGCGGCATTGCCAGCCAACGCTTTCAACGACGTGCCCACACCCGCGGCGATGGCTCCGCCGACGTAGGCGCCGTCCTTCCCGATGACATCAAATGTGGTGGCCGTGCCGAGGTCGATGACAATCGCCGGCGCGCCGTAGCGGTCCATCGCCGCAACGCAATCGACGATCCGATCGGCGCCGAGTTGCCGGGGCTCTTCCACATCGAGCCCGAGCCCAACATCCAGGTCCCCGGTCACGACGATCGGGTCGATGGCGAGGCGCTGTCGCGCCATCGAGACCAGCCACGTCGTCACGCTTGGTACGACACTGGAAATGATGACGCCATCCACGCTGCCAAGGGAGAGGTCATCTGAGTTCAGAAGCGCGGCGAGCATGGCGTACCACTCGTCTGGCATCCGTTCTCGCTCGGTAGACAGCCGATAGGACGCGACGATCTGGCCGGAATCGGCAAAGAGGCCGAAGGACGTGTTTGTATTCCCGACCTCGACGCCGAGGAGCATCGTGACCTCCCAAAAGCTCGCGCGCGCCGCCGCGGTTCAGCGGTCTCAGACCAACAATCGGCGCAGCGCATCCTCCTGATCCTGATGCGCCACGGCGATGATATCGTCGCCGGGGAGAAGCTCTGTTGCTGGGCTGGGAACGATCACATTCGCTCCCCGGGCAATCGCCGCGATGGCCGTATTCTGAGGAAGCTCGATCTCCCCAATAGCGCGATGGGCGACGGCTGACGTCTCTGAGACCTTGGCGTCGACAATGGCCAGATCTTCGTGGCGTAGGCTGATCAGGTGAACGAAGGATCGGTCAGGGATCGCCTGCTCGATGAGGTTGAGGATGTAGTTCGTCTGGCTGACGGTGACATCGACGCCGAGCATCCGGAAGAGGTGCTCGTTCTTCGGATTGTTCACACGGGCAATCGTGCGCCCGACATGGAACTTCTCGCGCGCCACCTGACAGATGACGAGATTATCCTCATCCTCACCGGTGACCGCGACGACGACGTCAGCGCGTGGCGCTCCCGCGGCGACCAGGGTGCTGGCCTCCGCGGCATCCCCCGCGATGGCTACCGCGCCCAGAACTTCATTGATTTCGACAACCCGATCAGCGTTACGTTCAATAAGAAGAATTTCATGACCTTCGGCCAGCAGATGTTGCGAAAGGTAGAAGCCGACTTTGCCTCCTCCCGCCACGATGACGTACATATCTAGTCGGACCCTCCGCGTGGTCCAGCCTGTTCGCTGCTAGCACGCATGACCTGATCGAGAATGATTGCGGAAACAGTCGTCGTGGGGCAGACAGTGGTCAATCCCAGGCGCCGGTACGTGTCCTCACGGACAGGATCGTAGATACGACAGACGACTTCAGGAACGTCAAAAATGAGGCGGGCTACCTGCGCGGCCATGATATTGCGGTTGTCGCCATTCGTGACCGCAATGAACGCATCGGCATCCTCGATGCCGGCCCGGCGTAGGACATCTTCGTCGATCCCGGTGCCAATGATCGTGTCGCCCCGGAATCCGGCGGGCAATCTCCTGAATGAACGACTATCGACATCGACAACAGTGACGTGGTTGCCCGTGTGATCGAGCAAGGACGCAACGCGGGCGCCGACGCGACCACACCCCATGATGACCACCTTCATGACGCGAGCACTCCAGCAGCGTGCTGGGCGTCAGGGTTGGTCCGAATGACGAGGACTTCACAGGGAGCGTGGAGAAGGACATGATTGGTCGTTTCGCCGAGCGTCGGCCGGCCATGCTTGCGGTGAATCGACGCCGTCATGACAATCGCATCGGCCGCGCGCTCGATCGCTTCATCAACGATCGCGGGACCCGCGGCCCTGGCTTGCAACAGTTCGGTCACGACATGGGTTGATCGGGACGGCATGGAACGCCTGGCCAATCGCTCGGCATTTCGTAAGGCTCGTTCACCGTCGTCGATTTCGGCTGGAAGCTCGGCATCAAGTGGCATGGACTGGGGGACCTCCACCACGAAAAGGAACGTGACCGTCCCACCTTCTTTGCACAGGATCACTGGAAGGACGTCGAGAACGCGCTCATCGGTCTCTGATCCGCTGACCGGCACAACTAATCGCTGAAATGCGCCCTGCATGATGCTCCTCGGCATTGGCGTGCTGCTCCCATCGGGACGATCCGGAGCGACGCGAAAGTATGGTATGAGCGGGTGGCGGGCGCAACGGACGCTGTTGCGGATGCAGATTGCCGGCGGTGCGCCCGCTCGGGCAGGTACACTTTAGGCGACGGATTGACGCGTCATGCACGGTTTGCGCGTTGTTGTGAAGCGCGCACCGGGAAATGGATGGATCCCATGCACGAAGAGGAAGAAGACGTTCTTAACGCGAAGGCGATCCTGCTTGCGGTCGGCGGCGCCGCGGTCGCGGCGCTGTTGCTCGTTTTGGCGCGCCGTGAGGGTAAAACGGAGCCGGCCGCTCCCGTTGAGGCCGTAATCGAAAACGTCAAGGAAGAGTCCAGGAAGGCCGCGAAGGCTGCCAAAAAGAAGCGGAAGGCCCTCGCGGCGGCCGCTGCGGACACTGGAAGTCGCCTGGCGCACGACGTGCGACAGGCGACCGGGTCGATTGATTTTGATGCCAAAGCGGCGGAACGAGATCTCAAGGCAGCCGCTTGGGACGCGCAGCAAGAGGCGCGCGAGGCCGAAGGAAAGCTTCGCGCGGCCGGACATCGGGTCGTCGAAGACGCGACACAGCTCGCCTCCTGGGTAGGGGCGGAGGCGCGCAGTCTCGCGGGTGAAGGCAAGGAGCGCATCGCCCATCTGCGCGGCCGGGACGATGCCGAAGAGCCCGTGAGCAAGGAAGTCGCCCGCCTGCGGGCGGAGATAGAGGAGCTGCGAGGGCAACTTGGCAATGTGGGCAAGCGAGCCGAAAAGGACTACTTCGGCTTGACCTCCCGTTTGTCAGGCAAGGGCGGATCAGTTTCAGAAACAGTGGCGTCTCAGGCTGCCGTGGCGGCGTTGGCGCAATTGGAACGGTCGTTGAAGGCCAAGGCGCCGGCCCTTCTCGCGGCCAGGAATCGCCAGCAAGTAGTGGAAATCATCCAGCAGGAGCTCGGTCCAACACTTCGCGAGACGATGGTGCAAGCGGCGACCGCGGCGCTTGGCAAGTGGGAGTCGGCGCGCGATCGCGTGGATGGCGATGAGGAACCCAGCGACAGCGACCAATCTGTGGCTGACAAGCTGCGGAGCGTGTTCGGCGAATCGGATCGCGAAGCGCGGGAGACACCGCGAGACGCCGCGGAGGCCGCTCGGAAGGATGCGGAGGAACTGGCCGCGGCAGTTCATGCCAATGGCAAGCGGCGCCTTTTCGGCACTCATGACGCGGCCGACGAGAAAGCGTCCGCCGCGAAGCAGAATGCCGAAGAGGTTAAGGACCGAGTCGCGGCTGAGGTTGTCGCTCACGCCGAAGAGCCCGAACATCGCGGCAAGGCTGGACTTCTCTGGGGTGGCGCCGGCATCGGGTTGGCGCTCTATGCGCTGCTCGATGCAGAGCGTCGGGAAAACTTCCTGAAACTCGCCAACGAAGCGTCGATTCAGGTTCAGGAACTTGTGCGCGACCTGCAGGGGTACGACGACGAGTTCTAGGACCGGAAGACCCAAGAAGAACAGGGGCGTACCACGCCCCTGTTCTTCTTGGGTCTTCCGGGATTAGAGGATGCGCCGCGCGCCCGCGTAGTGATCCTTGTAGTATCCCGAGTCGAGGACCGATATGACGACGCCGGTCTTTTCGTTTTCGGCGTGAATGAACTTGTTCCCTGAAATGTATATCCCGCAGTGGGAGAGGCCCTTTTCAGCCGTGTTCTTGAAGAAGACCAGATCCCCGGCTTTCCAGGAACCGTTCTTGACCGATTTCCCGACCTTGAACTGATCGGTGACCGTGCGCGAAATGTCGATCCCGGCTGCCTTGTCATAGACATACCAGGTAAAACCGGAGCAATCGAAACCCTTCGGCGACGCACCGCCCCAAACGTACTTCGCGCCCTTGTACTTCTGAGCTTCCTTCACAACGTCATTTCCGCTGCCGCCGCCGGAGGATTGGTTCTTCTTTTTGGAGCTTTTGTCCTTCCCTGCGCGCTTGTCCTTCCCTGATTTTTTGCTCTTGCGCTTGCCCGATTTTGCGGCATCAGCCGTATCGATTCCCGCGATCCTGCTCCCGACGCCAACGACGAAGGCGCCAAGCAGCGCAATCGAGCGGCGGCGATCAATCACCCATCTGTCAGTCATTTGGCATTCTCCGGCGTCCCTCACTGCTTCGATGTAGACCAAGCGGGTGGTTCGGGGCAGCCAGACGCTCTATGTCATGGAAACGCGCCAGCGGGGGGTCGCGTTTTGGTTGCCGGGGCGTGGGGATAGCGCCAACAGTACTGGTTCGGATACATGGGCGCAACGGCCAAAATGTCACAGCAGCGGGTGTCGAGCGTGAGAATCGCGTACGATACAATCGGGCGGTGGCCTGGCGTGCTACCGCGCGTTATTGCATCAATGGCCGCCCACGGTTCGGCGGACGGAGGATACGGGCGGGATGGCCTACCGGTTCTTGTTAGAGGCGCCAGAATCTCTGGCCGAAGCAGCAAGCGTCGCTATCGATCAGGTTGGCGATGCCCAGGTGGTCGTGATTCGACCCTCGCACGGGCTCGGTGTCGATGACCCCTATGTCGATCTCACCGTCGCATCCCATACCCTGCGCGTTATCGACATCCTGTTCACCTGGTTTGAGTCGCTTGAGGAGCCTCGTCCGGACATCCGGGTCGTTCTCCATGGCGGAGATCGGCATCCGTTGCACGATTTCGATCGGGTGCGCATGATTGCGATGATCCGGCGCGATCAACCTTGGGTAGAGCGCAGCATTCCGCATGTCGGCGATCATGAGCCGTCATCTGAGCTCGCCGGATACTCCATTGGGGCGGGCGCTCCGGCGCCAGCACGCTCCCCGGTCGATCCCGCGAGCCAGAGCGGCTCAGTTGTCATTGAGGCGTCGGCGGTCGGCGTCGCGGAGCTTGCTCCATCGGCACAAAAGTTCCAGTTTCGCGCAATCAACTATCTCCTCGTGCAAGTAAGTGATTTGAGCAAGGCAGAACGGTTCTACCAGGAATTCTTCGCCATGGAGCTGCTTGGCCGGTTGCGAAGAGGCCCGGACGGAACGCAGCTGCCATTGCCAGCAGATTACTCCTGGGATGAAGCAATGCGGACGGGGGAGCTCGCCGATACCTCGTTCCTCGCCAACGGGTCGCTTACGATTGCCGCCCAACGTGTGGGCCTTGAGGTGGTCTTCGGCAAGGGGCCTCTGGACCTGGTGTCGCTAGGTGTCGACGCCCGCACCTTCGCGACCATCAAGGGGCAGGTCTTGATGCGGCCCTTGACCGTCTTGCGTTCCGGAGTGGCGTCCTTTGTCTTTCGGGACCCGTTCAATGTCAACTGGGAAATCGCGGTACTGGGTTCTGTGCCTTTGATCCCGGCGTAAGCAGCAGAAATTCGGAGCGAAACTACCCTATGCTCGATGCCTACCGCGATCTGATCGACGACTTGCTAGGGACGCCCTCGGAGATCCGGACGTTGATTGATGCTTCCGGGAACGCCACGGTCTCTCCCGTTACGCTGCTTCGCATTGCCGAACTTCGCGATCGGGATCGAGCCGTGCTGGAACGCGCGCAGGTCATCGTCCGCCAGGAGAATCCCTACCTGTCGGAGCTCCATATGCCGGAGGCGATGGGGAACCACGAGCTGATGCCGCTCATGGACGAGATGGATACGGCGCGTGGGGATCTGGTTTCGTTGTTGATCAACCTTTCGCTGAAGGACTGGGAGCGTTCCGCGAATCACGAAACCGAAGGCGAAGTAACCTTGTCCGACGAAATCGAACAGCACGTCGAGTTTGATGAAGCACAACGCCGCCGTATTCGCGAGTCGCTTGCTACCTCTTGATACGGTTCTTTTTGGACCCAGAGGTCATTCACCGAGGGTCATGCCAATACTCGCTGCCGCCTTGTTACGGAGAACGACGTGACCAAAGGTGAGGTCGCCTCAGAGACAAATGACGATCCTCGCCTTCCGGTGATTGTGGTTGGCGCGGGGATGGCCGGGCTCACCGCGGCGGTTTCGCTGCATGAGTCAGGAGTACCCGTACACCTGTTCGAAGCGTCAAATGGAGTCGGCGGCCGGATCCGAACGGATCGCGGGGAAGATGGGTTCCTTATCGATCGCGGATTCCAGGTGCTGCTCGACGGGTATCCCGCCGCCCGTCGCTGGATCAACCATGGCGCGTTGCGACCACGCGCGTTCGATGCTGCCGCGTTGATGTGGACAGGTCGCAGACGTGTTCCGCTGGCGAATCCTCTCCGGCATCCGATTTCGATCGTACGCGATGCGACCACGAGCCTCTTCGGGCTGGGCGACAAGGTGCGTTTGGCGCGGCTGGCGGCCGAGGTCTCGGTGGCGCCCTGGCAAACCGCGAACGAGGCGGCTACTTCGCTCGGACACGATGTCCCGGCATCAGAATTCCTCTGGTCACGGGGATTTAGCGAAGCATTTGTCGATCGCTTTGCCCGGCCCTTCTGGGGAGGGATTACGCTCGATCCACACCTCTCCGGAAGCGCCGGGGTCATGCTTTTCACGTTGAAGATGTTCCTGAGTGGATCGGCCCTCCTTCCCGATCGCGGCGTCGGGGCCATGCCAGGGCAACTGCTGGATCGGTTGCCAACCGAGGCGGTCTCGCTTGGCGCTCGTGTGACTTCCGTGATGATCGAAGATGGCCGGGCGACCGGCGTGCGCGTCGCTCGCCGCAAGATTCCGGCTTCGGCAGTGATTGTCGCCACTGATCCCGCGAGCGCGGCGAAGTTGACCGGGGTGCAGAGTCTGGCGGCGGCGGACGCGGCCGTGGGCAGCATCACGGTCTTCTTGGCCGGAACTCAAGCTCCCGGAACTGGACCGCGACTCGTTCTCGACGCGACACGCAAGCTTCTGGTCAATCACATTGCCCCGCTCTCCGACGTGCAACCGGCCTATGCGCCAAAGGGTAAGCATCTCCTTGCCGCGGTGATCGTGAGGAAAGACGTGGAAGGTCAAGACCTCGAGCATCTTGGCGAGCGGGCGCGGCTCGATGTAGCGGCCATGCTGGGCCACGCGCCCGGTTCGTGGCGCGTGCTAGAGAGCGTGCATGTGCCCTTCAGCCAGTTCGCTCAACCTCCGGGCATCTTCCGGAAGTTGCCGGGCAATGTCACTCCGACAGGCGGGCTGATTCTGGCCACCGAGGCCACGGTCGATTCGTCCTACAACGGCGCGATGGTGAGTGGTGAAACGGCCGCCTCGATCGTGAAGCGTGAACTCGCGTTCAGAGAGGAAGCGTTCCGGGATTGACATGAGAAGACGGGGCGAGTTCAAGACTCCCGGCGGGAAGCTGATCGCGGTTGAGTTCAACATCGTGCACGAGTCGTTACACGACGTGGTTGTGACTGGTGACTTCTTTCTCTATCCGGAAGAAGCGCTGCCCGTTCTGTCCGGTGCGCTTGAGGGGGCGCCCGTGACGCTCGACCTCAATCAGTTTGCCGCGAGGGTGCGAGCCGGTTTGCCAGAGGGCGTGGAATTGCTGGGATCGTCGCCGGAAGGCCTGGCCACCGCCGTCATGCGGGCGCTTGACACCAGTTGGGCGGCGGATGATGCGGATGATCGCTAGATCGACATCGTTGTCGCCTGAAGAGGAAACGCGCTGGCGCGAGCAGCAGTGGCGCCTCATTCCCGCGGCGCCGCGACCACCGTTAATGAATATGGCGCTTGATGAAGTACTGGCGGAACGGGTAGGGAAGGGATTGCGGCCCCCGACCGTGCGAATCTGGGGCTGGAGCTCCCCATGCGTGGTGCTGGGGCGGTTTCAGTCCGTCCGTAATGAAGTCGATGAAGCCGCGGCCGAGCGGCACGGGATCGAGATTGTCCGCCGCATCAGCGGTGGAGGCGCCATGTTCATCGAGCCGGAAGGGGCGATCACCTGGTCGATCTATGCGCCGCTATCGTTGATTGCCGGGCTGTCCTTCGCCGAGTCCTATCGATTTCTTGATGCATGGGTCGTGGATGCTCTCTGCGATCTTGGGATTGATGCCTGGTATGCCCCGTTGAACGACATTTCGTCGTCCGGGGGGAAAATAGGCGGAGCCGCGCAATCAAGACGCTCGGGAGCGGTGTTGCATCACACGACGATGGCGTACGACATGAACATGCCGCTCATGGTGCAAGTCCTCCGCATCGGCCGCGAGAAATTGAGCGACAAAGGCGTGACGTCGGCTGAGAAGCGCGTCGGGCCATTGCGACAGCAAACCAGTCTCTCCCGGCAGGCCGTTATCGATCACCTGGTGAGCTCATTCGATACGCGCTTTGGCGGCATCCAGGACGACATCACCGCGCAAGAGCTCGAGGAGGCCGCGGTGCGAGTCCGGGAAAGGTTCGGCGCCCGCGACTGGACACACTACCTCCCGTAAGAGCGGCAAACGCTTGAATTGCCGTGTGCCGCGTACGGACGCGAAGACTTGGCGCGTGACAAGTTGACACTGCTTGCCAATCAGGCATATGATCGACTGGGCGGTTCCCGCGCAATGGGGGAAACCTCGCCGCCTCGTCCTGCGTTCACAAGTACAGAATGGCACGTCGGCGCATGAAGGTGCGTGATGATCGTGGCCGGTTTCGCGATGCGGCGCGAAACACCGGCGGGAGAACGATCACTTCGACGTGACAACTGGGGACGAGGGGAATGGGTCCGCGGGTTCGGGCGGGCTGGAGGAGACAAGCGCCGGCATGGATGGATTCAGATTCGATCAACTGGCCCGGGTGGCCGCGTCCGGGGCATCCCGGCGTACCGTGCTCAAGGGGCTGGCGGCGGGTTTTGTGGCTGCCTGGTTTCGTACGGGCCTACCGGAAACCGTCTTCGCGCAGAACACGGTTCCGCTCGGCGGTCAATGTGGCAGCCTCGGCGCCAATTCGGAATGCAGCCAGGCAGGCGGGGCGGTCGTTTGTAGCGACAACGGCGTCATGTCCGATGGGCAATTCAACTGTTGCCGAAACGCGGGCGGCTCCTGCACCGCGGACTTCCATTGCTGCGGCGGCGCGATTTGCACGAATGGCAGCTGTGGCGGCAGTGGGGGGGCGGGTGGACGAGGCATCGGCGCCGAATGCACCTCCACGAGCCAATGCAGCCAATCTGGTGGATCAGTCGTCTGCGCCAGCAATGGCATTCCGGGAGACGGCGCGCGCAATTGTTGCCGCAATACGGGTGGATCGTGCACGAGCGACATTAACTGCTGCGCGGGCATTCTTTGCGTCAATGGCACATGCGGCGGAACGTCGACTGCTCCGCCTTCGGGCGGCCTGGCCCTCGGCGCCCAATGCACATCATCGAACCAATGCACACAGAGCGGTGGAGCGACGGTTTGCGCGAATAACGGGTATGACGGTGATGGCCCGCTGAACTGTTGCCGGAACGAAGGCGGAGCCTGCACGGGGGTGGGATACAGCGCGGACTGCTGTGGTGGCCTCTACTGCGTGAGCGGTGTCTGCACGAACAACACGACCGGTGGTCTGGCCATCGGGGCGCAATGTTCACAGACGGGGCAATGCAGCCAGGCGTCTGGCGCCGCGACGTGCGCGTCAAACGGCCTCGATGCCGACGGCGCGCTGAACTGTTGTCGCAACGAAGGCGGGGGCTGTTCTCAAGATAGCAACTGCTGCGGCGGGCTGACGTGCGTCAACGGTGCGTGCGGAGGCGGCCAGAGTGGTGGCGGCTCGATCGGTCTCGGTGGCCAGTGCGCCGCGACCGGTGACTGCAGCCAGGCGGGCGGCGCCGTCGCGTGCGCGGACAACGGCATTGCGAGTGACGGCGCGTTGAACTGCTGCCGGTTTGAAGGCGGCGCGTGCACGAGCGGAACGCAGTGCTGCGGTGGACTCGAATGCACCAGCGGCGTGTGTCGACCGATAGGCGGCGCCACTCCTGGTGGAGGCTCGGGCAGCATTGGCCTCGGCGGCGCTTGCGCATCCGACGGGGAGTGCAGCGCCGAAGGTGGTGAGACGGCGTGCCGGGACAACGGCATAGCCAGCGACGGCGAGCGCAATTGCTGCCGCTACAGCGGTGGCGCCTGCGGCAGTGACCCGCACTGTTGCATTGGTCTGCTCTGTGTCGACGGTGTTTGCGCATAAACGCCCGGTCACCCCGGACGTGCATAGGGAGGGGTGCCGCTTGGCGCCCCTCTTTCATCGCCTTGGGCGGTCCGCCGGGATCGATCGTTGCCGGAGTTCCAACGGCATTCAAGGGTGAGTGTGTCGCGCGGAGCTAATGCGCGCGGCGGTGCGCGGCATGAAGCCAGGGCGCCGGAGCCGCAATCGCCGCCCGCTGACGCGTTGCCAGGGATCGTTGTCCGCGCCTACGGCAAGTTCTTCGATGTGCAATTGGAGGACGGTAGAGAACTCCTCTCGACCATCAAAGGGGGCCTCAAGCGGCAACGTCTGGGGACAGATCTTGTCGCGGTTGGCGATCGGGTTCTCGTGAGCGATGTGGGCGAGGGCGAAGGTCGCATCCACGCGGTCGAACCAAGAACGCGTTCCCTCTCTCGCCTGGCCCGGCATACGCAAGATGTCGAGCAGGTCATCCTGGCAAATCCCGATCAGGCACTCTTCCTGTTCGCGGTGCGAGAACCGGAACCGCATCCACGCCTCTTGGACCGGTTTCTGGTGATGGCGGAGTCTCGCGGGCTGCCCGCCCTCATCGGGATCAACAAGATCGATCTCGACGAGGAAGGACCTGACGGGCAACCTGCTCGCGCGCGGGCGCTGTTTGAGCGCTACGAACAGATCTATCCAGTCTTTTACCTCAGCGCCAAAACTGGCCGTGGGCTAGATGATCTAAAAGTTGCGCTGGAGGGCAAGATCACTGCCGTGGCGGGTCCCTCGGGAGCGGGGAAATCGAGCCTCCTCAATGTGCTTGATCCATCCCGGGAACGGAGGATTGGGGAGATCTCACAGGCGACGAAAAAAGGACGGCATACGACGACGGCAACCGTGCTTCACCGTGTGCCAGGACCCGTTCCAACCTTCCTTGCCGACACCCCTGGCATTCGCGCCCTCTCCCTGCAGGGCTTTGCCTTGGAAGGACTCGACGAGCTCTTTCCCGAGATGCGGCCATTTCTGGGCGAGTGCCATTACGCCGATTGCGCACATCTCGATGAGCCAGGCTGCGCCGTATTGGCCGCGGTCAAATCTGGACGGATCGGTCACGAGCGGTATGAAAGCTATGTGTCGCTGCGGAGAGGCGACGCCGGACACGAGGCAGATTCGGGCTAGCGAGAGACGGTGAGCTGGCGGTCGTCTCCATACGAACGCTCATCGATCCAGGGTGCTCCTTCGGCAAAACGCGCGGCCCGGAATGGCGTCAGATCGACAAGTCGCGGTGACCCCTCGAGAATCCATTCAGCGAGACAAATGCCGATTGCAGGGGATGTCTTGAATGACGTGCCGCTGTCACCGGTCATCACCCACAGGCCAACTATGCCGTCGATGGCATCGATAATGGGATGGCCGTCAGGACTACGCATATAGGTCCCTGACCAACCTCCGCGCATGATCGCCCGTTCAAACACGGGGTAACGGGCAGCGAGCGCTCGCCGGCTCACCGGGATGGTCCTGGCGTCGACGGATTCATCGTGCGTATCGGGATCGGCGGTGAAAACGCTGCGTTCGGCCCCGATCAAGGTGCAATGTGCTCCTTCCGGGCGCATCCAGGAGTGATTGATGGTGTCGATGACGACGCGGTGCCCGCGCCGCTCCATGAGGGCAGGCCATCGGAAAAGCACCACTTGGGTGCGGACCGGTTCGAGGCCGAAGTCCACCCCGAGGGGCGTCAGCAGACGATCGGCCCACGATCCAGCGGCCACCACAACGGTGTCAGTGGCAATGGAACCCCTGATCGTCTCAATGGAGGTGACCTTGCCCCTTGCTGTCTGAATGCCAGTGACGAGCGTCTCCTCAAATATCCGCACCCCGAGATCTTCGGCAGCTTTCGCGAATCCCTGCAATGTCCCGTTCGGATCGGCGAAGCCACTCCCGGGCTCGTACGCGGCATGGGTCAGATCGTGAGTGGCGATGAATGGCTCGATTTCGCGCAGCTCATCACGATCGACGACACGGGTATTGATCCCGATCGACTGTTGGTCCGCGACGTTGTGTTTGAGACGATCGACGTGTTCGGGCGCCACAACCTGAATGAACCCAACAGGACAGAACCCCGGCGAACCGGCGCCGACTTCCTCGTCCCAGTTGCGAAAGATGTTCAGGCTTGCATGCGTAAGCCTCGCTTCAGGAATGTTGGCGTAGTGGCAGCGCACCAGGGCGCCTGACTTCCCGCTTGCTCCGGCCCCCAGATGTTTCCGTTCGAGGACGATAACGTCACGCGCTCCACGTTTGGCGAGCTGAAAGGCCGTGGAAAGGCCGACAACTCCACCCCCAATAACCACCACGTCAGCGCCGCGGGGGAGGTCGTTTGGCGATGCTCCGGTCGTTTCGCCGATTTCGTGAGAAAAGGGATTCATCTGGATATGTCCCGGCCGTTGATCCAACCGCCTGCGCCTTCATGCGCCGCCGCATCATAGCCGTCCACTGTCGCGCCAGTCAGGATCACGGCAGCGCCCTCCGGCACGGTCAGAATCACTTCGGCGTCGCGCATCGGCGCTTCGAGTAATGGCGTGTCCTGAATTGCGACCGCGGTGTCGATTCCAGGCCGAATGCACGTGGTGAGATACTGCGCAGGAACCCAGGCCACTCCGTCGCCGAAGTACACGGCAAGGAAACCAGGGGCCGCGTCTCCTGTCAGCTCAACCTCGGTGCCGAGAGGCACGGCGCCGATCACGCCTCCATTGAGATCTGGGGTTGCGTAAACCGCGGTGTCCAGGACCGTGGTGGCCAGGGGGGGCGCCTTGGCCGCGACCTCTGCCGAAAGTGGCGGCAGCAGCAGGGTCACCAGCAAAGAAATGAACATCAGGCCGCGACGAAGGGCTGGAGGCGCAAGCGACAATGCGGTATCCAAATGGAAGTAGAACACGGAGCAAACTCCTCGATCGTCGCTAACGCGAATGTGATCACTGCATGGCGTGTGCCGAGCGCTGGGAGAAGTCTATATCCTGGGAGGAACATCGTGAGCGTCACATCAGAATTGGGTAGATTCGGTCCTACAGAGGGACACGTGCCCCTGGTCAATCAATGAATAGAGAACAGGAACCAGGGGAGCCCGCACTCGATCGTCCAGACCGCGTCGATGCCATCATCGATTTTCTGGGCCCGACCATTCACGATCTTCTCGCTCGCCTGGAAGGAGATGAGTTCACGACGCCCGAATTCATCGAGATGCTGCAATCCGAACCAACGGGCCGTGAAGCGTACGAGGAATCGTTGCGGCAGTGGGGCGAAGGGGAACGCTACGCGAGGATGGTGATTCACGGACAAGTAATTCCAGGCATTCTGCGCCGTTCACCGCGAGTGGAATGGATAGGATTCGCCCATGGCGAGGAAGATCCGTACGCGGTTCCAGCTCGGTGGCGATTGTTGAGCGAGGCGGGAGGAGACTCGAGTGAAGACGATGTACGCGGAGCACACACAGATCGACATAAACGCTAGCAAGAGAATGTATACTTCGCGAAGGTGTACATCGGGTAGCATCCCAATCAACGTACGCCGCGACCGCGGAGTGCGATCCGCACATCAATGAGAAATGGAATGACCGTGTACAAGGATTTCCCATCCGGGGTCACGCGCCTCAACATGTTGCCCGATAACGAGAAGGAGTCAAAGACTCCCAGCAAGCTGCCGAACTTTCCAGGCCGGAAGCCACAGGGTTCGGGGGGGAAGGAAGGTCCCGCCCCGGGAAAGGGACGACCACGCATTCCTCCCTGGGTGATCGCTGTTCTGTTTCTCGGTCTCGTGGCCTATCAGCTCTATGCGATTTTTGACCCGCAACGGGACGCACAGAGCATCGTTGTGCCGTATACGGTCGTCGAGCAACAGGTCAAGGCCGGAAATGTCAGTGAAGTAACGCTGACCGAAGGCTCCATCCAGGCCAGTCTGAAAGAGCCGATTGCCTGGGACCGGACGGCTGAAACGCAGGTGACGCCCGAGGCCGGGGCGGAAGCAGCAGGGGTCGTGCAGGGTGACAGCATCCGCGCCACGCTTCCTCCTGTCGAAAACGTAGCGTTGTTGCCAACACTTGATGCGGCCGGAGTCGTCGTCAAGGCGGAATCGAATAGTTCATCGCTTCTTTCGACCCTCCTTGTCACACTTTTGCCATTTCTGTTGATTGTCGGCCTCATCATCTTCATGGGCCGCCAGATGTCCCGCGGCCAGCAAAACGTCTTTGGTTTCGGTCGATCGCGCGCCCGGCAGCACGATCCTGAGCGTCCGCAGGTGACGTTCGCGGATGTCGCCGGCGAAGAAGAGGCGAAGCAGGAGCTGACCGAAGTTGTCGACTTCTTGCGGAATCCGGCGAAGTATCACCAGCTCGGAGCGCGGCTGCCGCGTGGCGTTCTTCTGGTGGGGCCTCCAGGAACCGGCAAGACCCTGATGGCCCGCGCCGTGGCCGGCGAAGCCGGGGTGCCGTTCTTCAGCGTGTCGGCGTCGGAATTTGTGGAAATGTTCGTCGGCGTTGGCGCCAGCCGGGTCCGCGATCTGTTCGACAAGGCTAAGCAGAACGCACCGGCGATCGTCTTCGTTGACGAGCTCGACGCTGTCGGACGCCAGCGCTTCGCGGGGCTCGGTGGATCAAACGATGAGCGGGAGCAGACGCTCAACCAGATGCTGGTTGAGATGGATGGCTTTGAGACGAATCAGGAAGTCATCGTGATGGCCGCGACAAACCGGCCTGATGTCCTCGATCCCGCGTTGCTGCGGCCAGGACGATTCGATCGCCAGGTCGTCGTCGGGCTGCCGGACAAGACCGGGCGCGAGGCCGTGTTGAACATTCATACCCGCGGTCTCCCATTGGCATCGGATGTCGACACGAGCTCGCTGGCACGGGGAACAACCGGCTTCTCGGGCGCGGATCTGGCCAATCTGGTCAATGAAGCCGCGCTCACCGCCGCCCGTCGCAACCGGAAGGAGATCACCGCGCCAGACTTCGAGGAAGCACTGGACAAGATCCTGCTGGGCACGACGCGCAGTGGCCTGATGAATCCGAAAGAGCGGGAAGTCGTTGCCTATCACGAGGCTGGACACGCGCTCGTGGCCCATTTCACCGCGGGTTCCGATCCGCTGCGCAAGGTGAGCATCGTACCGCGTGGCCGCGCGCTGGGCGTCACCGTGCAGATGCCGGAAGAAGATCGCCACAATTACAGCCGAACCTTTCTGCTCGGCCGGCTCGCGATGCTCCTGGGTGGGCGGGCCGCTGAAATGGTCGTCTATGACGAAGTGACGACCGGCGCCGAGAATGACCTGAAGGAGGCGTCAGGGCTGGCCCGGAGAATGGTGGGACTCTGGGGAATGAGCCCCGATCTCGGCCCCATCTATCTCGGCACTGGCGAAGAGCACGTATTCCTGGGGCGCGAAATCGTCCAGGATAGGGCATTCTCCGACGCGACCTCGAACCGGCTCGATACGGCTATCCGGGAGATGGTTGAAGCGGCTCTCGAGCGGGCGCTGGTGCTCAACCGGGCCAACAAGGAGAAGCTCGACGCGCTGGTCGCCGCGCTCCTCGAGCACGAGACGCTCGATGGGAAGGAAGTGGTGGCCATTTTTGGGCCATCTGAGCATCTCGACTATGAGGCCGGAGTCGTGCCGCAACAGCCGGCCACGATAGAAGCCACGCTGATTGAAACGCAACCGGGTGAAGCAGAAGAGGTAACGGTGGCCGTCGGCAGTGATGGGCCCGATCCACGTGTTTCCGCTCACGCGAAGCTTACGCCAGGGCTAAGCAGCCAGGACGTCTAGAACGCGGTGTGAAGGCGTTCAGAACAGCAACCGGCGGTGGGGAAATCCCACCGCCGGTTTCGCTTTTCGGCTTTCTTCATAGATTGCTCTATGTACGAAAGAGCGTAGTTATGGCGCCGATGCGCCCATACATCCAGAAAGCGGCGGGCAGGCCAATGATGGAGATCAACAGGGCGTAGGCCAGGGCCATCCAGAGGCCTGAGAGCCACCAACCGACCAGCAGAAAGTAGACCGCTCGGATCAGGAGCGGGCGCTGCTCGACTCCTGATACGACATGCCCGTCATCGATGCGATAAAAGCTCTCCACGGGCCGGAGCGTGGCCACGAACGGCAGGCGATTGATGATCCATAGTCCCAAAGGCAGCCCAATAATGGATGCGTTGAGCGCCCAGGCGGCCGCCGAGAGGATGCCGGTCAGCCACCAGCCGGCGAAGACGAACCAGAGAACGCGAAGCAGCAGGTTGGGCGCCGCAACCGCCACGATTTGCGGCGACAGCGATTGGGATCCAGTCTCTGACATCAGGATCGCGCCTCGCCGTTCCCCGTGGCAACGTGATGACTTCCAACCGTTCCCAATTGGCGGCCGAGTTCGGTGATCGTTTCTTCCAGGATGCTCACCGTGCGATCGCATTCTTCGCGCGTGATGACGAGAGGAGGACAGAGCTGCGTGGTTGGATCGTTGCGACTGTCGTTTCTCAGGATCAAGCCGCGATCGCGCATTTGATCGGTAAGAGAGACGAGCAGCGCCTGGTCGCGAAATGTCTCTTTCGTATCCCGATTCGCCACCAACTCAACGCCGAGAAAGAGTCCGACGCCGCGAATGTCCCCAACGTTGGGATGATTGCCGAGGGTCGATTCAAGGGCATCCCGCAGATACGCTCCCGTTTCACGTGCTTTGCCGGGCAAATCTTCTTCCAGCATGATGTCGAGGTTTGCCAGCGCGGCGGCACAGGAAACGGGGTGTCCGCCAAAGGTCAGGCCATGCTGAAAGCCGCCCGAACGCGCTTCGGCAACCGGAGCCGGCATCCCTTCAAGAGGAGGGGCCGCGAAGGCGTCGGCGACTTCCTTCCGCACCAGAACTGCGCCGAGTGGGGCATAGGAAGACGTGATGCCTTTTGCCGTGGTGATCAGGTCCGGGATGACATCGTAATACTCGGAAGCAAAGAGCGTCCCCAGGCGTCCGAAGCCGCAGATGACCTCGTCCATGATCATCAGAATGCCCGTCTGATCGCAGAGCGTTCTAATCTTCTTGAAGTAGTCAGACGAACCGGGCGGAATGCAACCGCCAGCGTTTTGCACCGGCTCCATGATGATGGCCGCAACTTGATCCGGCCCTTCGAACTCAACGATCCGCTCAATTTCGTCGTAGCAAACCATGGTGCATGCGGCGGCATCCTGGCAGTACGGGCAGCGGTAGCGGTGCGACATCGGGGCATGCCTGGCCCCTGGCACGAGAGGGCCAAAGGTGGCGCGGGCGCCGGTGAGCCCGTTTACAGAAAGGGCGCCCATGGTCGTACCGTGATAGGCGACTCGCCGTGAGACGGTTTTCCAGCGATGCGGGTAGCCGTTGAGCGTGTGAAACTGCTTGGCAAGCTTCAAAGCGGATTCCACGGATTCGGAGCCGCCTGATGTAAAGAACACCCGGGCATCGCCGCCAAGCGGAGCAAGTTCTCCCAGGCGGTCCGCGAGCACTGCCGTGGGGACGCTGATGTATCCGAATGGGTTGACGAAGGGCATTTCCGCGGCTTGCGCCGCCATCGCGTCGACGATTCGCTGCTGGCCATAGCCGGCATTCACCGAATAGATGCCGGCCAGGAGATCGAGATAGGCATTGCCGTCGATGTCCCAGACTGTCGATCCCTGGCCACGGACAAGCATGAGCGGCCGGCGCTCGGGATCCTGGTAAGCCGACATCTGGGTGAAATGCATCCAGGCATTGTCACGAACCGCGTTTTCAATTCGTTCGGTATCGAGCGGCGCGGTCACGCTGCTCGATGCGGTTGTCGCGACCATGGGGGACTCCATTTCTATTTTCCCACGCAAACCAACGGGTACACTGGGCCATAGAGTGTAGCGTAGCTCTTGCCTTCGCCGATTCAGAAATCGAAGAAGATTGGGAAGGTAGTCGCCGCGGTGTTTTCCAGAGGGTCAATCACCGTAAGATGCCGCTTCGACGTGACGGGTGCACCCCGCCCCGGGTGCGCGCGAACAATTGTCGGATTGCATGGATCGGCGAATAGATTGCGACACAAAGAGCGGAACAGAGTTCATGAGTGGTCCGAGTCGTGACCGACCAGGGAGTGGTGGTTGTGCCGAAAACACCGAACAAGAGAACGCGGCGACATCAAGGCAAGGCGGACGGCGCCCTGGAAGTCCCAGACAAAGAACTCGGCAACGGTCGCCCGGTTGTAGCCGACGATTTCACGCTCGAGGAAAGCGTTCCGCGTGGGGAAAAGGTGTCAATTTCTCTGCCTCCTTTAGAGCCGGAGATGTTCATCAATCGTGAGCTGAGTTGGCTCGATTTCAACGATCGTGTTTTGGCCGAGGCCGAAGAGCCGGAGAATCCGCTTCTTGAGCGGGCAAAATTCGCGGCGATCTTTGCGTCAAACCTCGATGAGTTTTTCATGATCCGCGTCGCGGGCATAAAACGCAAAATCGCTGCCGGCGTGTCGATTCCGGGACCGGATGGGAAAACTCCGACGCAGCAGTTGAACGCGGTGCGTGCAAAGAGCCAGCAGTCGCTGGATCGGCACTCCGGCGTCATCATGCGAGAAGTAATACCTGGGCTGGCGGTCGCGGGGGTATCGATAGTCGACTATGCTCGCCTGTCGCCAGCGCAGAAAGCAGGCTTGACCCGACGATTCGACCAGGAAGTCTATCCGATTCTGACGCCTCAGGCGATCGATAGGGGCCGAAGGTTTCCTCATGTTTCGAATCGGAGTCTCAACCTCATTGTGGAACTCCATCTGCACGAGGGTTCCCGGTACGCCAGGATCAAGATTCCCGCGACGCTGCCTCGCCTCATGGCTGTGCCACTCGACGGAAACGGCGAGCACGCCGGGAGTTCGGTGGTCCTGACCTGGCTTGAGCAGGTGGTCGCCGCCAATCTTTCCAGCCTGTTCGCCGGGGCGCCAGTCGTCGCATCATATCCGTTTCACGTTACGCGCGATTCCGATATCGAGCTCGATGAGGACGATGAAGACGATCAAGGCGATCTGATGATCACCATGCGCGAGTCCATTGCGCGGCGGGCATTTGGTCCCGTGGTCCGCCTGATGACCGATAGAACCATGCCAGAGAAAGTGTGCGCCTGGTTGGTGGAGCAGCTTCATGCCACAGACCAGGATCTCTTTCTTGTCGACGGTCCTTTGGGCGCCGAGGATCTCATGGAGCTCGCCGCAATCGATCGCCCCGATCTGAAGTTTCCGTATTTTGCGCCGTCGCCGGTCCCCGGTTTGACAGCGGTGCCAGGGCAATTGCCGGAAGACCTCTTTGCGTTGATTCGCGAGCGAGACGTGCTGATTCAGCATCCCTATCAATCGTTTGGGGCGGTCGCCGATTTTCTGCGCGCGGCCTCGACCGATCCCAACGTGGTTGCCATCAAGCAGACACTCTACCGCCTGGGCAAAGATTCGCCGTTGATACCCGCGCTGATCGAGGCGCGCGACGACGATACGCAAGTGGCTGTCCTCGTTGAGTTGAAGGCGCGTTTCGATGAGGAGAACAACATCACCTGGGCCGAGGAGTTGGAAGAACATGGCGTCCACGTGGCCTATGGCCTGACCGGACTGAAGACGCATTGCAAGGCCACGCTCGTGGTGCGCCGGGAGTCCGGCGGCTTACGCCGCTACGTCCACCTGGCGACGGGAAATTACAACGCGTCGACGGCGCGCCTTTATGAGGATTTTGGGTATCTGACGGCCCGGAGCGATATCGGCGCTGACGTTTCCGACCTCTTTAATGTTCTCACCGGTTTTGCGCAACAGAATTGCTTTCGGAGTATCTGGGTGGCGCCGGGGAATTTGCGCGACCAGATTCTGGAGAAGATTCAGCAGGAGATCGATGCCCACGAGCAGAACGGAGATGGACGACTCCTGTTCAAGGTAAATTCGCTGGTCGATCGCGAATCGATTCGGGCGCTCTATAAGGCCTCCCGTGCCGGCATCAAGGTCGACCTGATTGTGCGTGGCGCCTGCTGCTTACGTCCGGGGGTGCCAGGCTGGAGCGATAACATTCGGGTGATCAGTATTGTGGGCCGATTCCTGGAGCATAGCCGCGTCTATTGCTTTGGGAGTGGTGACGACCATGAGGTGTATCTCGGCAGCGCCGACTTGATGGAGCGCAATCTGGACCGTCGGGTCGAAGTGGTTTTTCCGGTCGAAGATCGAAGCTGGGCCGATGAAGTCCGGAATGAACTCATTCCGGCCTATTTCAAAGACACGGTCAACGCCTGGGAGTTGGGATCTGATCTCATCTATCGCCGCATCGTACCGGCTGCCGGCGAAGAACCGTTTGATATCCAGACTTGGTTGATGGACCGCTATCGGGTTGCCGCTGACTGGCCCCTCTTGGGATCTGGTCCGCGCGGGTTGCGGCAGGCCTCATTGCCTGTCACAGCCTGAGTTGCATACATGACGTCAGCATGCCGCGAACCGGGAACGATTTCGTGATGGCCCTCACTAGGGCATGAGCTCCTCGCCTGGATCGCCGACGAGCGCCTGGGCTTCCAACGCCGTCAGGGCGAAATTATCGATCTCCTGTTGCAGCGCATCGCGAAGATTGATCAGATCGACAAGATCGAGACCGGCAAGGACCGCGTTATTCTCGGGGTCGCCATCGTCAATGCTTTGGCCGACGACTCGAAATTCGACTTCCCATCCCTCATCCCCGTTTGCTTCGTCCGACGTGGGCGCCTCATCCATGTAGATGTTATAGGTTTCCAATCTCGGCTCCTTCCACCCATTCCGCTCCGCCATGCTGTTTCTCCTGAGCGTAGCGTCCTCATGCGAGATCGGCAAGCGGAATTTCGCGTTCGGTAACCTCAGCGCGATTTTCCACGACGAAGGCCTGAAGGGGCGAATCCGGTCAGGAATTCAACAGCAGGTGCGGAGACCCGACCCGCATTGAGGTCAGCTTCCTGGCGAAGGACAGCGGATCGCACAATGTTGCCGCCGAAATAGCGGATGGGATCGTACGGATAGAGCGAACGAGGGCCGCGATTGATTGGGCTTTCCTGCCATTCATCGTGCAAATCAAGGGCGGTCGAGGCTAATGTGCGCCCACCGACGTAGCTGGGACCGACCCCGGTTCCCGAATAGCCGACGCCATAGACGATGTCCGGGCTCCGGCTTAAATGCCCGAAGAAGAGGCTGTTTGTTTCGCTCCGATCGATGGGTCCCGTCCAGGTGTGGGTTATGGGAACATCGCTCAGGGTTGGATAAATGCGGCGGAATGAGCGCGTTGTGCGTTCGATACGCGCGCCAGGATCCTCGAACTGTTGCGTGATTTGCCCTAGGTAGGCGTGCGAGCACCCACCTTTACCGAAGGCGATCCGCCCGTCTCGTGTCGTTCGATAGTAGTGCACCATCATGTGTGAGTCCGCGATGCACTCATCGCCAATCCAGCCGATGCGCGCAAGGCGTTCTGGAATCGGCGCAGTGGCGACCATATCGCTGGACATCGGCAAGACGGCGCGTCGAATCTCTGGCAACGAGGCGAGCCAGGCGTTTGTAGCAAGGACGACCTTCTCGGCAACGATCACCGCGCGCGGCGTGCGTACAGCCGGAGGCCGGCCACGAAGAACCTCGACAACCGGACTTTGCTCCCAGATTCGAATGCCCTGTTCAATGGCAACGCGTCGCAAGCCCCTGGCGAGAAGCGCGGGCTGCACGCGCGCGCCGACGCTGTCCCAGACACCACCCAGGTGGACAGGCGAGCCCGTTCGCCGGGCCACTTCACCGGGACTGAGTTCCGTGAAAATGTCGAATCCTCGCGCCCGGGTGAGCCTGACTGCTTCGTCCCACGAGCCGACCTGAGCAGGCGCCGTTGCCGCAACGAGCAGCCCGGCATGGCGGAAGTCGGCGTCGATGTTGTGCTCCTGGCAGAAATTCCCGATCGCGGCCACGGCATCCCCTGATTCGCGGGCGAGACGAACCCCTTCTTCCTCACCGTATTTCTCGATCAGGGAACCGAGCTTCGACCACCAACTGGTAACGAAGCCGCCGTTTCTTCCGCTCGCCCCGCCGCCGCAGATGTCAGCTTCGACGATCATGACATCGACCGAGGGATCGAGCCATTTGATGTGAAGGGCGGTCCAGAGGCCGGTATACCCGCCGCCGACGATACAGACATCGGCCCGGTGGGCGCCGGATATGGGCTCGGTAGACTCGGCGCTGGGCTCCATGGCCAGCGCCTCTTCCAGCCAGAGGGCGCGGCGTTTGGCTCTCCTCACCGGTTGCAAGAGTGACATGACTTCTCCATGCAGCTTGAGAGCGATATCCAGGCAACCGTCCGGGTAAGGTCGTTCTGGTCAAGGCTCGAGAAACAGACGCCCCAGGGGGCCCGGCTGGGCGCGTATTGTGTTTCAGAATGCGGCGGCATGTCTCTTCGTCGTTTCCGTTGCAAGCGACTACCCCGTTGGCTTTGCTGGTTGATCGCGTACATGCTGGATCGCCTCAAGCACAATCGCGTGCGTTTGCGGATCAACGGCGGCGAGAAGTCCCCCGACGTTGAGCGGGGAGGGCTTGTTGTATCGAAACGGCTCTCCATCGAGGTCCGTCACTTTGCCGCCAGCCTCGGAAATGACGAGGTCGGTCACGGCAAAATCCCACTCGGATGCCATCGTTTGATCTTCACCGTTGCGAACACCAACCATGCCATCGAACGAGCGAGGCGAAAGGAACATGCGCGGCGTGAATCCGACGCCAGTGGATCGCGCGGATGCGATACCAAGGTGTCGCGTAAGCGCTTCCATGATCGCCGCGTTACCTGGAGCACCGAACCATTTTGACGTGGCCAGACGAAGTCTCGGGCCAACGGCATCGAACCGGATTCGTTCGCTTGGCGAGGCGCCGGATTTCACCCAGGCGCCGCCACCGAGGGTCGCGGTGACAAGCGTGTCGGTGGTTGGTTGGAAGCCTGCTGCCGCGACCGGTCGGCCGTTCTTGGTAAAGGCGACAAGGACATCGAACTCCCCAGTGCGCCCGATAAACTGCTCGGTGCCGTCGATCGGATCGACAATCCAACACCGAGTGCTTCCGACGCGCGCGAGGTCGTCCTGACCTTCTTCGGTGAGGAGAGAGTCACCCGGAAACCGGTGGGCAAGCACCCTACGAATCGCGTGATCGGCGGCAAGGTCAGCGTCGGTAACGGGGGAGCCGTCACGCTTCTCGTAGGTCGCCGCCGTGGCGTCCTCATAGAAGGTTTTCACGATCGCGCCGCCGGCGATTGCGGCCTCGACCGCGGCATCGAGCTCAGCGTGATAATCGGTCGTTTCACTGTGCAACGAATATCATCCTCCCGGCTACGCATGTGGCGAGGAAGGATGGTAGCACCGGCCCGATCACGCGGCGCCCGCGGGCTTGCCTTCACGCGGGGTAGGACGGGTGACCGCGCTTTGCGATGTGCCGATCAGTTACGGAACGCTCCGCGGTTTGACTTGCGGGATAACCTCATTGGCGAGGAGCTCGATGGTCTCGGTGTCCGTGGCGTCCAGAGTCTGCACCACAAAATAGTCCATGCCTGCCTCGACCAAATTCTGGTAATACGCCGCAACAGACTCCGGGGCGCCAATAACCCTGCTGAATTGTTGCTCGTCATTGAGGCCCTGAGGATAGAAGCGATCGCGTTTGGCGAGCGCCTCTGCCTCGGTTCCGGCGAGCATCAGCCAGCTCGTAAAGTGGGTGCGCAGCACCGATTCAGGGTCGCGATTGGCTTCTTGACAATAGGCGTCGAGAATCGTGTTTTTCCGCCGCACCTCTTCAGGAGAACGCGCAAGGCCCGTGCTGTGGCCCGCGCCAAAGTTGCAGGCGTCCGCGTATTTCGCGACCAGGCGCAAGGCGGTGCGTTCGCCGGAACCCGCCAGAATCAAGGGAGGCCCCCGCCGCTGCAACGGTGGGGGGAGTATCTGCTCGTTCTGCGTGCTGTGATGCTCGCCACGATAGGTAAATGGACGTTGGCCCCAAACGCCGCGAATGATCTCAATCGTCTCGGCCAGCGCGGCCTGCCGCTCAGGGACAGGTGGAAACGGTAGACCGAGTTGGGAAAACTCGGACGCGTTCCAGCCATGCCCCAAACCGAGGATCGCCCGTCCATGTGAGAGATTGTCCAGATCGGCCGCCAGCCGGGCGGTCAGGACCGGGGGGCGATATCCCGCGCACACGACCACGGATCCCAAGCGCACGCGAGTTGTCTGCACGGCGAGAGCGCCG
>JBBRVX010000021.1:0-37801 GCA_038246475.1 Thermomicrobiales bacterium | reverse complement strand
TTGTTTGGGTGGGGGGTTGGAAACCCCCCCGGTCACCGTCTTCCCTTACCAACCCCCCCCGACCTCGGTTGTCCTCACCGCACATCGCCGCTCGGCGTGGAGGTTTCTTCCGCCGCACATCAGCGAACCATTGTCCCTCGCCCACCCTTCGGGGTAGGTCAGAAACTACCCCTCCATGACGCCTGCACTACCCCTCGCCGTCGGGTAGCGCCGATCGACTGGTCCTACGCTACAAGGGAGAAACAGCAAGGCAGTCAGTGAGGCCCCAGGAGAGATTCCCATGATCGCGTATGTCGCCCGCCCAGCCATTGCCGCTCCATCGGTTCCGCTGTCGAGCCAGCCAGGCGATGCCGCTCGCGCCCTGGCCCTTGGCTACATGCGGTACGCCTCGGCGTGCTGGCGTGGAGACGAGGCGGCGAACGTGTTCGGCACGCGCCTGAGCGCCTACCGGCGAGGAGACCTACCGACCCGGCCCGCGGCAAAGCCCTATGCCGTCAGCCCGCACGGCGGAGGTGGCCGTGGCATCCACTGGTATGAGCTCGGGGAAGAGGTTGTCGGCTTCGTGCCCGGCTGTCGCGGCGGATATCAGGTTCCCGTCGATGCCATTCCGCGGTTGGTGCAGTGCGCTTCCATCGGTACGGGCGAACGCGGCGCTGGAAGCGCGAGCGTCTCGCCGCCCCATGGTGGGGTCAACCGTGCGGCGACGTTCAGCATGCCGAGTAACGCGCCAGGCGAAGCAAGGAGTTGATTATGCGGCAGCCCATCCTCGTTCCCCTTGATGGCTCGGACCTCGCTGAACAGGCGCTGCCGTATGCCCAGACGCTCGCCGGATCGGGATGTCAGCGTATTCTGCTCGAAGTCGGGCAGGAGGGTGACACTGATCTTCCCGCGCTGGAGCGGCACGCCAACTCAGATGCCCGCCTGGAGACGGCGAACGGAGATCCCGCGGAGCAAATCTTGCGCGTGGCGCGGGATCTCAACGCCGGCATGATCGTGATGACCACCCATGGCCGAGGCGCGCTCGGGCGCTTCGTGTTCGGGAGCGTCGCCGACGCGGTAACCCGTCGCTCGCCGGTACCGGTCTTCGTCGTCCACCCGCGTGCGGAAGACGGCAGCGGCGGCTCGTCCGTCATCCGCCGCCTCTTGGTTCCGCTCGACGGCTCGGCCCGCGCCGAGGAGGCAATCCCCCTCGCGCGCGATCTGGCCGAGCAATTGCACTTGCCAATCCAGCTCATCTCGGTTGTAGACACCGTGAGCCTCATCCCGGTTGAAGTCGTTCCCGTGGTGGCATTTGATCCAGCCGTCTACGAAGAGACGGTCACCAAACTCGATGCCGGCGCCACGACCATGATGACGACGCTGAGTCAGCGGTTGCGCGATGAGGGATTCCCGACAGATTGGGAGCTGCGGCATGGCTCGCCCTCCGCGGCCATTCTGGACGCGGTCCAGCCGGGGGATGTCATCGTCATGGCCAGCCACGGCCATGGCGGCGCGAAGCGTCTGCTGTTGGGGAGTGTGGCCGAGCACCTGATCCGCCACGGGCGGAGCCCGGTCCTCCTGGTTCCGGCAGCGGAACGCCCGAACAACGGCACGGCCCTGGAGCGCGCGGACCAATTGGGGGCCTCGGCCGTAATTTAGGCCGGGGTTCCGGCAATCCTGACATCAGACGGAGGACTCCATGATCGACCGCATACTTGTTCCGTTGGATGGATCAGCATGTGCCGAAGCCGCCCTGGCCGTTGCCGCGATGATCCCCAGCCGAAGCGTCCGCCTCCTGACCGTCGAGTCAGGACTGACCCCGCTTGACGAGCTGTGCCAGACCTTCCAGGAGGCGAAGCGCTATCTCCAGCGCGCCGCGGAGCCGCTCCAGCGCCAGGGCCGCGACATCGAAACCGATGTGGCGGTCGGTGAAGCGGGGCAGCAGATTGTGGCCTTCGCCGCTAATGCCGATCTGGTGGTGATGGGAAGCCGCGGCCGCGGCGCAACAGCCAGCCTCGTCCTGGGTAGTGTGGCCAATTGGGTGGCCCGCAATGCCCTCGTACCGACCTTGATTGTCCGCAGCGGGCGGCAGCCGGCGGCCGCGCCGTCTCTGGCGCGCATCGTGGTCGCCCTCGACGGTTCGTCCCTGGCCGAGACGGCGCTTCCGATCGCGGCAGATCTGGCCAGCGACCTTGGCCTGCCGCTCCACCTGGTGCGAGTCGTCGATTTTGACATCGTGCGAGCGACTGTCGAAGCCGGCGTGGCGGCCGCGAATGCCTATGCCAGGGCCCAGGCTGAAACCGTCCGTCTGGCGGAGGAGTATCTGTCCGCACGGGTCCAGGGCCTCCGTAACCGCGACCTTCGCGCCACGAGCGAGGTGCGCACTGGCGCCCCGGCTCGGGCCCTGCTCGATGTCCTCCGGTCGAGCGACATGGCCGTGGTCACAACCCGCGAACGGAGTGGGGTCGCACGGTGGTTTCTGGGGAGCATGGCGGAGGAGTTGGTTCGTCATGCCGCGGGACCGGTGTTGTTGGTCCGGTCCCCCGTGGCGGATGCGCGGCAGCAGCGCCCGGACGACCTGGTCGATACGCGGGCTTGAAACATCAATGGAGCGCGACTTGACGGTAAGGAGGTTTGACGCAGTGCCGACCGTGCAAGAGCTCTTCGATCTTTCGGGCCGCGTGGCGGTGGTGACCGGCGCTGGCTCGGGCCTCGGCGCGCTCTTTGCCGGGGCTCTGGCCGAGGCCGGGGCGTCCGTCGTCTGCGTTGGGCGACGCCTGGCGCGGGTCCAGGAGACCGCAAATCGGCTGGCCGATGGCGGCGGCCAAAGCCTCGCCCTGGCCGCCGACGTCACGGACGAGGCGGCCGTTGTAGGCATGTTCGCTGATGCGGTGGAGCACTTCGGGAAGCTCGACATTCTGGTCAACAATGCCGGGACGGCCGTGGCCGGACCGCCGGAAACCATCGGGCTCGCGGATTGGCAGCGCGTGGTCGATGTCAACCTCACTGGGGTGTTCCTCTGCGCGCGTGAGGCCGCCAGGGCGATGATCGCGGCCGGCAGACCTGGACGCATCATCAACATCGCCTCGATTCTGGGCTCCGTCGCCTCGGAGCCCGTGCCCGCCGCCGCCTATACCGCGACCAAAGGCGCCGTGGTCAACCTCACCCGCGATCTCGCCGTGCACTGGGCGCCGCACGGCATTCTGGTGAATGCCATTGGCCCAGCCTACTTTCCGTCCGAGATGACGGACGCGTTCCTGGCGGTTCCCGAGCTGCTTCAGGAGATCGAGCGGCGCACGCCATTGGGGCGGATTGGCCGCCCGGAAGAACTGAAGGGAGCCGTCGTCTTCTTCGCGTCCGACGCGTCGTCGTACGTTGCGGGCCAAACGCTCTACGTCGATGGCGGCTGGACGGCCTGGTGATGGTTGCTGAAAGGCAGGCAGTGACGCCAGCAAGTGACCTCCGGCCCTGGAAGGACGCCTCCGATGTTTGACACCGTGATTGTGCCCCTGGATGGCTCGCCGCACGCGGAATTTGCCATTCCGTATGCGATCGATGAAGCAAAGCGGCATGGCGCAACGCTCATGCTCATCCATGTCATCCCTCGCCCCGAGCCGTGCACCGACACCATTCGCCGCTCGGGCCCGCTGCCGTGGCAGGGAGAATGGCCATTTGAGGATCTCGAAATCGCCAAGCAGAATGCCAGTACCTATCTGCAGGACGTGGTGGCCCGCTTCGCGCTCGGCGCCGGGACAACCGTGTCCGTGGAAGTCGGCGACCCGGCGGTTCGTGTGGCGGCCGTGGCCCGGCGCCTACCAAGGCCGATCGTCGTCATGCTGACAGGGGATAGCACACGCGAAGCATGCCCGCCGCTGAGTCTGGTGGCTAGCTACGTCATCCTCACGGGCGCGGTTCCTGTGCTCGGGATTCGGCAACCTGCCCCGGCGACCTGTCCGGCGCGGATCGATGCGGAGGGGTTGCTGGGCCCCCACCCGCGCTTCACCCGCCCGGGCCCGATCGTAGCGCCGGCCCCGTTGCCGGCCTCCTCGTCTGCATCGTGATGAGCGACCGAGGCTGTTCCCATGTGGCGATCGATGATGACTGAACAGCAGGACCAGGAGACCGATGCCCTATGGCTTCACTTGAGTGAGGCGGAGCGACGGGCGCGAGATGCGGCATTCCCTCGCGATCTCTTGGCGAGTGGGATGCCCGCGCTGCCCACGGAGCGCCTGAGCACGGGCCAGCGCCTGGCCGATACCGTGACGAGCGGACTCGGCTCATGGCCGTTCATCGCCATCCAGTCTCTCCTGCTCGTGCTCTGGATTGCCGTGAATTCCGTCGCCTGGAGCCAGCATTGGGATCCGTACCCGTTCATCCTGCTCAATCTGGCGCTCTCCTTTCAGGCCGCGTTCAGCGCGCCCATCATCATGATGAGCCAGAACCGGCAGGCCGCCAAGGATCGCTTCAAGTCGGAGGTGGACCATGTGGTCAACCTCGAAGCCGAGATGGATATCGCCGCGGTCCATGTTCGCCTGGATGCTCTGGCCGGCCAGCAATGGGCGGCGTTGGTTGACCTGCAACAACAACAACTGGCTCTGCTTGGCCAGATCGAGGCGCTCACCCGCGAGGTGCACCGGGCGACCACGCGGCCGGAAAATCGGTAGGACCCCGTAGTCGCAACGCATGGAAAGGACGGTAAAAATGATGAATGGCTGGAACATGACCGGGTGGGGCTGGGGCTGGATGAGCGTGTGGACGCTTGTCGGGATCGTTGTCATCGCCCTGGTCGTGTGGTCGGTGACGCGAGAGGCCGGATCGCGGCCGCCCCGCGCGGAGGAGGACCCCGCCCTGGCGCTCTTGCGGCGGCGCTTGGCGGCGGGAGAGATCGATGAAGAAGAGTTTACCCGGCGTCAGGCGGCGCTGAATCGGCAGATTTGACGAGAAAGGACGCGCATCATGGCAAATACGACAGCAGCACGGCCGAGTTATGGCTTCGGTACGACCCTGGACCTTCCATTCGACAAGGCCGTGGAGCGCACGACGGCGGCGCTCAAAGCCGAGGGGTTCGGGGTGTTGACGACGATCGACGTCGCGCAAACCCTGCGGGAGAAGCTCGGCGTGGCGTTCGAGCAGTACGTGATCCTGGGAGCCTGCAACCCGGGGCTGGCGCATCGGGGACTGCAGGCCGAGCACGAGCTGGGGCTGCTCTTGCCCTGCAATGTGATCGTTCACGAGCATGCCGGGGCGAGCGCCGTCTCAATCGTCGACCCGGAGCAGATGTTGGGAGTCGTTGGGGAAAACCCCGAGCTGCAAGCGGTCGCCGCGGAGGCTGGCGCGGCACTGCGGCGAGTTGTCGAGGCGTTGCGGGCGGACCCGGGCGACGCGTGACGGCGGCGCGGCGGCCGTCAGGCGAGTGCTTGGCGGGAGCCAGCAGTCATCCTGCTCCCACGTCGTTAACACATGGACCATCGCCGAGCCTTACCCTTTGGCGTGCTGGCGGGCTCCAGCATGGGATGAGGCGGCGCCCTATGCTCGGGCCCACGTGGCCGTGTGAGCGCTCTGTCTTCGATGGGGAGTGACAAATGGCTGGTGGCCACGACGAACGGACACCCGTGGAGACGTGGAACCAGCTCGCGGAGCAAGCAGCACCGGCGCCGCCCCACCGGAGCCCGGTACAGGGCCATCTCCGCACGCCGGCCGCGGAGCGTACGACCGCCGGGCAACGCCTGGCTGATGCCGTTACCGGTTGGCTCGGCTCCTGGCCCTTTATCGCCGTCCAGAGCCTCCTCATTCTGCTCTGGATCGCCCTGAACACCGTGGCTTGGCGCCAGCACTGGGATCCGTACCCATTTATCTTCCTCAACCTGGCGTTTTCGTTCGAGGCGGCCTTCGCCGCGCCCATCATCATGATGAGCCAGAACCGGCAGGCCGAGAAAGATCGCGCCAAGGCGGAGGTCGATCACGCGGTCAACCTCCACGCCGAGATGGATATTGCTGCCGTTCATGCCCGGCTTGATGAACTTTCGGGCCGCGAATGGTCCGCTTTGGTCGAACTGCAATGGCAGCAATTGGAGCTGCTTGGCCAGATCGAGGCGCTGACGCGCGAGATGCACCGGGCGACGACACAATGAGACTGCTTCTTTACTCTCCCTTTCACGCCAGCCAGTACCAGCGAACGGAGCCGCCATGTCGATGATCACCAACGAACCCCTGGTTGCCGAGCCCATGAGTGACACGCTCAACGCCCTTCGCCGCTATCGACGCGCGGCAAACTACTTGGCGGTCGCGCAGATTTATCTCAAGGACAACGTCCTGCTGGCGGAACCGCTGCGGCCGGCGCACATCAAGGACCG
The DNA here is from genome assembly GCA_038246475.1 of Thermomicrobiales bacterium. Classification (GTDB taxonomy): domain Bacteria; phylum Chloroflexota; class Chloroflexia; order Thermomicrobiales; family UBA6265; genus JACCXM01. The sequence continues at coordinate 31,469 of JBBRVX010000021.1, read as the reverse complement.
GTTGCTTGGCCACTGGGGAACCTGCCCTGGCATCAATCTCGTCTATGCCCACCTCAATCGCCTGATTCGCGAGCGGGACGCCAACGTGCTCCTGATTACGGGGCCCGGACATGGCGCCGCCGCCAATCTGGCCAATCTCTACCTGGAAGGGACGCTCACCGAGTTCTACCCGGAACTGACGCGGGACCGCGACGGGTTGGAGCGATTCGTGCGCGCCTTCTCCTGGCCAGGCGGCTTCCCCAGCCACCTGAGCCCGCCAGTCCCTGGCACGATTCACGAGGGCGGCGAGTTGGGCTATGCCCTGGCGACCGCGTTCGGCGCGGCATTCGACAATCCGGACCTGATCGTGGCCTGCATCGTCGGCGACGGCGAGGCCGAAACCGGCCCCACCGCCACCGCCTGGCACGGCATCAAGTTCCTCGACCCTGTCACCTCGGGTGCAGTGCTCCCGATCTTGCACCTCAATGGCTTCAAAATCTCCTCGCCGACGATCTTCGCCACGATGTCTGATGACGAGTTGCTCACCCTCTTTGCCGGGTATGGCTACGCCCCACGCATCGTCGATGTCGGCGTCGCGGACGATCCAGACAGGCTGATGGCCGGCGCTATCGACGAAGCGTATGAGGCTATTCGCGCCATTCAGCGACGGGCGCGGGCCGGGGAGGTCGATCGCTGGCCGTGGCCCGTGCTGCTGCTATGCAGCCCAAAAGGATGGACCGGCCCGGCAGAGATCGACGGCGTCCCCATCGCGGGGACGTTTCGCGCCCATCAGGTGCCGGCCAAGGATGCGCGCCAGAACCCGGCGCATCTCGATGTGCTCGAAACCTGGCTCCGCTCCTATCGCCCCGAGAAGCTGTTCGACGCCGACGGCCGGCCGCTGCCCGACATCCTCAAGGCGTGCCCAGCCGGGGAGCGTCGCATCGGCATGAATCCGCACAGCCAGGGCTGGCGGATGCGGCGGGATCTCGACCTCCCCAGCCTGGAGGACTTCGCTCTGTCGATCGGAAAACCGGGCGAGACGACCGCTAGCGCCCTGGAGCAGGCGGGCGGTTACCTGGCGGAGGCGCTGCGACGAAGTGAGGCCGCGCGGAATTTTCGCATCGTCTGCCCCGACGAGATGTCGTCGAATCTGCTCGGCGCCGTCTTCAGCGCGACGGATCGCACCTATGCCTGGCCTGTAGATGAGGTCAGGGCCTATGATGCGCGGCTCGCCCCCGGCGGCCGGGTCATGGAGATCCTCAGCGAGCACACCTGTCAAGGTTGGCTGCAAGGCTATCTGCAAACAGGCCGGCACGGGCTCTTTCCCTGCTATGAGGCGTTTGTGACCATCGTCGATTCAATGGCCAACCAGTACGGCAAATGGCTGAAGATGTCCGCCGAGACGCCCTGGCGGGGTCAGGTCCCGTCGCTCAACTATCTGCTGACCTCGGACACCTGGCGTCAGGATCACAACGGCTACTCCCATCAGGGTCCTGGCTTCATCAATTCCCTGATGACCAAGAAGGGCTCGATCGTCCGCATCTACCTGCCGCCGGACGCCAATACCCTGGTCTCGACGCTCGATCACTGCCTCCGCTCCATGGGGTATATCAACCTGGTGATCGCCACCAAACAGCCATTGCCGCAGTGGCTGACCATGGCAGAGGCTAATGCCCACAACGACGCGGGTGCATCCGTCTGGCCCTGGGCCGGGCATGGCGACCCGGAGCGGCCCGATGTCGTCCTGGCCGCGGCCGGCAACGTGCCCACCATCGAGGCGCTCGCGGCGGCGAAGATCTTGCGCGAGGAGCTGCCCGAGCTTTCCGTCCGCGTCGTGAACGTCGTCGATCTGCTGGTCCTCGATAGCGTAAGTGGGCATCCCCACCGCATGGATGACGACGAGTTCGAGCGGCTGTTCACGGCCGATCGTCCCGTCATCTTCAATTTTCACGGATACCCCTCGGCCATCCATCAACTGATCTACAAACGCGCCAATCCCCAGCGATTCCACGTGCGCGGCTACGTCGAGGAGGGGACGACGACCACGCCGTTCGACATGCTCGTACGGAACCAGACCAGCCGCTTCCACCTGGTGATCGAGGCGCTGCGACGCGCGTCCGGGATGTCATCGCGGGCTGCGCCGATCATCGAGCGATACGAGCGCAAGCTGCGCGAGCATCGCCGCTTCATCGAAGCGGAGGGGATCGATCCACCAGAGATCGAGGAGTGGACCTGGTGAGGGCCGAAGGCTGCATCCTGGCGCTGAACGCGGGATCGAGCAGCCTGAAGCTGGGGCTGTTCGATGCCCATGCCGAGGAGCAACTCGCCGAGGCGCGGACGAATTGGAGCGCCAGCGAGCCGGCTGAAGCCGATGCCGCGCTGAAGGGTTTACTCGCCGAATTCGACACCGGCTCGATCTGCGTCGTGGGGCACCGGGTGGTCCATGGCGGCAGCAAGTACACCTCCCCTGTGCTGATCGATGCCGCGGTGGCGGGAGAGATCGCCTCGCTGGCGGCGCTCGCCCCGCAACACAACCGCCCGGCGCTCTCGATGATCGAGGCGGTGGCTCGTCTGTTCCCCGGCATCCCTCAGGCAGCGGTCTTCGACACGGCATTTCACGCCACTCTGCCCCCCCGTGCTTACCTCTACCCGCTGCCCTACGACTGGCACGAGCGCTGGGGTATCCGCCGCTTCGGCTTTCATGGCCTGAGCCATGCCTATAGCGCCGAGCGCGCCGCTGCGATGCTGGGGTCTCCATTGGAAGCGTTGAAGCTCGTCACCTGCCATCTCGGCAGTGGCTGCTCGCTGGCGGCAATCGCGGGTGGGCGATCGCTGGCCACGACCATGGGCTTTACCCCGCTTGACGGCCTGATGATGGCCACCCGCCCTGGCTCGGTCGATCCCGGCATTCTCACCTACCTCCTCCGCGAAAAGCGCATCACCTTGGCCGAGCTGGAAGAGGCGCTCCATCACCAGTCGGGATTGCAGGGCATTTCCGGAACTACGAGTGATATGCGCGATATCCTGGCGGCGCGGGTTGACGGAGACGAACGGGCAACGCTGGCCTTCGATCTCTACGTGACGCGGCTGCGGGAGGGGATCGCGGCGATGGCCGCTACGCTGGGGGGGATCGACGCCCTCGTCTTCACTGGCGGCGTCGGCGAGCATGCAGCCGAGGTGCGGGCCGCCGCCTGCGCCGGTTTTGCCTGGATCGGTTTGACGATTGATGAACTGGCCAACGCGGCGGCCACCACCGATGCCAACATCGCGTCGCCGGAATCCCGCGTTCGGGTGCTGGTGGTTCGCGCTCGTGAAGAGCTGATGATCGCGCGCGCGACGGGAGAAGCGTTGCGTGGCGCGTCGAGACTCGATCGGGAATGGAGGGGCGAATGACGAATGGTATCGACCAGCGACGCATTGCTGGGAACCTGCAGGCCGAGATCGATGGCTCCGCGCTCTATCACGCCCTCGCCGAGATCGAGGCCGGCTCCGAGCTCGCCGCGGTCTACACGCGCATGGCCGCCGCCGAGGAGCGTCACGCCGAGATCTGGCGCGCGAAACTGCGGGCGGCCGGTGTGACCGCAATGCCGACCCGGCCAGGCTGGCGCACGCGCACGCTCATTGCCCTGGCGCGCCGCTTCGGTCCCAGCTTCATCCTGCCCACCGTGACGCAGCGCGAACAGGCCGACAGCGCCCGGTATCGTGACCAGCCGGAAGCGCGCGACGCGCGCATGGACGCCGACGAGAGCTCCCACGCTCGCCTCTTCCAGGCCATGACTGACCAGACCAGCGGGCTCTCCGGTGGATCGGTGGCCCGGTTGGAAGGCCGGCACCGCTCGGGGGGCGGCAACGCGCTGCGCGCGGCGGTCCTCGGCGCCAATGATGGGCTCGTCTCCAATGCCAGCCTGGTCATGGGCGTGGCCGGCGCCGAACTGGCAGGCCAATCGATCCTGATTACCGGCATGGCCGGGTTGCTGGCCGGTTCGCTTTCGATGGCGCTCGGCGAGTGGCTCTCGGTGCAGAGCGCCCGCGAGCTGTTCGAGCGTCAGATCGGGATCGAGCGCGAGGAGCTGCTGGCGGCGCCCGAAGAAGAGGCCGAAGAGCTGGCGCTCATCTACCAGGCCAAGGGACTCCCCGCCGATCAGGCCCGCGCGCTGGGCCAGCGGCTGGTGCAGGATCAGGCGACAGCGCTCGACACGCTGGCCCGGGAAGAGTTGGGTATCGATCCCGCCGAACTGGGAGGATCGGCCTGGGAAGCGGCAATCACCTCCTTCCTCCTCTTTTCGGCCGGGGCCATCATCCCCGTCGCGCCCTATTTCTTTACCGCGGGGACGACCGCGGTGATCGCCAGCGTCACCCTGAGCGTCATCGGCCTGTTCGGCATCGGCGCGGCGATCACGGTCATCACCGGGCGCAACGCGTTGCAGTCCGGGCTGCGCCAGGTGCTCTTCGGCGTGACCGCGGCGGCGATCACCTTCGGCGTCGGCCGTCTCTTTGGCGCCACGTTGGGAGGATAAGCGGCCAGAGCGAGGGCCCTGCTAATTGCGCGCTGATGAAGGCACGTGGGCATCATGGGCCACCAGGAGTGGGATCGGTTCGCTGTCGCATGTAGGCCGCGATTCCGTCCAGGGCCCGTTGCAGTCCGAACTCGAAACCCTCGCCCATCGGGTCAGCACTGGTGGCGGCATCGTTCGGCTCGTCAAAGACACCGGCGGCCAGATTGGCGCGAAACAACGGGAAGCGGGGGTCGTGCGCGATGTGCTGCATCAGCAGCGACGAGGACTCCCAGGCCAGGGGATCGTGCCGCATCCAGGTCAGCGAAAGATGCGCCATGCCGTGGACGTAGCCATAGAGGAAGAGCACGATTTCCATCATGTCGCCGCCGGTCAAACCGGTCCCGGCGAGAATCTCCAGCCCGGCTTCGATCCAGGCGATCTGCCGCGGCCCGGTCATGGCGCCGGGAACCTCCGCCTGCATCAGCCATGGGTGGCGGTGAAAGAGGTCCCAGTTCTGCCAGGCCCACGCCGCCAACTCTGACCGCCAGAGCCGATCGCCGGCCGAGATGGGCAGCGACTCACCGATCGCGGTATCGATCATCACCGCCAGCAACGCCGTCTTGTCCGGAACATGCCGGTACAGCGACATGGTCGTGAAGCCGAGCCGCTCGGCGATTGCGCGCATGGAGAGGGCGCCCAGACCCTCGGCGTCGGCGATGGCGATACCGGCGCTGGCAATCTGATGCAATGTCAGGCCGGGTTTCGGCCCCCGGCTGGCGCGTTCCTCTGAACCCCAGAGCAACTCAACGCCCGCGCGGTGATCATCCCGTCCGTGCCGATCTGTCTCACTCATCCTGACGCGCCCTGCTTGACTCCCATAGATACTGTGTATACCATACACGAAATAGTGTATGACGTACGCTATTTCGTGCCGGCCGCTCGAGCGCTGCGCAGGGTAGGTGTCTCATTCTGAGTGCTGCGACACAGCGACGTTGTCATTCCGACGAAGGAGGAATCTCGTCGCCTTCCTCGTGCGTACGCGGATAAAACCGAGAGCCGTCGAGGAACCTCGTGTTGTTTGCATGTAGAGAGTTGCGAACATGTGTTCTATAATGTACGTTCGCGTCGGATGGCTGGCCTCGCGACCACGGCCACGCGGTCTCTGCCGGTTCGGACGGTTGGGCTGGATGGTTACATCAGTTAAGGATGTGTATGGATCTTGCCATTGAGGCCGTTGGTCTCGAACGTCGTTTCGGGGAATTCGTGGCGGTCGATGCTGTCGATCTGGCCGTCTCGCGGGGTGAAATTTATGGCTTTCTCGGCCCCAACGGCGCCGGGAAATCTACGACGACCCGCATGCTCTGCACCCTCACCGCGCCCTCTGCCGGCCGCGCCACCGTGGCTGGCTTCGATATCGCCAGCCAACCGGGCCAGGTGCGGCTGCGCATCGGCGCGGCCCTGCAATCGGCGGCGCTCGACATGCAGCAGACGGGAACCGAGCTGCTGCGCCAGCAGGGACGCTACTACGGATTGGGAAAGGCCGATATCGAGCGCCGGCTGACCGAGCTGCGCGGGCTGATCGACATTGGCGATGCGCTCGATCAGCGCATCAAGACCTATTCCGGCGGCATGAAGCGGCGAGTCGATCTCGCCGCGGCGTTAATCCACAACCCGGAGGTGCTCTTCCTTGATGAGCCGACCACCGGGCTCGATCCTGCCTCGCGAATCAATGTCTGGGATGAGGTCAAGCGCCTCAACGACGAGCTGGGCATGACCATCTTCCTGACCACCCAGTACCTGGAGGAGGCCGATGCCCTGGCCGACCGCGTCGGCATCATCGACCACGGCCGCATCATCGCCGAGGGTGCGCCCGCCGCGCTCAAGCGCTCGATCGGCGCCGATGTCGTGGCCGTGCGCGTCGACGACGTTGCTCGCGCTTCCGGCGTGATCGCGGCGGTGCCTGGCATTGACAGCGTGGAATCGAGAGGTGATGAAGTCCTGGCGTCGACGACCGACGGCCCGGCCAGTGTCTCCCCGGTGGTGGTGGCCCTGGCCGGAGCGGGATTGCGGGTGCGCTCGCTGACGCTGCGCGAGCCAACGCTCGATGACGTCTTTCTCACCCTGACCGGCCAACATCTGGAAGGAGAAGCGGCTTGAGCGTATCCCAGACATCGACACGACCCGGAACCCGTACCGGCGGGCCCAGCGGCCCGGCCTCCGCTCCTGCCATATCTCGCGATACGACGGTCCAGGCCCGGCCAGCGGGTTTCTTCAACGACCTGGGCTCGGTGGCCATTCGCTCGCTGCGCGCCCTGCCCCGCGAACCGGAGGTCCTGATCCCTGCGCTCATCATCCCCATCTTCTTCTTTGCCGTCAATGTCGGCACCCTGCAGGACTTTACCCAGCGCGGCATCCCTGGCCTCGATTACCGCGCCTTCCAGCTCCCCACGGCCATCGTCTTCGCTGTCACCGGCATCTCCCGCGCCAACGCGCTGGTCACCGACATCCAGTCCGGCTACTTCGACCGCATGCTGATGACGCCGATCCGCCGCCTGGCGCTGCTGCTGGGCATGATGGCCGCGGACTTCGTGCAGATCATCCTCCTCTCCCTGCCAGTGATCCTGCTCGGCACGGCGGTGGGCGTCCGCTTCGAAACCGGATTGCTGGGGGTGCTGGTGTTTCTGCTCATGTCCGGATTCTGGGGCCTGGCCTTCACTGGCTTCCCGTATGCCATCGCCCTGAAGACGGCCTCGGCCGGAGCGGTCGGCGCGAGTTTCATTCTCTTCTTCCCCTTCGCCTTCCTGACCACCAGCGCGCTCCCCATGGAGGCGCTGACCGGCTGGCTGGCGACGGTGGCCCGCTTCAACCCGATGACCTATCTGCTGGCCGGTCTACGCTCGCTCCTCTACGGCGGTTGGCAGCCGCCGCTGATCCTGCAGGGCGCGCTGGCCATCCTGCTGGTGAGCGTCATCAGTCTCAGCCTGGCCTTGGCCGCGCTGCGCGGCCGCGTTTCGCGCGGCTGAGCGGATCGCATCTGACACACGAACTCCGCGGCAAGCATGCTTGCCGCGGAGGTAGAGAGCTGTTTTTGAGCGGGGCTACGAGCGGGCCAAGGCGCCTTGTTCACGTGAGGTCGCCCGCGGTGAGAGCACGTTGGCGGCCACGACCAGGAAGAGCCCCTCGACCATCAGGCTCAGCAGCCCGACCGGCTCCGAGAACGCTTCCCACGAATTTTCGCGGAAGAACGGTATCCCAACCGTGCGGCTGAGGAGATAGCCGACAAGCGACCCGCCGGCTACCAGCAGGCCGATTTGCCAACCCCACCGCTCCTGGCGATAGATGCCGAATGCGGCAACCAGCGCGCCGACAACGCTGAGCGCGAAGAGGACGCCGATGTAGGGCATCTCCCCGAAGTACTCTGGCGTCTCCACCAGATGAACCAGTCCTGTCCCGGCGATCAACCCGATCCCTGCCCAGGTGCGTAGCGTTGTCGATTCCACTCTATCCACGATGCATTCCTCCCGATCCACATTTGCGGTTGACACGAAGCCCTTGCTTCCCGATCGCCGCCTTACTGATCACATCTTGCGCCAGCGAAATTAGTGTTGGCTTAGAGTCACTGGCTGGGAGGGCGCGCCAACGGGAGCGCGAACCAGACCGTCGTTCCCCGCCCAGGACTCTCCAGACCGATCTCGCCATGATGGGCGTGGATCAGCGCCCGGGCGATGCCCAGACCCAGGCCGGATCCACCCGTCCCGCGCGAGCGAGCCCGGTCGGCTCGGTAGAAGCGGTCGAAGACCTGTGCGTGTTCTGCCGGGGGGATGCCGCTGCCCGTATCGCGGACCGTCACCACCGCGCGCCCGCCGCGTTGCGCCACCTCAACGCGTATCGAGCCACCGGTCGGTGTATAGGCGATGGCGTTGTCGAGCAGGATGCGCATCACCTGCCGAACGCGGTCCGCGTCGGCGTTCACGTGGACTCCTGACGCCGTCTCGACCGTCAGGGTTAACCCGGCCGTCTCCGCCAGCGGCATAAAGAGCGTTGCTGCCGCGCGCACCACCTCGCCCAGATCAATAAGCTCCCGCTGCAATGGCAGCTCATCACTATCGAGACGGGCCAGCAACAGCAGGTTCCCGACGAGGCGGTTGGTGGCATCGACCTCATCCAGCACCCCGCCGAGCTCTTCGCGCACCGCTGGCGAGGCATCGGGCATGCGTTGCACGAGCTCGGTTGTCGCCCGGATCAGCGTCAATGGCGTGCGTAGCTCGTGTGAGGCGTCGGCGACAAAGGCGCGCTGCCGGGCGAACGCCGCGTCGATCGGCCGCATCGCCCGCCGCGCCAGGAAAAGCCCGGCCGGCACGGCCACGATCGCGCCCAACCCGACGCCGAAGATGCTCATGACGCCAATGAGCTGCAGCTCCGACTGATGCTCCCGATCGCTGCGCGCGGCCTGTACCGCGCCGACCACCCGGCCATCGAGCCACACTGGCGTGGTGTACACGCGAATCGTCTCGTTGGCAAACTGGATGCTCCGCGCATCGATGTCGCCCGCCCGAGCCGCCGCTATGCCGGTTGGATCGGGGAGGCCAGGGATGGCGAGGCCTCGCGCGTTGGCAAGCAGACGCCCGTCGGCGTCGACCGCAAAGAGCAGAATATCGCCGCTCTCCACCAGCTCATGCGCCTCATCGTCCTTGCCGTCGTGGTCGTCTTCGATCCCCTTCGCGCCATCTAACCCATCATCGTTGCGGTCGGCATCCGTCGTATTGGGGCCTGGCGACGCCTCGGCCGGGGGGCGGTCAGACGAGAAGAGATCAGTCCAACTCGCTCGGGCCACCGCGGCGCGCTCCGCCAACGCCTGGTCCGCCTCGCGATCGAGACTCTGGCGCAGCAGGCTGAACGTGGCGATGCCGACCAAGGCAATTACGGCCACGACCACGACCGCGTTCAGCAGCGCCAGGCGCCGCCCGATAGAAGCAAACATCGGCGGCTATGGGGCCGGGATCAGGTAGCCGGAGCCGCGCACCGTGCGGATCAGCGACTCGGCGTCCTCACCGTCCGGGTCAAGCTTGCGGCGCAGATAGTGAATGTAGAGCTCAACGACATTGCCCTGCGGATCGGCGTCATAGCCCCACACCCGCTCCAGGAGCTGATCGCGGCTGAGCACTTGCCCGCGGTTGCGGGCTAGCACTTCCAGCAGGGCGAATTCCCGTGGAGAAAGGGGAACCGGCTCGCCATCGCGAGCGACAGCGTGTGCCGCGAAGTCGACGGTAATGTTCCCGATGGGCGCCACCGCATCGAGCACGGGGCGCTCACCCCGGCGCAACAGGGCGCGTAAGCGCGCCAGCAACTCCTCGAATGCAAAGGGCTTGCCGAGATAATCGTCCGCGCCGGCGTCCAGGCCCGCCACCCGCTGCGGCATCTCGCCCCGTGCCGTCAACATCAGCGCCGGGGTCGAGATGTGCTCGGCCCGCAGCTCGCGGATGATCTCCACCCCGTCCCGGCCAGGCAGCATCCAGTCGACGATGAGGGCATCGTAGACGCCGCCCAGCGCCTGCTCCAGACCGGTTTGTCCATCATGGGCCAGATCGACATCGAATCGCTCCTGGCGGAGCACGCGGGCGATGACGCTTGCCAGGCGTTCGTCGTCCTCAATGATCAAGATACGCATAGACGCATCAAACGACCCCCGTGGGATTACGGGCCTGTGCAGGAGCAGAAGCCGGGATCCGGAGCTGCGAACTCGCCCGGAGAAGGCGATAGAGGCTGAAGAGTACTACCATCCCTCCCGTCGCCAGATACATGGCTCCTGCCCACGGCGTGCGAGCATCGGTTCCGGAGCCGATGCCGTGAAGCAGCGCCATGCCGTAGAGCGGGAAGGCGAGCCAGTGCAATGCCCGCCAGGCGCGCTGGCCAATCACTCGCTTGGCGGCGAAGCTGACGCCGATGACGACCGTCAGTTCCCCGGCGATGACGCCCAGCCCGGTCCACGGTTCGCGCCACCCGGCCGCAAACGGTACGAGCAACTCCTTCAGCCCGAAGCTCACGGTCGGGTCGGCCGCCAGACTCAACAGATGGAGCGCCAGAAAGCCATACGCCAGGCTGGTGACAAAGGCATGGATACTGAAGACCATGCCGCGCCCGCCCCAGCGATCCATAAGGGCGGTCGTCAAACCAAGACCGGTCATGGTTGAAATCCAGAGCACAAGGTAGAGCATGATTCCCGAGGCTCGGGCGACGTACCAGGTGATTGGGCTGGCCGGTCGCCCCAGCATCGCCGCGGCGAGGAGCAGTCCAGCCACCAGCAGGACGCTCCCGGCGATCGCGGCCACGGCATAGCCGCCGGCTGGCTCAGGCCGAGCGGCGGAACGGCCAGGTGAACGAGATGGAACTGGCATGATGAGATTCCTTCTGGATTGATGAGATGCTGCCGTCATCACGGATGACGATCGCGAGCGTGGCGCCGAATGACTCGCTGCTCGTGGGCTCGTTCGCCGCCACGATCACGGCTTTGGCGGCAATCTCCGCCGACGTGACATCCGGGGCAAAGGCCGTCACCGATCGCACGCCATCCGCCAGCGGTGTTCCGGAGCGCGGGTCGATGAGATGATGCGCCATCGTCGTGCCGACTGACCAGCGCCGGCGATGAACGCCGGAGGTCGCCACCCCAAAAGTGTCGGACGTGAGAAGGTCCGCGATGAGGATATCCTCCCCGGCATGGCATGGGTCCTCGATGCCGAGCCTCCACCCTTCGCCGCTGGGAGGGACGCCCCAGACGCGCAGATCGCCGCCCGCGTCGATGCAGCCGCCCGGCCACGAACTGAGCTCGGAGGCCAGGCGATCGACGAAGGCCCCTTTGGCAATCCCGCCCAGATCGATGCGCATTCCCGCCGGCAACCGTGCCTCTCCCCGCTCGCGGTCGATGCGGACCGCGTCCCAGCCCTCGCGGCCAAACGCGGGGTGCTGCTCCCCGGCTATACAACGCGGGGCTGCACGCACTTGCTCGATGCTCCGATCGTAGCCAGCCGCTTCGAGGGCCGGCAAGATCGACGGATCGAATCGCCCGCTTGTGCGCTGGACCGCCGCTTTCGCGGTTTCGAGCATGGCGAGGAATTCGTCCGCAAAGCGCACCGCCGCTCCCCCGGCCGCATTGAGACGGCAGAGCTGGCTGTCAGGGCGGAACCGGCTGAACCAGGATTCCCACTGCAGGGCCAGCCCGCGCCCGAGGTCGGCGGCGCGGGCCGCCTCCCGCTCTGGAACCCCGACGCCCGTGATCTCGACCATGATGCTCATCGCGGGGAAGGCCGCTCGGGTGACCAGGCCCGGCATCAACTGGCCCTCGTGCGAGCGTGCGGGGCACGAGCTCGTGGTTCCGGCGCCACGATGCGGACAAGCGTTTGGGCGCCTCCGCCATCGAGTCCGGTGATCGGCGCCTGGGCTACCACACGGCCTGTGCTGGCAGAGTCGCTAACCAGTGCCGAACTTCCGACTCCCGTGTCCGGGGCCGGCTTCCCCGCGACTGCGATGAGCCCGAAGAGGGCCACGAAGCCAGCCAGCGATACCGCGAAGAGTGCCCGCCGCGCCGCCGCCTCCCGCTCCAGGCGCGCGGCGAGCTTGCCATTTGTCCTGACGGCCTTCGGCGCCACCGCTCCCGGTATCCGGTTCGCCGGCGGGACCGCGTCGATCGTGTTGGCTGAGAAGGTCGTGTCAGTCATCGCTCTCTTCCTGATACCCTTCGTCGTCTCGTTGGCTCCTGACAGTGTTGTCGCCGCCGCGGGAACCCTCGCCTTCGTCGTCGGTTGCGCGGAGAGTGCTCGGACGTTCGGTCGTGGGACGGGGAATCTCGATGACTCGGGGCGAGATGCCCACGATCTGTCGTTCGGCTCCGCTCGTCGTGGCGTCGCGTGCGACGGATGAGATTGACGCGACATTGGCGGAGCCGGCATCGGCGGTCGCCTCAAAGAGCCGATCGCGTCCAGCGATGACGCCGAACCCCAGCATGAGCGTGAGGGCGATTGATATCGCGAGTGCAGCAGGGTGGGTCATGATGTCCTCCGTTGGATGAACTTGCGAACGAACTGGCCTGGCAGTCAGGCGGAGATGCCGGCCCAGATGGTCTCCACGTCGGCCGGTAGCACCAGACTATGCGCGGGAGATTAGAACTGGATTTGCGGCGCGCGGGGTTCGCCGCTGACCGGATGACGGCTGAAGCGACGATGCGAAGTGAGGGCGGCGGCTGTGCGCGGAACGCTTTACCCGGATTCCGTTTCAGAGGTTGGGAGCTTGGCCCGAAAACCCGGAGAACGCGGCCGGGGTGTGCGCCAGTCGATTCAGGGCAGAATCGCCGCCTTGATGAAGCCCGCGGGTTTGCTTTGCAAATCGGCGTAGGCCCGATCGACCTCGTCCAGCCCGTAGCGATGGGTGACGAGCGAGCCGAGATTGATGAGGCCCCTCGCCTCGAGTTCGAGCCCGATCCGCATGTTCTCCAGTAGCAGGTCGAACCGACGGACGTGAGCGTTCACCACGTCGATGGCTTTCCAGTTCCACATGCCGACCTCCACCTCGCGCGGCCCGGCCTGGTGAAAGCCAAGAATCGATAGGGTGCCATGGGCCCGCACCAGCTCTCCCGCCAGAGTCAGCCCGGCCTGGGTGCCCGATCCTTCGACCACGACATCGAACCCTCGCTCGCTCTCCCAGTCGGCGAATCGAACCAGCCGGAAATCGTCTGGGATCTCCTCGGGGTGATACACCTCGTCCGCGCCGAGCGACACCGCCAACGCCCTCGCTTCCTCACGGACGTCGATAGCGACGATCTGCCTCGGTCCGCGCAGCTTCATTAGTTGCAGCATGCCGAGCCCCATGTAACCGAGGCCGATCATCGCCACCCGATCGGCCAGATCGACTGGGGTGCGGCGCTGAGCGTTCACCAGGCATGCCAGCGGCTCGCCGAAGGCACCCTCGTCGGGCACTTCATCCGGAACGGCAATGAGCCGCTCTTCCCTGGCCAGACAAAGGTCCGCATAGGCCCCGTTAAAGAGGCCGGTAACCCGATCGCCGACTCGACACCGCGTCACCAACGGGCCGATCTCCGCGACCCTGCCCACCGGCTCGTGGCCGAAGCGGTGCGGATACGTTGCCGTGCCTTCGGCCCAGGGATGCAACTCCGACGCGCAAACGCCACAGGCCGTGACCCGCACCAGAACCTCGCCCGGTCCTGGCCCTGGCGCCACACCTTCCATAATTTCGGACGTGCGCGGGGCGATCAACTGGCTGAAGCGCATGCGGACCATTCCTCCAGAACTGCGGTTTCCCCGTTTGAATGGGAGGGTGACCGCATCATTCTTGCGGATCGGCGGCTGAAGCTCAAGTCGCGATGCGCGGTCTTGCCACCGATACAAAACGTTTGACGCCGGGACCCGTGCGATGCTTCGCATTGGTGATGGTGTTCGCGCTCGTCCACGGTTCGTCATGCCTGCTCGCGGCTCCCAGCGGATTTCTATTACCGTGCTGCCATTGCGGTCGGAAAACGGCATCGCTCACGACACCCGAAGTGCGGCCATCCTCGTCTCGCGTTCTGCATTGGGAAGGGCATTCTGTGGCTTTCGCTCGGATATCTCCCGTTGTATTGACAAATCCCACTGCACGGGAACGCCGTATGGTCGCTGCTGCCGCCAGTTCTTCTGCCCGTCAGTCGCCTGTCGCGCAGAGGTTTCCCGCTCAATCGGAAGTGACTGATCTCCTGCCACACGCCCGGCGGCGCCGGGATGGATGTGATCCGCGTCGGGTTGGGCTGAATCCGAAGGGGCTATTTTTCTGCCGGCGCCCGCCGCGTTTGGAAGCGAGGTCAGAACGACACCGAGCAAGATCAGCCCGCCTCCCGCCAGTTGTCCCCTGCCGATCTCTTCGCGGAGCAGGATCATGGCGGCCACGACGCCAACGAGCGGCATGAGCGTGCTCCATGAGGCCACCCGCCATGCCGTTAGGTGCGTCAGGGCGTGACCGAGAAAGAGATAGGCGAGCGCTGAACACCCGGCGCCGAGAAAGAGCATGATCCCGCCGCCCTGCCACGTGAGCGTCGGGCCGCCCCCATGCGAAACCTCGACCAGCGCCGGTAGCGCCAGGAATAGGACGCCGTAGAGGCTGGACCCGGAGACGACCGGCATGACCCCTTCGGCGGCGAATACGTTCTTCCCAATCACGGCATAGAGCGCCCAGAGAGCCGCGCTGACGATGATAAGCACGTCGCCCAGGCCGAAGGAGCCAAACCCACTGGAATCGTTCGCGAGCACGACCACACCGATTCCCGCCAGGGAGATCAGCAACCCGGCGCCAGCGCGCCTGCCAGGACGCTCCCGCAGGAGGAAGGCGCCGAGCACGATCATAAGCGCGGGTGTCCCCCCATCCAGGATCAACGACGCGTTGACGCCGCTGGTGAATTGCAAGCCGAGGTTGTGCAAGGCGTAGAAGAGCGCCACGCCGATCAGCCCGAGCAGCGCCGGCATGCGCCCCAGCGCCAACCGGCTGCCCATCATCCGGTTGAAAGGAATGAGCACGAGCAGCGCCACGACAAAGCGGAGCCACGCCTGGGTCAGGGGAGGCCAGTCCAGCAGCGCCAGCTTGGCCGCGGATGTCGAAACACCCCAGAGGAGCGTGGCCGCCAGGATCGCCGGCGTCGCCAGAATGCCGGAGGAGGTCCAGGTACGAGGCGCGGTCCCCAACCGCGCGGTGAACGAGTTCATGATCTGCTCCCGTGGCGCCTTGCGGCGTCCTCCGCTCGGTCGGGAGGACGGCGTCCCGTGCGTTCGGGAGCAGAACCATCGTGCGCCCGTGCACGGCGGAGCACATGAGGAGAATTACGCAATTGATGGCGTACGCGAGGTCGTGAGCGGGAGTGTGTGGAATCGATGCCTGTCTACGAAACGATCCCCTCGCGGGTGGCGCGCGCCGCGGCCAGCCGCCGATTCGGCGCTTCCAGCTTGGCCAGGATGTTGCCGACGTGGCGCTCGACCGTGCGCGGGCTGAGGAAGAGGCGGTCCGCGATCTCCTTGTCGGAAAGATGCTCGGCCAGGAGGGCCAGCACGTCGATTTCGCGAGAAGTCAGATCGTACGGCGCCGGTCCGCGCGGCGCCTTTGCCGGGTTTTCGATCGCTTCCAGCGCGTCGACGATGGCTTGCTCGAGCGTGGTTCCCTGACCTACGGTCCAGGCCGTCGAGAACGCGGCTACCCCCAGCTTCTCGGCCAGAGTTGCGCGGGCGCGAGCCAGCTCTGGCCGGTCGAGGGTCGGGACGACGATCGTGGTGGCGTCGCGGGCGGCGGACGCCGCGGCCAGCAGGCGGGCCGCGTGCTCGGCCAGCCCCTTGCGGGCGAGGATCAGCGCCAGCGCTTCCAGGCATTCGATTGTGCCCTTGGCGCCGCCGACCGCTTGGCGCAACTCGAGCGCGTCCTTCAGAAACGTCAGGGCCTCGTCGTCGCGCTGGGCCTTTCCCGCTAGCCGAGCGAGCGTGCAGAGCGCGTACGCCTGGCCGGAGCGCTCGCCGGCGGCCCTGAAATGGGCCAACGCCTCGCTGCATCGCGCCACGGCCGCCGCGTCGTTGCCCTCGAGGAGATCGACGATGCCGAGCGACCAGACGACGTAGGCGGCGTTGTCGTTGTCACCCAATTCGCGGCGGAAGGCCAGGGCGCGCAGATAGTGCGTACGGGCCTGGCCGGTCTCTCCGGCCTCTGCGGCGATGGCGCCGAGATTGTGATGGGCGATGGCGGCGGCCGGCAGGTCGGCAAGCGCTGTCCAGGTCGCCAGCGCCTCCATTGCCAGGCTTCGGGCTTCCCCATACTGACCGCGGTAGCGGGCCACGAGGGCCAGGCCGATCTGGTCGCCGGCGATGCCATCCCGGTCGCCCAGCCGCGTCCAGATGGCGAGGCTACGCGTGTAATGCTCCCTGGCGGCAACGAGGTCGTAGTGGCTGGTGGCCAGGTTGCCCAGATTGTGAATCGCTTTGCCGAGGACGACCGGGTCAGCGCCGTCGCCGATCGCCACCGCCTGCTCCAGCCATATGCGGCCTTCGGCGATATGCTCGCGCGTGGCCCAGAAGTCCCACAGCGCCGCGCCCAGCCGCAGCGCGGTATCGACGTCACCGTTAGCGATCGACCGGCTCAACACCGCTCGCATGTTGTCGTGCTCGGTTGTCAATCGTGCCAACCAGGTCGCTTGCTCGGGACCGTCGAGGGCCACATTGGCGCGCTCGGCCATGGCCAGAAAATAGGCGCGATGGCGACGAGCGATCTCCGCGGCCTCGTCGCTCTCCATGAGGAGGGCATGAGCGAACTCGCGGATCGTCTCAAGCATGACGAAGCGCGGCTCGTCGTTCCCGTCGGCAAGCCGCACCAGCAGACTTGCGTCGATGAGGGTCGAAATGTGCGGCAATACCGCCCCAGGCTTCGCTGGATCGTCGCCGAGAATGGCGTCCGCCGCGGCAAGCGAGCAGCCGCCCGCGAAGATCGCCAGCCGGCGAAAGAGCGTTTGCGCGGCGGGATCGAGCAGATCGTAACTCCAGGCAATCGCCGCCCGCAGCGTCTGCAACCGCTCCGGCATGTCGCGCGGCCCGCCGATCAGCAGCGCGAGGCGATCGTCGAGCCGGGCGACCAATGCCGGCAGTGGCAGGTGACGGAGGCGCGCGGCCGCCAGCTCGATGGCGAGGGCCAGGCCGTCCAGCCGCGCGCACGCCGTGGCCACATCAGCCGCGTTTGCATCCGACACGGCAAACGCCCCGGTCGCCGCTCCCGCGCGTTCGACAAAAAGGCGAACTGCCGGCAGCGCGGCAAACTCGGCCAGCGGGGGGATGTGCCCAGGATCGGCAAACGGCAGCGGCAGGACAGGAAATTGATGCTCTCCCGCGATACGGAGCAGCGAGCGACTGGTGACCAGGAGTTGGAGACCGGAAGCGCCAGCCAACAGCGCGCCGAGGATAGGAGCCGCTGCCTCCACCTGCTCGAAATTGTCGAGCACTAGGAGCAGGTCGCGGTCGGCGATCTCTTCGATGATCAGCTCCAGGGTTGGGCGAAGGGAAGCCTCCCGCACGCCAAGCGCGGCGGCGATTGTTGGGGTGACGAGGGCGGGATCGGTGACACCGGCAAGCGGGATGAAATGCGCGCCATCGGGATAGTCGGCGGCAACCGCGCGGGCAATCTCCACCGCGAGACGGGTCTTGCCGACGCCGCCGGGGCCCGTCAGCGTAAGCAGGCGAACGTCCCGCCGCTGCAGCAGGCTCTTCGCGGCAGCAATGTCTAACGAGCGCCCAATCAAGGGGCTTGGCGGCACAGGGACCCGGGAGAGGGCGACCGGCACCGAGGGCTGGCTCAGCATGGGATTCCTGGCATGCTCCCGCGCCGTGGCGCTCTACTGCCTTCCGGCCCTGTACACCTCGGGCCTGGACCGGTTCGCGGCGTCACACGCCAGCGCATCACCGTCTCTACCGCGCCCCCGAGTCGCTGCCCGTCATCGGAGCCGCGTTCGCGCTGGATAGAGCTTAACGTTTGCCGCGACACAGCCCCTTGCAGCCGGAGAGGAACATCACGCCGTCCTCGGGTTCCAGTTCGGTCACGGCGGGCCGCGATTCCAGCACCGACATCATGATGATCGCGTCGCCCTGGCCGGTGTTGCGGTAGGTGTAGTTCGCGGCGCGGTCGATGCTGATCCAGTCACCCTCCGCGAGATCAACCGCGCCGCCGGTCAGGGCGATGGGGGAGCCGTCTCCATGCCCGGCCACGACATCGGCCGCGGGCAAGCCCACGATCGAGCGAGTCTTGAAGGCGATGGTTCCCTGTTGGACGAACCAGATCATGGCGCCGTCGTGGAGGTAATGGCCGTCATAGCCGACGCACGCTCGCTCCGGCAGGGTGACCCGGAGGAGATAGAGATCCTGATTTGGCGCGGCGGCCGGCCGGGTCAAAGCCCCTCCGACGGGCATTTCTCCGACGCCGAACTCGCCGGCCATCTGTTCTTCGTCGGTGCAAAAGGGAGGCGGGAGGAGCCAGCCGATGTCCCGCACATCGACCGGGGGAAAGAAGGTGTCAGGACCGCTGGGAATGGGCGTGGCCTCCTGAGCGCGGATGCCGGACATCCCCATATTCGCGAGGATGAGGAGTGTGCAGAAGGTGGCTATCGAGCGACGCATGAACCGACGCATGATCAGACGCTCCTTCGCTGCCGGCACGCTGTGCCAAACGCGCGACTTCGATGCGAGTCGACGCTATCGTTCGTGAACAATTGGTTGTGATCATACACGAGGAGTCGAGACCGGTCTGCTAGTCCACGCGGGAAACGTTGCCGCGCATGGGGCGGGCGGCGAGGGTGAGCGCGGCTTCGACGATCGAAAGATGGGTGAAGGCCTGCGGGAAGTTGCCGAGCATCTGACCGGCGCGGGGGTCGTACTCTTCGCTGAGCAGGCCAAGGTCGTTGCGCAGGGCGAGCAGGCGGGCGAAGAGGGCGCGCGCTTCGTCGACGCGATCCTGCAAGGCCAGCACTTCCACCAGCCAGAACGAGCAGGCCAGAAAGACCCCTTCCTCACCCGGCAAGCCGTCCACCTTCTCCTCCGTGCGGTAGCGGAGAAGGAGTCCGTTGTCGTCGAGCTCGCGTTGGATAGCCTTGACGGTCGAGACGAAGCGGGGATCGGTGGCCGGCAAAAACCCGACGATGGCCATCTGCAAGACGCTGGCATCAAGATCGTCCGAGCCGTAGGACTGCGCGTAGGCCTGCTTCCGCTCGCTCCAGGCGTGCGTGAGCACCTCCGCCTTGATCTCGTCCCGCAGCGCTCGCCAGCGCTCCACCGGACCGTCGCGCCCGAACTCGTCGTGCAGGCAGACGGCGCGATCGAAGGCGACCCAGGCCATCACCTTGGAGTGGGTGAAGTGGCGCAGTGGCCCGCGCACTTCCCAGAGGCCGGCGTCCTTCTCGCGCCAGGACGCTTCGAGGTGGGCCAGCAACCGCAGCAGGAGCGCCCAGCCATCGGCTGATGGCTCGACGCCATGAGCGATGGTCTGATAGGCCGCCTCTAATACCTCGCCGAAGACATCAAGCTGGATTTGGTGGGAAGCGGCATTGCCGACGCGGACCGGGCGCGAGCCGCGAAATCCGGGCAGCCAGTCGAGCTCCCGTTCTTCGAGCCGGCGCTCGCCGGCGAGGCCATACATGATCTGGATTTCGGCCGGATCGCCGGCAATCGCGCGCAGGAGCCAACCGCGCCAGGCCAGCGCCTCCTCACCGTGCCCCGCGCTGAGCATCGCGCAGAGGGTCAAACTCGCGTCGCGCAGCCAGCAATAACGATAGTCCCAGTTGCGAACGCCGCCGATTGATTCCGGCAGCGACGTCGTCGGCGCGGCCACAATGCCGCCGGTCGGCTCGTAAGTGAGCGCCTTGAGCACGACGAGAGACTGGCGAATCTCCTCGTCATACTCCCCCTGATGCGCACTCGACGCCGCCCATTCTGCCCAGTACGACGCCGTCTCGGCGAGGGCGATCTCGGCATCGACGGGTGCGGGCGGGGCTTCTTGAGACGGAAACCAGGTCAGCACGAACGGGATTCGCTCGCCGGGCGCAATCGTGAACTCGGCGACCGTGGTCAGGTTTTCTCCCCGCACCTCGACCGGCGTGCGAAAACAGAGCGCATCTGGTCCCGCCGTGGCTAATCGAGCGCCGTCGAGCCGCCGCACCCAGGGGACGATCTTCCCGTGGTCGAAGCGAATGATCAGCTCCGAACGCATCGGAACCTGTCCGCTGATTCCTTCGACGATGCGCACAATATCAGGCGCCTTGCCCCGCGGCGGCATGAAGTCGATGACCCGCACGTTCCCCGCGACCGTCTCGTGCACGGTTTCGAGAATCAGGGCGCCCGGCTGATAGCGGCGCTCGATGCGGACCGACTCGCCAGCGGGCGCCAGCAGCCAGCGGCCGTTATCGGGCGTGCCGAGCAGTGCAGCGAAGCAGGCGGCGGAATCGAAGCGGGGAAAGCAGCACCAATCGACCGAACCCGCGCGATGCACGAGTACGGCGGTTTGCAGATCGCCGAGCAGCGCGTAATCCTCGATGCGGCGGGCCTCATTCATGCGCGGAAGAGTAGCGTGCGAGTGCGGGCTCGATGTCGCGCCGCACCACTGACGTTGGTGGAGGTTGCTGACAATGCAGAGGGCGTTGTGGCCCCGAAGTGACGGGTCCCAACGCCCTGCGCGAGCAAACGATCAAGGGGTCAGAGGAGTGGGCGCCTCCATCTCGAAAAGTGTCGCCTCCCCGGAAAGCTCACCTGCCCTTACTGGATCGACTCCTTGCGCTTGCCAATGGCTAATTGTGGTTATCGTGCCGGTGATGGTTGTCATGCCGATGGTGACGATCGTGTCGACGTCCATGATCGCGCCCAGAGGAGCTATCCGAACTCCCGGAACCCGATGCCTGGGCGGTATTGGCGCGGGTGGAAAGGCCGGTGACTCCGGCTGCCCCGGCCAGGGCGAGGGCCATGTTCATAACGAGGCTGCGTCGCGTCAACATTCTGTATTCTCCTTGGTTTTGACCAGATCCTCTGCGTGTCGATCAGGGCGATGCATCACCTTCTGCCATGCATGATGATCCAGCACTATTTGGATTGGATTAGAACCGCAAGGGAATCGATTGCGCTCCATTGAAGAAATTGTCTGGGTCGTAGGTCGCCTTGACTGCCATCAGCCGGGGGAGATTCGAGCCGTAATAGGCGGTTTGCCAGTCGGGGATGTCGGCGTCGATGTAGTTGACATAGGCCCCTACCGTGTATGGAAGCATCGCCTCGCGAATGTCGCGCACCCAGGCGATGTCCGCCACTTCATCGGCATCATCCTGCCAGTAGGCCTGATATTGCAGATCGAAGAGGGCGCGCCGATGGGGAAAGGCCGTGGCCCCGGGACGGACGGTCCCGATGGCGCCGCCAAGGGGAAAGCAGCCGACGAGATTGCCAGCCGTCGGCGCAACGCGGAGTTGGGCGACGAGGGTGTCGATCGCCTTGCCGCTCAGCAGATCGTAGACCATCGCCGACGCGTTCTTGAAGCGGCTATGCGCGCCTCCCGGCCCGGCGAAGTACTCGGCTGCCGCCAGGAACGGCATGGTCGAGACTGCTGGAATTCCAGGCGACCCGACGGTGAGGATCGGATCGAGCAGGAAAGGAAGGTCGGACGACGGGCCGGTGAACTGCCCGGAGCAGGTGATCCAGCCATCGCTGGGTGGGCCGACGGCCATCCCTGCCGTGAGGCGCTCATCGACGAACGGCGCCCAGCGCTGCCAGGCGTCGAGGACGAGCGCCGCCTCGTCCCACGGCCAGGCAATGCTGAAGACGACCACATCGCCAATCGGATGAACGCGAAAGGTAAACGCGGTGGCAATGCCGAAGTTGCCGCCGCCGCCGCCGCACAGTGCCCAGAAGAGATCGGCGTGCTCCCGCTCGCTGGCGCGTAGCGCTTTGCCGTCGGCGTTCACCAGATCGACGGCGAGCAGGTTGTCGCAGGTCAGGCCGTGCTGGCGGGAAAGGAAACCAACGCCTCCGCCCAACGTCAGCCCGGCGATGCCGACACCCGGGCAAGTTCCAGCTGGCAGCGTGACTCCATAGTCCCAGAGACGCCGGTAGAGGTCGCGCAGCCGAACGCCCGCACCGACCACCGCTTCTCCGCGCGCCAGGTCGACGACGACGCCGTTCAGCCCGCCCACATCAATGACCAACCCATCGTCGACCACGGAGTAGGCCTCGTAGCTATGGCCGCCGCAGCGCACGCGCAAGGGGATGGCGTGGTAGCCGGCCCAGCGTATGGCGTTCTGGACATCTTCGACATTGCTGCACACCACAATCCCCGCCGGGAAGCGGGAGAAACGGGCATTGAAATCGAGCCGCGCTTCGTCATACGCGTCGTCGTCGGGACAGATGACCTGGCCAGTGAGGAAAGGTGCGCGTTGAAACGCGGCCCTTCGCCGTGCCGCAACCGTTCTCGACCCGCTGATCGCGGCTGCCAGCACTCCGCCACCGGCGGCGACGAGCGTGCGGCGAGAGAAACCGTGGCTGCTCATGGCCGATCCCTATGCTCCCGTCTCGCGAGGCGTCCGCAATCCTGCGCCAGATTACCCCACAGATCGCCACAACCCGGCGCCCGTCCCCCTCCCCTGGCTAGTGCATGATCCGAAGACCACCTGGGGCATGGTGGATCGCGGTGGGGTAGGGACACGGCATGCGTGTCCAGTCCACGCCATGCGTGTCCAGTCCACGCCATGCCCCATTCCCGCGCCGGGTGCACTGCCCCACCAGGATCTCCGAGACGGCACGAGCGCTGTGCGGCCGTCAGTGATTGCCGGCCCTTCTCGGCGCGATCGTATCGCTGCCGCCAACAACTGCTCGGTCGATGCCCGTGAACGCGGAGATGATTCCCGTCAGTTGTTCTTCGACTGGCGACCACGGAAAGCCGGGTAAGCGCTGCCGCAGCGATACCATGCCATGCATCGATGTCCAGATATCGGTGGCGATTCGAAACGGATCGTCGGGCTCTGCCACCCCGGCCGATATGCAATTCGCCACGCTGTCGACAAGAACCATGAACGCCGCCATGCCGGGCCGCTCATCTACATCGATCTCCGGCCAGCTTGGCAGCGGGGTTTCAAAGATCACGCGATACGCGCCGGGTTGCTCGATGGCGAAGCGACAATACGCGAGGCATCCCGCGTAGAGGCGGGAAACCGGGTCCAATCCTGAGGCCGTCTGTTCTTCAGTGGCGCGCTGGAGTGCCGCGAAGTGTTCGTTCACGACGGCGCGCAGCAGGGCATCTTTGTTTTCAAACTGGAGATAGACCGACGGGGCCGAAACGCCGGCTTCGCGCGCGACCGCCCGCAAGCTCAGCGCATTCGGGTTGCCATCCTTCAGCAACAGCCGGCCAGCCGCCGTAATCAGCTCTTCTCGGAGCCGCCCACCCTCACCCTGCGGGTTCCGTAGACGTTCATCGCCTCTCTTGACCTGGTCCCCTGGTGGTGCTGCCATTACGATTCCTGCCCCGCGTTCAGCCGCTTGACAATCACCCTAACAATCGTTAGGATTATAAGCCTAACAGGCGTTAGGCGAAGAAGTTTCCGGTGTAGAGTGCAGGTTGTCAACCGGGGAGAAGGTCATGACCTCGTTCATCGGTCCCATTCATCTGCAGCCTGCTCAGCGTAGCTCTCTTGCCCAAAGCGTGCGCCAGAACGTACCGCTGGTCATCCTTAGCAGCGCGATGGTGGTGCTCCTCCTCATTGCGCTTGCTGGCCTCCTGATCGATCCTCGCGTCATAACCGGCGCTCCCGCGTGGATGAAACCGGCCAAGTTCGCCATCTCCATCGCCATCTATGCCGCCTCGCTCTTGTGGCTTCTGCGTTTCGTTCCCGAGCGGCCCAAGCTCGTTGCCATCATCAGTTGGGGCGCGCTCTTCGGCTTCGCGACCGAGATGCTGCTGATCACAATGCAGGTGCTGCGCGGCACGACAAGTCATTTCAACCGGGAAACGCCATTCGATGCCGCGGTGTTCACCATCATGGGGGGCGTTATTGTCGGGATGTGGCTGCTCACCCTGGTGGTCGCGGTTCTCCTCTTTCGCCGCAACTTCGCCGCGCCTTCCATCGTCTGGGGCGTGCGGATGGGATTGGTCGCGGCGCTGTTTGGGATGGCGGTGGCGTTTCTGATGCCGCAACCGACCCCGGCCCAGGAAGCACTGATGGACGCCACCGGTGCGTCGCCGGTGATCGGGGCGCATGCCGTCGGCGTTGCGGACGGCGGACCGGGGCTGCCCGTTGTCGGCTGGAGCACCGAGGGTGGCGATCTCCGCGTGGCGCACTTCGTCGGCATGCACGGGTTGCAAGCGCTTCCGCTTGTCGGCTGGCTGTTGGCCAGCTTCGCTCCAGCCTGGCTCACGTCTCGCGGCCGTGCGCGGCTCTCGATGATCGCTGGCTTGGCCTGGATGGCGATGACTGGTTTGCTCGTCTGGCAGGCGCTGCGCGGGCAATCGGTGGTTGCGCCAGATTCACTCACGCTCGGGGCGAGCATCGGTGCAATGACGATCGCTGGCGCGGCGGCGCTCGGCATTCTGCTCCATGCGCGGAAGATGGCGCCCGGGTAGCCGGAATACTTACCCTCCCGAAGGACCTGACATGTTCGCCCACGCGCGAACCTGTCGCGGCCATTCAGTCCGCCGGAGGGACCGGCTCGCACGCAGGAAGTCGGTGAGCAGGTGATTGGTGAGGGGCGGCAAGGCCGCGCTCAGCGATGCCTTGCCATACGTCCCTTCCCTCAACCGTAGGATTGCCACGCGCTCGCCATTGCTGCGCCAGATTTCTGGCACACCGACCTCGGCGTAAAGCGGGAGTTTGGGGATAGCCGAGGTTATCGCCTCGATCTCAATGACGAGATCGGGAGGTGGATCGCTGGTGAGATCGATTTGCGTCCTTTCCCGAACACGCTCTTCGTTCTGGATATAGAAACTCGAGTCGGGTTCGAATCCGCGCTGCAAATCCTCTCGCTTGAACGTCATCGATCCGACGTTGCTCACATCAATCTCAAGCTCCATAGCAATCAGCTCGACCAGGAGAGCGAGCGTACGATTGTCCTTTTCATGCTCGGTCCCAGGGCTCAAGATTTCCAGCTCCCCACGGTCGTAGGTAAAGCGCGGCGCGCTGCGATCGACATGATCGGCCAGGAGTCGTTCGTAGGTCTCCCAGGCAACGTCATGAAGGACAATCCGCTGTTCTACTGGAGGACTTGCGACCGTCGCCATAAGGGGCCTTCTCTGCGTTCGCCAGCAATGCCGATGTGATCGATCAGGACGCGGCGGCGCCGTGCTCCCGCGCCCAATCGCTGACCTTCTGGAACCAGGCCGGGCTGAGCATCGTCCGGCTATCAAGGAGAAAGCCGGTCAGGACCTCGCTGGTCAGCACTGGCAAAGCATCACTGGCTGCCGACTCGCGATATGACTCGCCTTCAAGCACGAGGATGGTGACCCGTTCGCCGTCGCAGCGCCATACTTCGGGGATGCCCATGCTGGCAAACAGCCGGAGCTTGTCCAGCGCGGAACGGCTCGTCTCCATCTCCAGCACGACATCAGGCGGAGGATCGGCGGCCAGATCGACCTCCCGCTGGCCGCGAATACGTTCTTCGCTCTGAATGTAGAAGCTGGCGTCGGCCTCGAAGCCGCGCTTCAGCTCTTTTCGCCGAAAGGTTGTTGAGGCCACGCTACGAATCGGGATGCCCAGAATTGCGGCAACAATATCAACAGCCTTCGCGATGGTCTGGGCATCCTCTTCGTGCGGCATTGAGGGGGTCACGAGCTCAAGCATCCCCTGGTCGTACGTCATGCGCGGAACGCGCCGCTCTTCGTCGTCCGCCAGCAGCTGCTCGTAGGTATCCCAGCTCACATGCCGAAGCACGACACAATCATCTACGGCCAGGGTGCGTGGACGCGCCGCCGTTGCCGAGCTCATGTATGCGCCCCCTTTTAGCGGTCGACCGAGCCCAGCACGATGTCAATAGTGCCGATCAGCGCGACGACGTCGGCCAGCATGGAGCCGGTGGCCATGAAGGGCAGTACGCCGAGATTGACGAAGTCTGGGCTGCGAATACGGAATCGGTACGGCAGCGGCGATCCGTCCGACACGACGTAGTAACCAAGCTCCCCTTTGGGGTGCTCGACGGCGACGTACGCCTCGCCAACCGGCGGGCTGAAACCCTTGATGACCCAGATGAAGTGACGCTGCATGTCCTCGGCGGTGGTCATCGTCCCCTTGTGCGGGGGGATGACGTACTCCGATTCATAGGCCATCAATGGAGTGTCCATTCGCTCGCATTGATCCAGCGCCTGGCCGATGATCTTGATCGTTTGCCTCATCTCTTCCATGCGCACCAGATAGCGGTCGTAGGTATCGCCATGCTGGCCGAGAGGGACCTCGAAATCGAGGCGATCGTAGACGCAGTAGGGCATCGCCTTGCGAATGTCGTAATTCACCCCGGAACCGCGCAAACAGGCGCCAGTCAGGGAGTAGTTGATCGCGGCCTCGGCCGGAATGACCCCCACCCCCTTGGTGCGCGCCATCCAGATCGGGTTCGCCGAGAGGAGATCGGCATACTCCTGCTGGCGTTCGGGGAAGATTCTCAGGAAATCGCGCACCATGCCGACCATGTTCTCCGGAATCGGCCGCGAGAAGCCGCCGATCTCCATCATGTTCGTGGTCAGGCGCGCGCCGCAGAAAGCCTCGAAAAGATCGAGGATCAACTCGCGCTCGCGGAAGCAGTAGAGCGACATCGAGAGCGCGCCGATATCGAGCGCGTGCGTGCCCAGCCAAACGAGGTGGGAAGCGATCCGCGCCAGTTCCGACATGATCACGCGCCAGTACTGCGCGCGCTCCGGCGCCTCGACGCCACAGAGCTTCTCGAACGCCATCGCGCAGCCGAGATTGTTCATCGGCGCGGCGACGTAGTCCGTGCGGTCGGTCCAGGGAAGCACCTGCGCGTAGCGGTGGTGCTCGCCCAGCTTCTCCGTGCCCCGGTGCAAGTACCCGATGACCGGATCGCATTCGACGATCAGCTCGCCATCGAGCTTGAGCACGACGCGCAGCACTCCATGGGTGCTGGGGTGCTGCGGCCCCATGTT
The DNA here is from genome assembly GCA_038246475.1 of Thermomicrobiales bacterium. GTDB lineage: Bacteria > Chloroflexota > Chloroflexia > Thermomicrobiales > UBA6265 > JACCXM01. The sequence continues at coordinate 4,338 of JBBRVX010000021.1, read as the reverse complement.
CAGCGTCATCAGGCGCTCGCCGCTTGCCAGCGCGACCTCATCTTCAATCGTTAGCGAGCCGATCGACGTGGCATCGGCGCTGAAGACCGCGCCCGCCTCGTACGGCACGGGAACGCCATTCGGCTCAGTCGACACGGCGCTCATATCAGGAGACTCCTCGCCCCGACCAACGTGTTCTCACGCGGCCGACGGTTCGCTCGGTGTTGTAAACGGGGAATTCGCGCCAGCCGCGCAACGGATAATCCTTGCGCAGGGGATGCCCCTCGTCCCAATCGTCGGGCAGCAGCATGCGGCGCAGGTTTGGATGGCCCTCAAAGATGATGCCGAACATGTCGTAGCACTCGCGCTCGAGCCAGTTCGCGCCGTTCCAGATCGGCACGAGCGAGGGCACCGGCTCGCCGTCATCGACGCCCGTCTTCAAACGCAACCGGGTCCGGTTCGGCAGCGAATAGAGTTGGGCGACGACATCGAAGCGCGGGGTTTCCCGCAGCCGCAACATGTCGACCGCGGTGAGATCGGTCAGGAAATTGAGCTGTACACGCGGCTCGTCTTTGAGGAAGAGGCAGATGGTGCGCCACTGCTGGCGGGTGACGTGAATCGTCGTTTCGTTACGAAAGCGCACGGCGTCGACGATGACGTCGGGAAACGCGGTCCGAAGCACCTTCAACGCGGGGTGCGTCTCGATGTCGTCGTGAAACCAGCGATCTCGCGACCAGGTCGCCTCATCATCGTCGAGAAGGGCTTCCTTCATCCCTTCCACGTCGCTGACCGGAGCCGATGCCTCGCTGGCGTCGGGCGATTGCGCCACGAGCGACGTGGCCTCCGTGAGGGCCTGCTCGCGTTCCACGCCAGGGTCGTCAGGGTAATTGGGTTGGATTGTCACCCTACTGGTCCTCGTTTCGTGCGTCCGATTTCAGATCAGAAACCAGGAGTGGCCGGGACGGCGTCCAATGCCGCCATGGCGGCCTGACGCTCGGCCAGACGCTGCTCTTCGGCGGCGCTGACGCCCTGCTTCCGAGCCATGGTCTCGTACTTGATGACCTTGTTCTGCAACTCGATGATGCCGTAGTAGAGCGCCTCCGGCGTGGGTGGGCAGCCGGGGACATAGATATCGACCGGAATCACCTGATCGACGCCCTGGACCACCGCGTAGGTGTCGTACGGTCCGCCGACGTTCGCGCAGGAGCCCATGGAAACGACCCATTTCGGCTCGGGCATCTGATCGTAGAGTGTGCGCACCACCGGGGCCATCTTCTTGGTCACGGTGCCGGCGATGATCATCAGGTCAGCCTGTCGCGGCGAGGCGCGGTAGAGCATGCCGAACCGCTCGGCCAGATCGAAGCGGGCCATTGACGCCGCGATCATCTCGATGGCGCAGCAGGCCAGGCCAAACTGCAGCCACCAGAGCGACGAGCGCCGAGCCCAGTTGAACAGGAAATCAAGCGAGGTAATGAAGACGTTCTTGTCGTATCGATCGTGAACTAGACCCATTCGAGGGCCCCTTTCCGCCATGCATAGATATAACCAACAAAGAGCAACGCGATGAAGACGAGCATCTCCACGAATCCGTACAGCCCAAGCTGATCGAAGAGCACGGCCCACGGGAACATGAAGATGGCCTCGATATCGAAGATCACGAAGAGCATGGCCACAATGTAGAAGCGGGCGGTGTAGCGGGGTTGGACCGGGGTAATGTTCGGCAATCCGCTCTCGTAGGGGGCCGCCTTGATCCAGGAGGGCTTCGATGGGGCGATGATCCAGTTGAGTGTCAGCAGCGTCATCCCCATCGCAAACGCCGCGGTAAGCATGAGCGCGATGATGATCCAGTTGCCGCCGAATGTTTCGATACTCACCGTTTCGCCGTTCCCCTTGCTCAATCCGCCGTCGGCATTTGTCCGCCACGAGTGCGGCAATTTACCGTAAGAATCGTAGCACGAACGGTCTCGGTTTCCGGCCTCCCGGCTACCTGGGCGAGCGGCGCGAAGCAGTAAGATTCTCTGAATCGGGATGCTGCTCTGCGGCGTTTCCGTGAACCCGCGGCACGACCGCGGGCTCGACCATGCCGTGAGCCGAGCGTAGGGAGCGTACGCATCCGAACACCACGATCCCAAAGAGCAGCAGCGGGCCTCGATCCGCCCAGAGCCACCAGCCATGGACGAACTGGGGCCAGTCATAGGCTGGAAACAGACCGAGTAAGAGGACGGTGGGCACGGCTGCAAGAGTGATAAAGAAGTGCCAGGGCAAGCCGTTGGCGCCTGCCCACCGCAGCTGCCAGGCGTCCCGTTGAATGCGAGTGAAGGTCACAAGGAAGTACGCGCCAACCGCGGCCACGAGCAGGGGATAGAAGAGGACCAAGTGTTTTGGTTTTGCCACGATGAGCACCGGCTTGAAGTAGTCCGGGATCGCGGAATTCAGATCGGCGGTTTGCGCGGCGATGTTCTTTTGCAGTTGCGCCTGGCTGGCGCGCACTCCATTCAGCGCCACGCTCAGGTCACGGCCGCCGTCGAGAGAAACCTCCAGCGGTCGCACCGCCAATCTGGCGTCCTGATTTAAAGAGCTTGCCGCACGGCCGTATGGGCTCGCATAGTTCAGCAACAAGTTGTCTCGGAATGATCGCAGGGAGCTTTCAGGACCGGCGAACTGCGCCAGCCACTCCTCCGGCAAGGGAACGATTGCTGCAGCCGGGCCGACCTCGACGAACCGGATCATGGCATCGACGGCGCCCTCGATATCGATGAGCGCCTTGTGGACGATCGGTTCGATTTGCTCTGATGGGGGAGGCAGAGTGGCGTTGACGGAAGCGGGAACAACCGCCGTCACCGGAAGGGGAAACTCCTGCCGGGCCTGCACAATGGCGCGATCGACGTCCTCCTGCACATCACGCAGCAGCGGCATCAACTTCTCGTGCCCATCGCGATCAAAGTCGGCTCCCATCGGCTCGATGACGCAGCGCTCCACAACGGTCGGCCACTGCATGCGCAATGCGGCGGAGGTCTCAATCCAGAGCGCGACGTCCCGGTCGCCGCGCGCGCAGGCGTCCAGAAACGCCGGGCGGGCTGGCGTCTCCCGCGCGCCAGCGGTAAGCAATTGATCGTAGGCATCGAGGGCAACGATTCTCCGCATCGCCGTGTCGAACTGTTCGTTCACTCGCCCTTCCCAGGCGTCGGACCGCTCCGCCACGATGTCCTCTAGTCTGGTGACGAACCCCTCGACCTGGACCAGCGAGCGCACTTGGGCCCCATATTGATCCTCCAGTTGCAAGTCCGCGGCAACCATGGGGATGTACTCGACATCGAGCACCAACAGCACCCCCACCACAATCACGGCCAACTTCGCGTGACGAATCAACCCCTCACGTTCCGCCACGTGCCGAGCCAGCTTGGCCGTGCCGCCGTTCCCGCCATCTTCGTCGTCAGCGGGTGGCTTTGGAGGCGGGGGGTCGGGCGCGGCGCCCCCATCCGATGTTCCCAGCGCGAGTGCGCGCTGGAGGATGGCAATCGGCGTCCGAAAGCTCCCCAGGAGAAAAGACGTCAGGTCAACGCTTGTCGTGAGTCTGAGCGGTCTGCCTTGGTTCATGCCGCGAACACGATCGCCTGGAGCCGTAGTCGGACCTGATGTGCACAGAACCATGGCTACCGCCTTTCCACGGCAGGCTCTCCGCCAGTTGCGCTGCTGGGACGCCGCCTGGAGTGCCGCGACGGTGGCGACGGGCCAGCTTCATCCCCGGGGCGAACGGTTCAGCTTTATGTGCAACGCCTGTCCGTCGCCGCGGCGCTCTCGATTTCGATCTCCGTTCCGACCTGCCCCTTGTCGTCCGTCGCGACGATTCCAACGACGAAGGCATCCGCGAACGACGCATCAGGATTGCTGATCGTATACGGCCCGATCCCGTCGACGATCCGGATCCCTCCTGGCGGCTCACTTCGCTCACCATGTTTGTCGTCCACCCGAGGCGCTCCGGATTCCGTCACGAAGGCGACCGTGCCGGTCATGGTCAGCGGGTTGCCATCCGCGTTTGAGCCGGTGCTGGCGGACTGCTCGAACCCAATCTTGGCCATGAACAGGTAGGCGTGGGGCGGAGAGTCCTCCGGGAGGTCAAACTCGACAAAGATTGGCGGCAGGGGTGGTTCGCTAATGGGCGCGGCCGCGCGCGGAGCGTCAAAGGCGTGGGGGTGCGCGAAGGCCGCTTTTACTTGATCCACAACCGGCAAGAGGCGCAGCCACAGCACCGACGCATCCCCGAGATCGTCGTTGCGCACGCTCAGAGTCGTGCCCTGGTCGGCAACGAAGGAAGTTCCTTCCATAGCGACAGTTTTGCCGATCTGATCGCTGAACACG
>JBBRVX010000020.1:0-37960 GCA_038246475.1 Thermomicrobiales bacterium | reverse complement strand
GGCCCTGGGCGCGCGGCTCTTCGCCTCCGATCTGGTGCGCAAGGAACTGGCTAGCATCGCCGGCATCGCCGGCGCGGCGCCCGCCGCCTGGGGTGAGGGGATCTACCGCCCGGAATGGACCGCCGCGACCTATGACCGCCTCTTCACCCTGGCCGAAGCCCACCTCGCCGCGGGAGATTCCGTCGTGCTCGACGCCACCTTCCTCACCGGTGAGCTCCGCCATCGCGCTGCCGAAATCGCTCAGCAAAACAGCGCTCGACTGGTCCTGGTCGAGACCATCTGCGACGAGGCCACGGTCGCGGCGCGGCTGGCAGCCCGCGCGCAACGCGGGGATTCACCGTCCGATGCCACGCTGGAGACCTATCGCCAGCAGCGTGACGCCGTGACCCAATCCCCTCCTCCCATCCCTGACAGCGCGGTTGCCATCCAGATCGATACCTCGGGCACCCCCCCGGTCTCTCTCGCTCCGTTGTTTGCGGCGCTCGAAAGCGAGGGGCTCGTGCGGGCGGTTGTGCCGCCTACCCCTGCCTGGACACTCGCGCGCGACGAAGCATGAGGGCGCCGGTTACACCCAGGAGCTTGTGGTGATGGAGCACGCGGTGGGCCACGACAGGCCCTTGCACGTTCATCGGTCAATCGTTGAGCCATTCAAGGAGGAAACATGATCGATCTGGCGGGGAAGACGGCACTCATCACCGGCGGAAACCAGGGCATCGGTTGGGCCATTGCCACGGCATTTGCCGCCAATAGCGCGCGGGTCGTCGTGAACTACCCCGACGACTCCCATGAGCCCCAACGCCCTGCCGAACTTGGCCCCGACGCGGTGGCCATCAGGGCCGATGTCGGAAAGCTCTCCGAGATTGACGCGATGTTCGCCTCCCTCGACGCTCAGGGCGTCAGGATCGACATCATGGTCAACAACGCCGGCATCTATCCGCGCGCCGAGGTGCTCGACGTCGACGAAGCCACCTGGGACGCCGTTCACGACGTCAATCTCAAAGGCACGTTCTTCTGCGCCCAGCAGGCCGCCCGACGCATGACCCGTCGCCGCGCCGGCACGATCATCAACCTCGCTTCCGACTCCGCGCTCCTTCCGGCGGCGAATGGCGCGCACTACTGCGCCAGCAAGGCCGGCGTGGTGGCGCTGACCAAGTCGCTGGCCCTGGCGCTCGCGCCCCACGGCATCACCGTCAATGCCATCGCCCCCGGGCTGACCGACACCGCTCAGCCCCGCTACGGCATGACCGAAGCGCAGATGGCCGACTACGCGCGCACCAGCATTCCCCTGGGCCGCATCGCGCAACCGGAGGACATCGCGCGGGGAGCCCTCTTCCTCGCCAGCGATCTGGCGCGGTACATCACCGGCCAGACGATCTTCATCAATGGCGGCTCGCTGATGATTCCCTAGCGACAGTACCAGGCCTGAAGCACATACTTGATATCGTTGGTTCACTCGATTCCGGCGCGGGATCGTCGCCAGCGCATGCTCATGCGGCAACATGATCGGTTTCGCCTCTATTTGTTGAAGCGCTGGGAAGAAACTCAATGACTGAAGCCAACCTGACGGCGCTCCCTCCAGTAGAACTCGTCTCCGTCAACGTGGCCGAGCCGCGCGTGATCGGCACGTGGCGGGGCCAGCCCATCCGGAGCGGTATCGGCAAACAACCAGTACATGCCGAGACATTGCGCCTCGATCTGCTGAACCTGGAGGGGGACCGCCAGGCCGACCTGCGCGTGCATGGCGGTCGTGACAAGGCCGTCTACGCCTATCCATCCGAGCATCTCCCGCTCTGGAACGCGGAGCTGGGCGCCGACCCGCCATTCGGTCCCGGCACATTCGGGGAAAACCTGACCACGGCGGGCTGGCTGGAGGATGAGGTCCGCATCGGGGATATCTGGGCCTGGGGGGATGCGTTGCTGCAAGTCACGCAGCCGCGCTCGCCCTGCTTCAAGCTCGGCATGGCGACCGGCCGCCGCGATATCCTCAAACGCATGGTGGAAACCGGCCGCAGTGGGTGGTATGTGCGCGTACTGCGCCCCGGGGTGGTTCCGGTTGCCGGTCCTATCACCGTCGTGGATCGGGCGTCTGACGGCATTACCGTGCTCCAGGCGCACGATGATGGTGGTTAAGGTTGAGCTGGCGCGATACCTGAGGCGAGCTGACGCTTGCGGTCAAAGTCATAGAACAACAACCAAAGCAAAAATCCCTCTTGACAATTTCCCGGCGGTTGCTACGATGGCCCCTGTTCGATCCTGCTGGATTTCGGTTCAGCGTCAGGGAACGAGCGGACGGACGCCGACGGGGTGCGTGCGCAAGCACGAAGCTTGTCGGCGTCCTGCTTTCACGTGGATGCCGGGCGGATCCTCTCTGTCGACCCGCGTTCTGTCAAGCTGAAGGAGGTTCCGTCATGCCCTGGAATCGGACCGTCGCAGTCGCGGCCCTCGCGCTCCTGTCGCTTCTCCTCCCCGTGCCCGCGGTGATGGCCCAGCAGGCGGAGGTCGACCGGCCCGCCGAGTTGCGGACCGGCTCCTGCAGCAGCCTCGGCGATCTGGTGATGCCGCTGGCGCATCTGGTCGTTTCCCTGGGCGACCCCCAGGGGCAGGCCAGCGCCACCCCGGTCGAGCAATCGGCGACCGTCGTGCCGTATACGGTGACGAATCTGCTCGCCGCCGATCATGTGGTGACCGTCCTGAAATCGCCGGAGCAACCCGAGGTTATGGTCGCCTGCGGGGTGGTGGGCGGCACCCGCAATCCAGACGGCACCCTGGCCATCGGCATGTTGGGCGTGAACGACTCCGGGCTCTCCGGGATCGCCTATTTCACCCCGAATCCCGGGTTCGACAATACCTTGATCACTATTTTGCTCGTGACCGATGGCGCGGCGACCACCGGCGATAGCACGTCTGAACCGGCCGCGGGCTCCTGACGCCGCGCTATCCTGACCGCGAGGCTGGGGCGAACGCCGGCGATGGCGGCGCAATCGGCATCACCAACAGGACGGCCGGTTCGTCCCAAAGCGGCACCTCACGGGCCGGCACAAAGCCAACCGATCGGTAGAATGCCCTCGTCCTCGCAAAGCCATCCGCCTCGTCGCCTTCGTCGGCGCTCTCCGCGAGCGTGGCCACCAGCAAAAGCTGTCTTCCTTCCCCACGCAGCCCGGCAACCAGGCGCTCAACCAATGCGCGGCCGATCCCCTGCCCGCGTCTATCCGCGTGAACGGCCATCCAGGTGATCTCCGCCGCTGTTTCATAGTGCCGGGTGACCGTCAGAAAGCCAACCAGGCGCTCTCCGATCAACGCGGCCAGTCCGTCGCTGGAGCGAACGGCCGCCGCGCAGTTTCGGCGTCCATCCTCATGACCGAAGTGGTACGGCAGCGAGAAGATGACCGCGTCACATCCAGGGGCGTCGCCAGCACGTAAGGGGCGAATCTCGAACGTGGAGCGTGGCTCGTCGGTTTCACCGGCATTCATCGATCTCTCCTCGTGACGCGGTGGGCGTACAGCCGCGTGGCTCAATGCGTTATGAAGGAATCGCCCGGCCAGATCATCTGTGCAAGGCCCGGCCGCGTCCACACCGCCAGGAAACGGTCCGGTGGTCGGTGCGTAGCTCGCGATCCTGGACGACCAGCCGATTCTGCCTCACATGTCTAGCGCCCACTTATACTCAACTCAACGAGACGTCATCGCCGCCACGCCGTGGAGGGAGGGGCCGAGGGGATGTGGCAGGGGAAGAGCGTCTCGGTCATCCTGATGACCTACAACGAACGCGCCTCGATCCGGGCCACCATCGAGGGGTTTTACGCCACGGGGCTGGTCGACGAGGTGCTGGTGGTCAACAACAACGCCGCCCCCGGCACCGCCGAGGAGGTGGCGGCCACCCCGGCGCGACAGGTGTATGAAGCGCGACAGGGCTATGGCTGGGCCTCGCGGCGGGGACTGGCCGAGGCGCGCGGCGAGCTGCTGGTCCTCGCCGAGCCGGACGGCACCTTTCTGCCGGGCGACATCGTCAAGCTGCTGGCCTACAGCGCCGACTGCGACGCCGTGTTCGGCACCCGCACCACGCGGGAGCTGATCTGGAGCGGGGCCAACATGGGGGCCTTTCTGAAGTGGGGCAACTGGGCGGTGGCCAAGCTGGTGGAGGCGCTGTTCAACACCAGCCACCTCAGCGACGTCGGCTGCACCTACAAGCTGCTGACGCGGGAACTGGCCGGCCAACTGCTGCCGCGCTTCCAGGTGGGCGATTCGCACTTTGGGCCGGAGCTGATGCTGCGGGTGATCACCTCCGGCGCGCGCTTCGTGGAGGTGCCGGTCAACTATCTGCCGCGGGTCGGCGAGTCGGCGGTCACCGGCGATCTGCGCACCGCATTTGGGTTGGGGCTGCGCATGATCGGCTTCATCCTGCGCTACCGGCTGCGCACCCTCGGCCGCGCCCGCAAAGCGCCGCGCCTCGCCCCCGGGCACCCCACCCCGAACCCTGCCGACACCCTGTCCGCCGGTCCCCGGGTGGGCCGTCCCGCGCCTCCGCGCGAGGCGCCACGATGACGGCCCCGGCGAGCAGCGGCGCGGCCACCGATTTCGACGCCATCGCCACGATCTATGATGGCATCTTCGCCTCCCATATCCAGGAGCACTATCTGCGCCAGCGCATCGCCTACATCCAGCGCCATGTCCCGCCTCGTACCGGCACCGCCGTGACCGCCCTCGATGTGGGGGCCGGCACCGGACTGCTGGCGGAACGGCTCACCGACGCGGGGCTCGATGTCGTGGCGCTCGACCCCTTTCCGCTGATGCTGGAGCAGGTGCAGGGGCGGCGGCCGGAGCTGCGCACCGTGGTGGCCTCCGGCGAGGCCATCCCCTTTCCCGAGGCCAGCTTCGAGCTGACCTATAGCGTGGCGGTGCTGCACCACATCGCCGAGCCGGAGCGGGTGCGGCGCACCCTGGCCGAGATGGTGCGGGTGACGCGGCCGGGGGGACGCATCCTGATCTGGGATCACAACCCGCTCAACCCCTACTGGCCGCTCCTCATGAAGCGGGTGCCGCAGGATGTCGGCACCGAGCGGCTGGTGCCGTTGCGGGAGGTGGTCGCCGGGCTGGAAGCGAGCGGGGCCACGGTCCTGCGTGCCGAGCGCCGCGGGCTGATGCCGGAGTTCGTGCCGCGCGCCCTGCTCGCCGCCGCCGCCCGCGCCGAGGCCCTGGTCGAGGCCACGCCGGGGCTGCGCGCCCTCTGTTCCCACAACGTCGTGCTTGCTGCCAAGCCGTAGGGTCGCACGCGGCGAGTGCGAGGCAGCGCTCCCCTGGCGCCAATGGTGCAGAACAGCCGCACAGAGATGTTCGGTTCTGGAAAGGCGGACATCGCGCCGGCGATGAGGAAGGTCGGTTTGCCATAGCCACGCACACCCCGCCTGGCGCCACCCGCCGCCTTCGTCACACGCCGTCGCCCTCTCCTCCGCCTGATCGCGCGGCGGACATTCGCGCGCTGCTCACCCTCGTGGTGCTGGTTGGGCTCGTTTCCTGGAACCGCCTCGCGTTCGACGCCTGGCTCAGCCGCATGGACTTGCTGACCTTCTTCCTCCCCTGGTACACATTTCTGGGCGACCGGCTGCGCTTCCTCGATATTCCCGGCTGGAACCCGCATCTGTTCAGCGGAGCGCCCTTCGCCGGCGATCCGGAATCTGGCTGGATGTACGCCCCGGCCATGCTCTTCTTCACCCTCTTCACCTCGGCCACCGTGGCCTTCAAGAGCATGGTCGTCGCCCAGCTCGCCATCGCCGCCCTCTCGACGTATGGCTTTGCCCGGGCGCTGGGGATGGGGGCGCTGGCCAGCCTCGTCGCGGCCGCGGTCTATCTGACTGGCCCTTTCCTCCACTGGAACACCCACTGCTGCCTGATCTTCTCCCAGTTCGCCACCTGGATTCCCCTCTCCCTGCTCGGCGCCGAGCTCGCCCTCCGCGCTACGCGTTGGCGCGACCGGGTCATCCCCTGGTTCCTGAGCGGTTTCGCCCTCAGCCAGATGTTTGCCGGCTGGATCGGCGAGGGGTGGCTCTATGCCGTCCTCTTGCCCGCGGCGTACATCGGCTATCGCACGCTGATCTCTCCGCCCCGGCCGCACGAGCGCTCCACCAGCGCATGGCTCCACTGGCTCTCCGTCGGGGCAGCCACCGGCATCGCCACGGTCGGGCTGGGCATGGCGATTGGCGCCGCCGGCATGCTGCCCCGCTACGCCGTCAATGCCGAGACGAATCTGGCGGGCGGCGACTACTCGGCGTTAGGCGAGGCCGGCGTGCTCAATCCGCCCTGGCGGCTCGACTACCTGCTTCTGCAAACGCTGGGCGACGGCAGCGGCTACCACTTCCGCGCCGCCGCGTTCGGCGGCGCGGCGCTGATCCTGGCGCTGCTGGCGCTCCCCATGGCCCGGCAGCGCTTCGCCGCGCCCTTCTTTGCGGCGCTGACGCTGGTGGCGATGATCCTGACGCTCGATACGACGCCGCTGCACCAGCTCTTCTACCTGATCCCCCGCTTCCGCGAGTTTCACGACCACGACGCCTGGCGCTCCATTTCCCTCGCCGCCATTGGCCCGGCGATGCTGAGCGGCGCGGCCATCGAGGCGCTGGCCGGCTGGCGCGGCCACCCGCGCCGCCTCCTGATCGTGGCCACACCGCTCCTCCTCTACCTGCTCGTCGCCTTCCTGCTCTGGCGAACGGGGGTGTTCCTCGGGTGGCTCCCCCTCCTGGCCGCGGCGTTGACCACGGCGCTGGTCGCCGTGGCGGTTGCCCTACCCGCGAGTCTCCGTTCCACAACCGCCGTAGGACGCTTTGCCCAGAGCGTCCCGGCCTTCATCCTCGCCGTCGCGCTCCTCTTTCCAACTGGCATAGAGCTCGCCGGTTCCTGGCTGGGCCTGCCCATGGACGGGACGCCCTGGCGGCATCTTCTGCGCGATCCGGCCATCAGCGCCGCCGTCGCCATCGAGGAGAGCCATATCGACCCCGGTGGGGCTGGTCAGTTCCTGCAGGAGCGGCTCGCCGCCAATGGGCCCTTCCGCTACGCGGGGTACGGCGGCATTCTCTATCCGGGTGACGGGGCGCGTCAGGATAGCTATATGGGCCGCCGCCTCGACCCGGCGGTGCAGGCGTTTCTGGTCAACGGCCGGCCGATCTTTCTGAACCTCTACGACATGCAGGGCTACAACCCCCTGCAGCTCTCACGGTACGTCGACTTCATCACCGCGCTGAACGGCGAACCGCAGGACTATCACACCGCGTTTCTGCTCCCCACCGGGGTCCGCTCCCCGCTGCTCGATCTGCTCGATGTCCGTTACGTGCTCATCGATGCCACGCTGCCTCCCGATCGAGACGATGTTCTGGCGCTCACCGAGGGGCGGCGGGAAGTCTTCCGCACGCCACGCGTCATCGTCTACGAGCGCGTTCCGTTCCCGCCGCATGCCTGGATCGTCCATGACGTGCGCACGGCTTCGCCGCGGGAGACGCTCCCCCTGCTGGCCAGCGGCACGGTCAATCCCTACCGGATCGCGCTCATCGAGGGGACACCGCCCGAAACCGAGGTCCCGGCGGATCCCACCGCGGACTCGGCGCGAGTCGTCTCGTACCAGCCCGACAAACACGTCATCGCCACGCGGACAGACGCGGCCGGATTCCTGGTCATCAGCGAGGTCTACTCGCCGGGGTGGCGTGCCTTCATCGATGGCCAGGAGGCTCCCCTGCTGCCAACCAACCACGCCCTGCAAGGGGTGGCGCTACCGGCCGGCGAGCACACCGTCGAGCTGATCTACGATCCGATCTCGCTACGCGTTGGCTTGCTCATCAGCGGGATAGCGTTTGCGGCGATGCTGGTTGCGTTTGCATTTGCCGGATGGTCCCACATCGCGCGCCTGCGGCGACCTGCCACATCTGCGGCCCCGCTCGCGCGCTCAGGGTAGCGTCGCTCGGGCGCCTTCCGCACACGTTCGCCAGTGAAGGGCGAGATGCCTCTGGACGTTTCCTCGGCATGACACCCGCAATGTGTCGCGGTACTCATCGCACCCGGATCGCCAGGAAGCGCCCAAAGGCCTCGTCCCACGCCGCGCCATCCTCTGGCTCGAAGATGCGCACCGGGAACGACTCCCGCACCAGGGCGCGCCCTTCGGCCAGGCTGGAAATGCGGCCGGCAGCCATGAACTGCCCGAGCAGATTGCCGATCGCCGTCGCCTCGGTCGGTCCCGCCCAGACCGGCCGGCCGATGGCATTGGCGGTGAACTGCTGCAGGATGGCGTTCCGCGTGCCGCCGCCAACGACATGCAGGCCGTCGAAGCGAGCCCCGGCGAGCTGCTCGGTACGCTCCAGCACCTGACGATACGCAAACGCCAGGCTCTCCAGCACGCAACGCATGATCTGGCCCGGGGTTTCCGGGATTCGCTGCCCGCTCTCCCGGCAGAAATCGGCCACCGCGGCGGGCATGTCGAGCGGGTTGAGAAAGCGCCGATCGTTCGGATCGATCACGGCCTGGAACCGGTCGGCATCGAGCGTGGCCGCCGCCATCCCATCGTAACCGGGCCAGCGGCCCTCCCGCTCCCAGGCCCGGCGGCACCCCTCCACCAGCCAGAGGCCCATGATGTTCTTCAGCAACCGATAGGTCTTCCCCAAGCCGCCCTCGTTCGTGAAGTTCCAGGCGAGCGCTTGCTGATTCACGATCGGCGCGGCCAGCTCGGTTCCCAGCAGCGACCAGGTGCCGCTGCTGAGATAGGCGAACGGTCCCGTTGCCGGCGCCGCCGCCACCGCCGACGCGGTGTCGTGGCTGCCGACGGCCATGACTGGAATCTGGTTGCAGCCGATCTCCGCCGCGATGCCGGGGAGGAGGGTTCCTCCGGGGCTCCCGGGGGCCACGATGGCGGTCAGCAGATCGGTCGGCAGGCCCAGACGCGCGAGCATCGTGCGGTCCCAGTCGCCTGTGGCCATCGCCAGAAACTGGGTGGTCGAGGCATTCGTGTACTCGCTCGTCGTTTCCCCGGTCAGGAAGTAGCGGAGGAGGTCGGGAATGAGGAGCAACGTGGCGGCGCGATCGAGCATCGCGGCACGGCCGCGCTCCATAGCGTAGAGCTGATAGAGCGTGTTGACGGGAATGAACTGCACTCCCGTCCGCGCGAAGATCTCGTCGCGCGGCACGATCTCGAAGACCTCTTCCATCGCGCCGAGATGTCCCTCGTCGCGATAGTGATAGGGATTGCCGATCAGCTCTCCCTGGCGATCGAGCAGGCCGAAATCGCACCCCCAGGAGTCGATGCCCAGGCTGGTGATCTCGCCCAGACCCGCGGCCCGCGCCGCGCGTATGCCGGTGGTGACCTCGTGCAGCAGGCGCAGGATGTCCCAATGCAGGCGGCCCCCCGCGCGGACGGGATCGTTGCTGAAGCGATGGATCTCATGGACCCGCAGCCGCTCGCCATCGAAATGACCGGCCACGGCCTTCCCGCTGCTCGCGCCAAGATCGAAGGCCAGGGCAATCATGGCGTCCTATCCGTGGAGCAACAGGGAATATTCCTCATGCCGGAATCGTCATCCATAGTGGCGGTCGCGCGCAATGGGTGATGGGTGACGGGTGACAGGTAGCAGGTCTCGGGTGAAAGAGAGAACGACGGCGACGAGCCGAAGGAGGATCGACAGAATGCGGCGAATGATTCTCACCCTTATGGCAGGGCTGGGGTTCCTGCTGCCGATGATGGCGCACACCGTGGCGGCGAAAAGCCAGGATGACGCCTTCGTCATGGTCGCGGATGATGCCGCGAACGGCGCCATTCTCACGGATGCGGAGGGCAAGACCCTCTATCTCTTCACCCCCGACACTGTCGCTGGCGAGAGCGCCTGCTACGACAAGTGCGCCGAGAACTGGCCGCCGCTGGCAGCGGGCGACGCCATGACGCTGCCCGAAGGTGTTCCCGGCGAGCTTGGCTCGATCGACCGTACCGATGGCAGCAAGCAGGCGACCTACAACGATATCCCCCTCTATTACTTCATCAAGGATGACGAGGCGGGCGACGTCTACGGCCAAGCTGTCGGCGGCGTCTGGTTCGTCGTACATCCGGGCGCGGAGCTGGGGAACTACCCGGCGGCTCCCGGCGAAGGGACGCCCGTTCCGGCCTCGACGCTCAAGATCGGCTTCCAGGATGAGCTAGGCCCCTTCCTGATCGACGCCGAGGGGAAGACCGTTTATCTCTACACTCCCGACACGAAGGCCGGCGAAAGCGCCTGCACCGGTGAGTGCGCCACGGCCTGGCCGCCCGTGCCGGCCACCGACATGATGCTCTTGCCGCCCGGCATTCAGGGCACGCTGGCCAGCATCGATCGCGCTGATGGAACCAAGCAGCTCACCTACAACGACATCCCACTCTATTACTACGCCAAGGATGATGAGGCGGGCGACGTCTATGGCCAGGAAGTTGGCGATGTCTGGTACGTCGTCACCCCCGGCATGAAGCTGGGCGATAAGCCCCACGAGGGCGAAGCACACGCGAGCGAGGAGGCCGAGGCCACCCCAACCGGCTAGCAATCTCGCTTCATCCCAACCTGATCGGGCGCTGATGCGGCAGCGCTCTTGACGAACGAAGGCCCCGGGTGCAGCCCGGGGCCTTCGTTCGTGCGGTTCGCAACGTCCTTGCCAACCGCTCCCTCTTGGACCGCGCTCATGCGTCCGCGCCGATCTTGACCTCCCGCGTGTGCGATGCTGACGTCCTCTCCGTCCACGAGGCCTGAGAGCGGGAGGTTCACACGAACTGACCCCTTGAAGAAGACAATAAGCCCCTCTCCCAGCGCACTGGGCCGGGTACCCGCTTGCGGGTGGCGGTTGGGGTGAGGGCCAGCGCCACGCAATGCGATGCCTCCCCCTTTCTGTCCGCAAGACGAGACAACCAAGGAGGAACGCGTGCCGCCATTCGATCGAGCGGAATACCTGGCCCGCATCACGGCGGTCAAGGGGCGCATGGCTGATGCCGGCATCGACCTGCTCCTGATCAGCGATCCCTGCAACATGAACTACCTGACCGGCTACGACGCCACCTCCTACTACGTCCACCAGATGGCCGCGCTGGCCCTCGACGCCGAAGAGCCGCTCTGGATCGGCCGTCAGATGGATGTCGCCTGCGCCCGCTTCACGACTTTTCTGAAGCCGGAGAATCTATGCGGCTATCCGGAGCATTACATCGGCAATCCCGATCGCCACCCGATGGCCTACATCGCCAATCTGCTCACCGAGCAGGGCTGGGATCGCGGGTGGATTGGCGTGGAGATGGACGCCCACTTCTTCACCGCTCGCGCCTATCGAGAGCTCGTACAGCGACTGCCCAACGCCAGCTTCGTCGATGCCACGCTGCTCGTCAACTGGGCGCGCATCGTCAAGTCGCCGCGCGAGATCGGGTACATGCGCGAGGCCGGGCTCATCGTCGAGCAGGCCATGCGGCGCGCGATCGCCATGATCGAGCCGGGCGTGCGCGGGTGCGACGTGGCCGCGGCCGTCTACCAGAGCGCCGTCGGCGGCACGGCCGACTTTGGTGGCGACATGCCGGAAGGGCCCTGGATGCCCTCCGGCCCGCGCACCGCCGCGCCGCACTTGACCTGGACGGAAGAGCCGTACCGCGCCGGCGAAGCGACAAACCTGGAGCTGAACGCCTGCCGTCACCGCTACACGGCCGCGCTGGCCCGTACCGTCGTTCTCGACCAGCCTCCGGCGGAGATGGCGCGCATGATCCCGGTGGTGGTCGAAGGGCTCAACGTGGCCCTGGAAAGCGCCCGCGCCGGCGCTGCCTGCGAAGAGGTGGAAGCCGAGTGGAGGAAAGTCGCCTCCCGCCACGGCATCCAGAAAGCGTCGCGCATCGGCTATTCGATCGGCATCGGCTATCCCGGCCCCAGTTGGAACGAGCGCACCGCCAGCCTGCAACCCGGCGACACGACCGTTCTGGCGCCAAACATGACCTTCCACATGATCATCGGCCTCTGGCTCGACGACGGCGGCTTCGAGATCAGTGAGACCTTCCGGGTGACGGAAGACGGCGCGCCGGAGGTCTTTTCCCACGTGCCGCGAGAGGTGTTTGTGAAATGAGCGCCAGGGAGCGCCGCGCTACTGCCTCTGGCGACGAGGATCGGCGAGATCGCGCAGGCCATCGCCGGCTAGATTGAGGCCGAGCACCAGGAAGAAGATCGCCAGCCCCGGGAAGAGCGACATCCACGGCGCCTCGCGCAGATAGCGCCGTCCGGCGGCCAGATCCGCGCCCCAGGACGGGGTGGGAGGCTGGGCGCCCAGCCCGAGAAACGAGAGCGCCGTCTCGTTCAGGATGGCGAAGGCAAACCCGAGCGAGATCAGCACCAGGATCGCGCCCAGCGTGTTGGGGAGAATCTGGCGGAAGACGATCCTGGCGGGCGAGCAGCCCCCGGCCCGGGCGGCCAGCACATAATCGTGCTCTTTCTCGCCGACCATGGCCGCGCGGGCGATGCGGGCGAACTCCGGGATGGCCACCAGCCCGATGGCGACGATCGCTCCGGTCAGCCCCACGCCCGTGACGGCCAGGATGGCAATCGCCAGCAAGATCACCGGGAAGGCAAACATGGCATCGATCAGGCGGCCAACCACGGCGTCGGGCCAGCCGCCCAGATACCCGACAATGAGCCCAATTGGAACGCCCGCCGCCGTGGCGATGGCGACGGCCACCAGGGCGATGGTGAACGAGACCCGCGTGCCAAAGACGACGCGGCTGAAGATGTCGCGCCCCTTGTCATCGGTGCCGAACAGATGCGTTTGGCTGGGCGGCTGCCGCAACGCTTGATAGTCTGGCTTGGCGGGGTCGAAGGGCGCCAGAACCGGCGCCGCCACGGCGGCAAGGACAAAGAGCCCGACGATCAGCACCCCGGCGCTGAACGTCTTCCAACGGCCGGCCGTGGCCAGCAGCTCCGGGAGGAACCCGTGGCGCAGCCCTCGCTCCTGCCGTCTCAAGGAGCGCGTCAGCTCCCAGTTGCTCGCTGCCGCCATCAGCCGCTCCCCCGGTCGAGGCGGATGCGCGGATCGAGCGCGGCGTAGAGCACGTCGACGAGCACGTTGGCCGCGACGACGCCGGCCGCCACCACGAGAACGACGCCCTGGATCACCGGATAGTCGCGGTTGCCGATGGCGCTGACGGCGAGATCGCCGATGCCCGGCAGCGCGAAGACATTTTCGATCACCACCGCGCCGCCGAGCAGGTAGCCCACCTGCAGGCCGAGCATGGTGATGAAGGGCAGGAGCGAGGTGCGCAGCACATGCCGCCCGATGACCTGCCGCTCGGCCAGGCCCTTGGCGCGGGCAACGACCACGAACTCCTGCACAGAGGTTTCCAGCACGCTGGAACGCAGGTAGCGGGTCAGCGGTCCGGAGAGGAAGACGCCCAGCGTGAAGGCGGGCAGCGCCATCGTGCGCAGGCTCGCGCTGAGGTCTGCCGTGGGAGCCACGTACCCCTCCAGCGGCACCCACTGCAGGCGCACCCCAAAAAGGTAGATCAGCATGATCGCCAGCCAGAAACCGGGAACGGAGACGCCCAGAAAGGCCCAGGCGGTAAAGAGCAGATCGGCCCAGGTATTTCGCTTCAAGGCCGCGATGGTGCCGGCGGGAATGGAAATGGCAACGGCCAGCAGCAGGGCTAATCCCGACAGATAGAGGGTGATCGGCAGCGCGCGGCCGATCAGCTCCGCCACCGGTTGGCGGCTCAGGATCGACGTTCCGAGGTCGCCAGTGAGCACCTGACCGAGCCACGTCGCGTAGCGCACCGGCAACGGCTGATCGAGGCCGAGCCGCTCGCGCACCGCCGCCAGATTCTCCGGCGTGGCCCCCTGCCCCAGCACGACCATCGCCGGATCGCCGGGGATCAGCGCCACCACCCCGAAGACGATGGCGCTGATCAGGAAAAGCACGGGGACGCCCTGCAGGAGCCGGCTGAGCACGTAACGCGTCACGGGCGCCTCCGCCGCAATCGCCGATGCGTCGCGGCCCGCTCCCTCTACCTACTGGTTCAGCCAGACCTCGCTGAAATCCTGGAATCCCAGGGGATCGGTTTCGAATCCTTCCACGTCGGCTCGCAGGGCGTGGTAATAGACGAACTCGCCGACGATCAGTCCCGGTTGCACCTCATTCCAGCGCTCCTGGAAGCGATGGTAGATGGGAACGCGGGCCTCCTGTTCGAGCGTGCGCCCACCCTCCTGGATCAGCTTGCCGAGCTCCTCATCCTTGTAGCGGCCGATGTTCTGCGGCCCCGGCGGGTAGAAGAAGGCCAGCGAGAGGGTCCAGGCCGGATCGACGGCGCGCTGGAAGTGGTAGTCCCAGGAGAGGTCGTATTCGTCGGTGTTGACGATCCGGTCGATCCAGGTCGCCAGCTCCAGCTCCTCGACCGCGACATCGACGCCAACCTCGGCCATGGCCGCCTGGAACATCTCTGATCCCTGCCGCCACTCGGGGTAGCCCTTGGGGAAGACGATGTTCATGGTCAACTGGGAGCCGTCGGACGATTTTCCGTCCGCGTACCCGGCGGCGGCGAGGTATTCGCGGGTGCGGTCGAGATCGTATTCGAAGGCGGTGTCGTTGATCGGATTGTAGGGCCAGTGCTGGGCGGCCCAGGGACTCGTGTTCTTTTGCCCCTGGCCCGACAGGAACGCCTCGAAAAAGGTCCGCCGGTCGAGCGCATAGGAGGCCGCCAGGCGCAGGTTCTGGTCGCTCATCGGCAGCCGGTTGTTGTTCAGGTAGAGGATGTAGCCGGCGTCGTTCAGGAGCGACGGCGCGGACTTGAGGGTGGCGTTGCCGTCGATGGCGGCCTTGTCCTTCAATTCCGGGGTGAAGAAGACCTCGGCGTCGCCCGCCTCCATCACCGCCAGGCTGGTCGCCTTTTCCTTGATGGGGCGGAAGACCAGCTCGTCGAGGTAGGGCAGGCCAGGCCGCCAGTAGTTCGGGTTCTTCTTCAGCGTGATATGGTCGCCGGGAATCCACTCCCCCCAGGTGAACGGGCCCGTGCCGTTCGGGCTGGTCGAGATCGTGGCGATCGTCGCATCCTTCGAATAGATCTGGATCGTGGAGAGATCGTCGAGGATCGCCGGCCACGGCGATTTGAGGTTCAGCCGCACGGTCAGCGGATCGAGCACCTCAACGCTTTCGATCGCCTCGATGATGGTCGAATTGGGCGAGCCGGTCTGCGGCGACTTGACGTACTCGATGGTGAATTTGACGTCGTCGGCGGTGAACGGCTGCCCGCCGTGAAAGACGACCCCTGCCTGGAGCGTCATGTCGAGCTTGGTCGGCTCGGTGAACACCCAGGAGGAGGCGAGCCGGCCCTTGGTCTTGAAATCCGCCGGGTCGAGGAAGGTCAGCGTTTCATAGACGCTCGCCATCACATTGCGCGACTGCGCCAGCTGGGTGATCTGGATATCGAGCGACTTGGGATCATCGACGACGATCGCCCGCAGCGTGCCGCCGGGACGTCCCGCCCGCGGCGACGCTTCCGGGGTTCCCTCCTGGGCGCCAGCCGGGGCGGCCCTGATCAGCAGCACCCCCGGCACGACGAAGCCGAGCGCCGCCGACCGCCGCAAGAGCTCGCGCCGATCGACGCGCCCCGCCAGCACCCCATCGACCAGCCGGTTGATCGCCCCACGGCGGACCCTATCCACGCTTGCCATCGAATCTCTCCTTAGACGCCCGGCGAAGGTGGCGTCTCGGTCAGGGATTGTCCCCTTAGCGGCCGCTCAGGTTGTCGTGACTGGCTCGTATAGTATCGGGAACCGGTCTGATCGTCAAACAGGTCTGACCTGTTGGAGGCTTGGCGGCGGAGATGAGCGAGAAGGACGCGAGAGGTGTTTGTGAAGGGGTAGATCTCACCATGCGAGACGCGTGATCGGCCGATTGGCAGTCAGGAAGATTGTTTGTCAGACTCCGATCATGCACCTCGCTCTTCATCGTCAAGAAGCACCTGCCTTTCGACGAATCGGACGGTCATTCGATGGAGACAGCAAGCTCACGCGGCAACGCGTTTCTTGAGCGGAGCAGGCGCGGGCCATGTCGGCCCCGGGGTCACCACGGCCCCCACCAGGGCGAGGCCAGTGCCATCAACGCGCAGGCGAGCGCCACTGCCTTGTATTCCGCCGAAGCCGCTCGGGCGACCGACGGAGACAACCCTACCGCGAGGACGAGGCCCGCCGCGACGACCTGCGCCACCGCGGCCTAGGAGAATACCCGGCGTGACCGCGCGTCGATCGCCCCCACGGCGAGAAGCAGGGCGGCCACCAAACTACTGAGGGCGGCAGCCTGTAACAGAGAGGACGTCGTGGTCGGAGGCGTTACGGCAGAGGACAAGAAGAGGACCATCGAGTTCCCGGCGGCGACGATCGCTATCACGATAGCGGCAACGCGACGCGCAATCCGCCACCCTTGTCTACCTTCCATCTCCCTCCTCGATCACGAACTGGCCAGTTCCGCGGTGAGGTTGACGCGTCTCATGATAACTGGCAGGAGCGTCGCCCACTTTGGCAAGGTGGCGAAATCCCACGGCCCGACGGCGAACGACGGGAACGATCGGGAGACGGCGCCAACCCGGTTGTGAGCACGCCTTGGCTGCCATGAACCTCGGAATCGAGACTCTTTAGCGCAACGCGACATGAAACAGGCAGGGCATCGCTCGTTATCGCTTCGGCCGGCCGTCTAGTGCCGAGGTACGATCGGCGTACGAGGTTCGGTCTCCGCCCGGAGGGAGTGGAACGAATTGCCCGACGGGCGCATGCGTCGCAATACTTGGCACTGCTACACCAGCGCCCGGGAAACTGGCGAGGTTCTCTGCCGTAGATCGCACGACGCTACCCAGGCCCTCGTCTTGGGTACATCTTGTCGGAGCGCTTCACACCACGAGGGTCTTGAGCACCATCACACCTTGGATGCCACGTCGTCACCGTACTGCACCGTATGCCGGTGAAACACCCCCTGTTGATGCATCCTTTGGTGCAGACGGTTGTGGGCGCTTTCCAGGGTTGCCCGCAGCTGCTTGAAGCGAACCTCGTCCGGGCGCGGGGCCAGGGTATCGACGTAGGCGAGGGCGCCTTCGATCTGCGCCAGCACGGCCATGGCTTCGGTTTCGACGAAGATCGGCTGCTCGCCGACGAGCACCTGCACGGCGCTGGTGTGGGCAGCGATGTCGCCAGGGCGGCCACGGTAGCTGCCGCGCACCCGCAACGCCAGCCAGGTCGAGCCGGTGATCGCGATTGAGGCGCTGCTCGAAGCGCTGAGTCCTCCCCCCACGTTCACCTGCTCGGCGACAACACCCCCGACCACGACCTCGATCTGGGCGATCGGCACGTTGACCGACTCGACCCGCCATGCGACGTCGACCGTCCCCCCGCCGGCCGGCAGATCGACCAGGCTCCCCGCTGGCTGCCCCTGCACCGAGAACTCGATCAGCGGGCCGACGGTGACGAAGGTGTTGCCGGAGCGCACCGCCTCCATCCACGTTTCATACGTGAAGGGACGCTCGCCGAGGTAGGCGTAGGTGCGGATGCCTCCCAGCAAGGAGGCGGCTGTCATCTTGTCGGAGCCGGCCACCAGGGGAAGCTGCTGCCCGATGTTCTGGTAGCGATACCAGTCGGCCAGGCCGTAGGGGTTCACCTGGGCGTCGTAGGGATTGAACGTCATCATCTCGATGCCGTCCACCAGCCCCAGCACGATGTCCGCCGCCCGCTCCAGTTGCGGATTCGGGGCGTGCGGCATCACCACCAGCCCACCCTGCTGGCGGCAACGGGCGGCCCACTCCGCCATCGTCACGTCGAGTGGGTCGCCGATGGCCGATTCGGCCGGGCCGCCGGTGGAGAGGGGGTGGATCATCGCGCCGGAGTAGCCGAGCAGGGAGATGTGGCCCAGCACCTGCATCCGGTTCTCCGTGCCGACCCGCACCAGGAACTCGCCGTCGCCGCCGAAGTCGCGGGCGCCGAGCGTCGTCCGCCCATCGAAATCGCCGACGTTGCTGAACATCTCCCCCCACTGCGCGGCCAGCAGGTTGACGACGTTGACTCCCTCGGCCTGCCCCTCCAGCAGCGCAACGTGCGGGCTGAGGAAGTGGACGTGCGTATCGGCGGTGATCCAGCCCCGCTCCCGCCAGGAAAGGGTCCGCTCCAGCTCGAAGATCACCTCCGTCGTATCGGCGTTGACCTCGAAGCTCGTCCGCACCGGCGCGATCTCGTAGCCGCGGCTGATCTCGACATGGACGCGGCCGAGCGGCAGATCGACTACGCATTCGCCGTCGATGTAGCTGTACTGGTTATGACCGTTCACGAATTCGGCGTAATTGTCCTCGAACCAGTGCCGGTTGACCTGGCGATGGTGGCCGCGCGGCGGCAGATATTCTCCCGCCTCGCCATGCAGATGCAGCCGCGCGGCCACCGGCTGCCGCGTCGCCCGGTCGATGACGCGCAGGGTCACTGGCCGCTCCGCCGCGCCCACCGGTTCGATGAGAAGCGGAGTTGTCTCGGTGGCCTTCTCACCATCACTCGGCAGATCAGCGGAGACGACTGTATCGGTCCCGGTCGCCACGGAGAGACGGCCGGCCGGGTGTGCCGCGTATTCGACGATCACCGCCGCCGCCGATTGCTCCGGCTGCGCCTCGGGTAGCTCGCCGTTCCAGCGCGCCGCGTCGTAGTCGAGCGCGGCCCGCGCCGAGATGACCGTTCCCAGGTCGATGGCGATGCGTGGCGCGCGGCTCTCACTCTCGATCTCCCCGATGGCATTCAACGCCACCCCCTCGGGCAGGGTGAGGCGCAGCTTCCGGCGTACTCCCGGCCGCAGCGGATGATCCTTCAGGGTCGTGGCCGAGATGCCGTAGATGACCGAACGCTCTTCCCGCGGGCGAAGCACGAAGGCGACGATCATCTTCCCCGGCTCGGGGTTTGGCAGCGCGTAGAGCCACAGATTCTCGGTCTCGACCGCGCGGCCGGAATCGTGCCGCGTCTCGCCCCGGCCGTATGGCTGCGCCGCGACCTGGTTGAGCAGAAAATCCTCGGTCGCGCTGTTGAAGACGAAAGGCCCCTTCGCTGGGACCGCCGCGAAGGGGCTGGCGCCCCAGGTGATGTGCCGCTGCTGAATCGCGAAGCGCCGCAGAACGGGCGTTTCCGCGCTGCTGCCGTCCCCGTAGAGCAGCACATAATCGGACACATGCCGCCCCAGCGCGTTCCCCTTGTTGTCGCCCGCACCCGGCGCCGGGCCGATCTCCCCGAACGTGTCCGGCAGCTCGCGCGGGATGTCCTCGACCGCATGCAGGAAGACGAGGTAGGTCGCCGCCAGCGGCGCGATCTCGACACGGACTTCCCCGGCGTCGGCCCCACCTTCCAGCACAATCACGTTCGGCCGATCAGCCTCCCCCAGGGCGAAGGGGATGCCGCGAAAACGCTGCTCGCCGAACGCCTCCCGCGCGCTCCAGTCCAGCCCGCCGTCGCTCGCCGCCTGTAATCCACCATCCAGGCGGGCGCGATCGGCGTTGAAGGCCGCGCTCAAATCAATCGGCGTGAAGTGCGACGACGGTGGAATCCGCATCGATCATCTCCCATGGCAACAACGCGCTCGTGACGGCGACCTCTTTCGTGGGCTCGTCGGCGTCCCAAGGCTGCCCGGCCCTCACTCTATCGGAATCGAATCAATCGTTGGGTGGCGGCATCGCGCCGTTCCCCACCACGGCAATCAACCACTCGCTCGACGGAAGGGGCGGCAAGGGAAAGCGCCCACTCCATGCTGCACACGAACATGCGAACGCTGCTACTAGTATGATCCCGTTGCGTAAACCACCACGGAGCACACCACGAGGAGCAGAAGATGGAGAGACACCAAATTCGCCACCATGCCTGGCGCGCGATCGCACTCATCAGCCTCTTTATCCTCTTCCTACCCTGGACGGCCCTCGCGCAAGAAGCAACCCCGGGCGCTGCTGGGGAGGCAACGAGCTCGCTCACCCGCGACGAATTCACGGCTGACTACCTCGATGCCATGCAATTCACCGAGGCCGCTGCGGCCGGGGGGATCTTCATCGACGCCAACACCGGCGATGTGCAGACCATTCATCCCCTGCTGGCCGATGACGAGTATTCCGTGGGCGTGGTCGGCATGCTCTACGAGCCGCTCGTGGGCAGCGACATGCGCACCGGTCAACCCGCGCCCACCGGCCTGGCCGACTCCTGGGACATTGGAGCCGACGGCCGCACCTACACCTTCCACCTCAACCAGAGTGCCACCTGGCACGATGGCACGGACATCACCGCCGCCGACGTGCAGTTCTCTTTCGACGCCCTGGCGAACCTCGACGTTGGTTCTTCCTACACCCAGAGCTTTCTGGATGCGGTCGAGTCGTGGCGCGTCATCGACGAGGACACCTTCGAGGTGGTCGCCAGGGAACCGCTCTTCACCTTCCTGTACGAACTGACGACCTGGATCATCCCCCGCCATATCTGGGAGAGCGTTCCGGTCGCCGATTGGCGCACCGACGGCGGCGCGACTGGTCAGGACCCGGCGCGCGTCGTCGGCTCCGGGCCGTTCCGGTTTCGCGAATGGCGGCAGGGCGAGAGCCTCACCCTCGATCGCAACGATGGCTACTTCGGCCACGTCCCCTATCTTGATGCGTACACGCTCACCATCTGGCCGGACCAGAGCGCCATCGTCAACGCCCTCCTCGCCGGTCAGATCGATGCTGCTCCCCTTGAACCGGCGGACATCGAAACGGTGGCCACGACCGAGGGCCTGCGGGTGGCGACGTTTCCCACCGCCGACTTCACCTTCTACCTGACGAATCTCGATCCGGAGAAGTCTTCCTCCTTCCAGGATGCGCGGGTGCGGCAGGCGCTCCTCTTTGCCCTCGACCGCGAGGCGATGGCCAGCGACATCCTGCTCGGCAACGCGGAGGTGGCGCATGGGACCCAGCCGACCCTCTCCTATGCCTATGCCCCGGACCGGATGACGACGACCTACACCTTCGACTCGGAGCGAGCAGCGGCGCTGCTGGCGGAGGCCGGCTGGAGCGATAGCGACGGCGACGGCATCGTCGATCAGGAGGGGCAACCCCTCGCCTTCGAGATCATCTACCCCTCCGGCTCGCCGACCTACGATCAGGAGCTGGCCTACATGCAGGATGCCTGGCGGGCCATCGGCGTCGATGCCACGCCGCGGGCGGTGGAGTTCGCCGCGCTGATCGACACCATCACCGGCGACCACGCCTTCGACGTCGCCCTGCTCGCGTTCAGTTGGGACGCCTCCTTCATCCAGGACGCCATGTTTGGCTGCGCGCAGTACGAGGGCGGCTTCAACGTCGTCAAATACTGCAACGAGGCCGTCGACGAGCTCAACGCGCAAGCCAAACGGACCCTCGATGACGACGCCCGCCGCGAGCTGATGATCGAGGCCACCAACCTGATCAACGAAGACCTCCCCGTGGCGGTGCTGCACTTCAGCAATGACAACGTCGGCTACAGCGACCGCATCCAGAACTACCAACCCACCACCTGGGGAACGGACATGAGCTATGTCTGGATCGACGAGGGGTGATAGGGTCGTAGGGTCAGGTGATAGGGTCCGAGGGTGATAGGGTCATAGGGTGATGGGTAGAACGAACGCTTTTCGTCTCCGTCCTCCCTATCACCCCATTACCCTATGACCCTATCACCCTCGGACCCGTCTCGACGCGGCGCCGCCGGACGTGCGATCCTCCCTCCTGTTCGGCCCGCGCGGCAAAGAGTTCGCGCGGCTTGCAGGAGCCACACGATTCATGAGCGCTACGCTGACCGCCGTCCCTCCCCGCTCCGAAGTGTCCGTAGAAGAAACATGGGCACTGGAGAGCATCTTCCCGACCGACGAGGGTTGGGAATATGCCTTCACCGCGGTAGGCGAGCAACTGAGCGAGATGGAGGCGTTTCGTGGCCGCGTGGCCGAAGGTCCGGGGACGCTCCTCGCCGCGCTGCGTCTGGCCGACGACCTGACCGAAGAAGTCTTCAAGGTCTATAGCTACGCCGCGCTGCGGCGCTCGGAAGATGCGACCAACACCCACGCGGGGGAGATTGCCGATCGGGCGGGGGGATTGGCCGCGAACGTGGAGGCCGCCGCCTCCTTCCTCGATCCGGAGATCGCCGCGCTCTCCGACGAGACGGTCGCGGAGTGGCTGGAGCGCGAGCCGGGCCTTGAGCAGTATCGGCAGTTGCTGCATCGCATCACGCGCCGCCGCGAACACATTCGCTCGGCCGAGGTCGAAGAGATCCTCGCGCGGGCTGCCGAAGCGATGACCGCCTCCGAGATCACGCAGAGCGTGCTGGAGGATGGCGAGCTGCCCCTGGGACAGATTACCAACGAAGCGGGCGAACAGGTACGGCTGGCGCAGGGAAATCTGCAGCGCTACCTTGACTCCCGCGACCGTCGCGTGCGGCAGGAGGCGTGGGAAACGTCCGCCGATGCCTACCTCGCCTTTCGCAACACCTTCGCCGCCACCCTGTCCGGAGCCGTGAAGAAGGATGTCTTCTACGCGCGCGCCCGGGGCTACAGCTCCTCGCTCGAATCGGCGCTCTCCTACGACGACATCTCGCCCGCCGTCTTCCACAACCTGCTCGACACCGTCTGGCGCAACTTCCCGATCTGGCATCGCTACTTCAGGGTGCGCCGCCGCCTGCTCGGGCTGCCGGAGGGCGAGCAGCATGGCTACGACCTCGACGCCCCGCTGGCGGACCAGATCGACTTCCCCTGGGAGCGCGGCGTCGAAACCATCCTCGCCTCGCTCGCGCCGCTCGGCGCCGAGTATGTCGCGGAGGTGCGGCGGGGGATGGCCGAGCGTTGGGTCGATCGCGCCGCCAACATCGGCAAAGGGGGAGGCGCCTTTTCGGGCGGCGTCTACGGCACCGAGCCCTTCATCTCCATGACCTATCAGGACAACCTCACCAGCGTCTCCACTCTGACCCACGAAATCGGCCACTCCATGCATTCGCTGCTCACCTGGCGGCATCAGCCGGTGACCTACGCGAACTACGGCATGTCGGCGGCGGAGACGGCCTCCAACTTCAACCAGGCGCTGATGGGCGCGCACATGCTGGCCGAGCGGACCGATCGCGACTGGACTATCGCGGTCATCGAAGAGCGGATGGCGAATTTCCAGCGCTATTTCTTCACCATGCCGATCCTGGCCCGCTTCGAGCTGGCCGCCCACGAGCGGGTCGAGGCGGGTCAGGCGCTCTCCGCCGACTGGATGAGCCAGACGCTCCTCGGCTTTTACCGCGAGGGGTACGGGCGCGAAGTGGTCATCGACCCGGCCCGCATCGGGATCACCTGGGCGCGCTTCCCCCATCTCTTCATGAACTTCTACGTCTTTCAATATGGCGTCGGCATCGCGGCGGCTGCGGCGCTGTCCGACGCGGTCCTCACCGAGGGCGAGCCGGCCCGCGAGCGGTACCTGACCTTTCTGCGCGCGGGCGGCTCGGTCGATCCCATCGTGGCCCTGCGCGAGGCGGGCATCGACATGTCCTCGCCCGAGCCGATCGAGCGCGCCTTCGCCATCATGAGCGGCTACATCGATCGGTTGGAAGCGTTCGTGCCATAGGGCCGGGCCGTGCGATGATGCGCGCGGCCGGATCGGCGGGAGGGAGAAGGGAGCGTGGCGGCCTGGCCTGGTGGCCTTCGCCGCTGAAGCGCTCTGAACACGATGGATCAACGCGAGCACAAGGCCGATCCTGAGCACGTTGGCACGCCGGTTCTCTCCCAGACTGGGGACGACCGTAGCGTTGCCTCCACTCTTCCCATGACGCGGACCCAGATCGAGATTCCCGTCGTCACGATTCTGAAGGTGATTGTGACGATCGCCCTCATCCTGCTCCTCGGTCAAATCTGGCAAATCCTGTTTCTCGTCTTTCTCGGGTTGTTCGTCGCCATGGTGCTGGCCCGGCCCGTGGCATGGCTGAACGATCGCGGATTGCCGCGCGGCATCGCCATCGCCGGCGTCCTGGGGACCGCGGTTGGTCTGATCGCGCTGGTGCTCTGGTTCGCGACGCCGGGGCTCGTGACCGAATCGCGGGCTTTCCTGGATCAGCTCCCGGGCCACGTCGAGTCCGCTCTGGCATGGACGGCGCAACGCTGGCCCGATTTCTACGAGCAGGCGGTGGCCTGGTCCCAGGCCCAGCAGTTCGACCTGGGCGCCAGCAACCTCGACGTACGGGGCGTCCTTTCCCAGGGGATCGATGTCATCGCCGGCATCGCGAACGCGGTCATCGTGCTGATCATCGCCGTCTACATCCTGGCCGACCAGGGCCAGTCGCTGGAGGGGATTTACCAATGGATGCCGCGGCAGCGAGCCCGCAAGCTGCAACGGACCTTCCCCGCGGTGGCGAGAGTCGTGAACGGCTACGTCACCGGCCAGGCGATCAACTCGACGCTGTTCGCCCTCTTCGTGTTGGTTCTGATGACCATCCTGGACGTGCCCTCGGCAGTGGTCCTGGCCCTGATCGCGGCGATCGGTGATGCGATCCCTCAGGTTGGGGTGATCCTGGCGACGGTTCCCGCGGTGCTCCTCGCGCTGACCCAGTCGCTCGAGACCGCGCTGATTGTCCTCGTCGCCTACATCATCTATCAGCAGATCGAGAACTACGTGACGTCGCCCCGCATCTTCAGCCAGACCTTGAAACTGCGCCCCCTGGTCACCCTGATCGCGATCCTCATCGGCGGTAAGCTGCTGGGCATCGTCGGGGTGCTGCTCGCCCTGCCGGTCGCGGCCGCCATTCCGACCGTTGCCGAGATCTGGCTCGAGGACGAGACCGGCGCGGCGTAGCGACGGTGCAGATCGCGCCCCGCGCCGCTCCCGACATGCCCACCGTTTGGTAACGTCCGCTCGACCCTTTCCTTCCACGCTGTGTTACCACACGAGGCGCGGATTCCCATGGTGGCGCGAAGAGGCTCGTCTCTCTCGTCCATTCTGGGCCAGATCGGACAGTCGTCGAGTGGCATGCACCGGATGACGCGTTCTGAATTCGCGGAAACGACACGGGCGTCATAAGGAGGTCCCAGTGAAATCGATCGCACAGACCCGCCTCAGCCGCCGCACCCTGCACAAGCTGGCCCTCGCCCTGCCGGCGCCGTTGGCCTTCGGTACCCCCGGGTCATCCCTGGCGCTGGCTCAGGACGCCACCCCTGCCGCAGCCTCGGCCGATGTCCAGCAGTTCGCCGAGGACACCTACGCCTTCGTCAACAGCGGCTACATCTCGCTCTTCATCGTCACCGACGAGGGGGTGATCGCCACCGATCCCAGCAGCCAGTCTGGACCGGAGCGTGCCGAGGCCTACAAGGCGGCCATCGCCTCCATCACCGACCAGCCGGTGCGCTACCTGGTCTACAGCCATGACCATGCCGACCACGCCATCGGCGGCGACGTTTTCGCCGAAACCGCCACCTTCGTTTCGCATCAGAACGCGGTCGCGAAGCTCGCGGCGCTGAACGATCCGCGCACGCCAGTGCCGGAGATTGCCTTCTCGGACGAGCTGTCGATCGAGCTGGGCGGCAAGACGATCGAACTCTACTATGCGGGACGCAACCATTCGGATAGCAGCATCGTACTGCTCTATCCCGAGCGCAGGCTGCTCTTCGCGGTCGACTTCATCCCGGTCAATGCCCTCCCCTATCAGACTCTCCCCGAAGCCTATCCCGAAGAATGGGTCGCCTCGTTGCAGTGGATCGATGACAACCTCGACTTCGATACCCTCATCCCTGGGCACCCCCCCTTGCCTGGCACGAAAGAGAACGTGTCGCAGGTGCGCGGGTACCTCGAAGATCTGATGGCCTCGGTGCGCAAGGCCCAGGATGCCGGGCTGGCCGACAACTCCCCGGAGATGCTCGCTGCCGTGCGCACCGATCTGGAGCCAGCCTATGGATCGTGGGGCATGTTCGAGGAGTGGCTGCCGCTGAACATCGAAGGCCTCGTCCGCATCTGGTCGGCGCCAGAAGCGACCCCGGCGGCGTAGCGGGCGCACGCCATACCGATGCCAGGCGACTGCCGCGGGATGCCGCTCATGGGTCGCGTCACGCGGGTGGAAGCACCCTCGACGCGAGCTCCTTTGTGCCGCGATAGGATGTCCAAGTGGGAACGCAGCTGGCTTGCCGCGGGAGGCTGAAAGCCGTCCCGCTGGTTCGACGAAAGCCCCATCAAATGGGGCTGAGGACGACGGTGTCGACTGATGTGCCCCGTGGCAGAATGGCCGGCGGGATGGGAAATGCACCACCGCCGTCGCATCGTGGCACGTTTCGGTCGGCCGTAAGATAAGGACGCATACTCAAGGGAAAAACGCCCGGACGTCGTGCAAGGATCACACCGATGAAAGACCCCAAGCAGATCAGGCTCACGCGCCGCACCCTGCAGAAACTCGCGCTGACGCTCCCCGCCCCGTTAGTAGCGGCGATCGTGCATGGCCGCTCGGCAGGGCTAACCCTCGCCCAGGCGGCGGACGCCACGGCAACTCCCATGCTGGCGCCGACGCCCTCGTGCGCCGACGACGATCTGGAGGCCACCCTGGCGCAGACTGCTGGCCCGTTCTACACGCCCGAAACACCGGAGCGTCGCTCGCTGCTGGAACCGGGTCTGCCGGGTACGCGGTTAGTGGTCACGGGCTATGTCTATGACACGACGTGCCAGCCGGTGCCGGGGGCCCTGCTCGACTTCTGGCAGGCGGACGATGCTGGCGTCTATGACAACATTGGATACCGGCTGCGGGGCCACCAGTTTGCCGACCAGGACGGGCGGTTCGAGCTGGAGACGATCGTGCCTGGCCTCTACCCTGGCCGCACGCGGCACATCCATGTCATGGCCCAGGCCGCGGAGCAGCCGGTGCTGACCACGCAGCTCTATTTTCCGGATGAGCCGGACAACGCCCGGGACAGTATCTTCAACCCGGCCCTGGTCATCGACTTGCAGGATGCCGCCACCGGTGTGTTGGGGTTCTTCACGTTCGTGCTTGAGGTCTAGTTCAGGATCCCGGTTGATGCTCTCCCGCAACGGCGAGATGACAGCGTCTTCCCCCTTCTCCCTGCCCACGCATACAGGGGGAGTTTCGCCCGAAATGCCACCCTGCACGCGACAATAAGCCCCTCTCCCGGCCCGACAGGGCTAGGGGAAGAGAGGGGTTGGGGTGAGGGTTCGCCACCACGGGAGCAGCCAGTTCGCCATACCTCCCCCTCTCCCTCCGCCCAGGGTCAGGCGCCCTCTGGGTGGCGGGCAGGGGGTCAGAGAGCACCCTACGACACCTGCTCGCCCAGCATCTCCAGCAAGAGCGCCTCAGCCACGATCATCCGTTGCAGCTCGCCCAGGTCGAGACTTTCGTTGGCGGCATGGACCTGCGAGTCGCCGTCGCCTGGGCCCCAGACCACGAACTCGGCGGCGGGGGCGGCGCCTCGCAGGGTGGTGAGCAGCGGGATGGTGCCGCCCGACCCGGTCACTTTGGCCTCGTGGCCAAAGGCCGCCGTCAGCGCCGTTTGCGCTGTGGTGAAAATGGGACCGCCCGTCTGGGTCAGAAACGCGTCGCCGGTCTGCGCCGGCGCGGTCACCACCTCGACGCCCCAGGGCGCGTTGGCGTGCAGGTGGGCCATCAGCAGCCGCAGCGACTCCTTCGCATCGGAGCCCGGCGCGATGCGGAGGGAAAGACGCGCTTTCGCTTCCGGGATGAGACTGTTCGAGGCCCCGGCGGTCGGGGTCGCATCAAGGCCGATCGCCGTGACCGAGGGGCGCGCCCAGAGGCGCGTGGCGAGGGTGCCGGTGCCCATCAGACCGACCCCCGGCAGCACGCCGGCCGCCGCGCGGTAGTCGTCCTCGGGAATGCCGCCCCCCTCCCATTCGAAGCGCGTCAACCCCGCGATGGCCACGTCGCCATGTTCGTCGAGCAGGCTGTCCAACATGCGGATCAGGGCCATCAGCGCATCGGGGGCCGCGCCGCCATACGCGCCGGAATGCGCCATCCCCTTCAGGGTGCGCACGGTGACATCGCAGGCGGCGATGCCGCGCAACGCGGCGGTCATCTCCGGCTCACCGGCCTTCATGTTGCCGCCATCGTTGATCACAAAGGCATCGACCTGCGCCAGATTGGGATTGGCCGCGATGAGCGACTCGAGGTTGCCGCCGAACTCCTCCTCGCCTTCGATGAGCACGCGCACCCCCACCGGGGGGTTGCCGCCGAAGAGGCGGAGCGCGCTGGCAATGATCATCACGCCGGACTTGTCGTCCGCCACGCCCCGCCCATACATCCGGCCATCGCGAATGAAGGGCTCGAACGGTTCGAAATCCCACCCCTGTTCGGGCGGCGCGGGCTGAATGTCGTAATGGGCATAGAGCAGCACCGTCGGCGCGCCAGGTGGGGGCGGGATCTCGGCGTACACGGCAGGGTAGCCATTGGGGACGTCGAGCAAGCGCGCGGAGACGCCATAGCGCTCCAGGAGATCGACCACCGCTTCGGCCGCTGCCAGAACCGGCTCCGCGGGAAACCCGGGGAACCCACAGGAAGGAATGCGCACGAGAGCCGCGAGGTCCTCGCTGATGTCGGCCATCATTCCCTCGGTTAGCGTACGAATCTCCTCGACAGGCATAGCTCTTCCTTCCCTGGCATCCGACGGCATATCACCGCGTGTTGTATAGCAAAAAGCAACGAGAGGAGTGCCTGGCACTCCTCGGCAACGACAGTCGCATGATCGAATCCAGGGTTTGCCGGGCTACCAATGCGGGGCGTATCGTCCCTGACGCACCTCGGCTTGAGACGCCTCGATCAAATGCGGGTCGATGGTCGCTTCAAGGATCGCGCGCGTAGCCGCGTCCTCCCGGCGAATCAGCAGGGCCGCGCACGTCATGGCGCGCAGCATCGCCTGCGTTGCGGCCGTGGCAACTTCATGCAAGCGCCAGCGAGCCGCGTTGGTCATGGTGCCGCGAGAAGCCCGGTGCCACACCGCGGCGTCGATGCTGCCATCCGCCAGGCGATCGGGGATCAGATCGTAGGGGACATCGACGAACTCGCGCTCACCGAACTGGGTGAGTGTCAGCATCTCATGATCGTAGGAGCCGCGATCGATGGCGATCCGATCGGCCATTTCCAGATCGGCAAGTTCGGCGCCGGAGAGAACGACAATCGATTCGGACGGATAGAAGCTTTCCGGGAAGAGGGTACACACACGCTCCACCTGGTGGTCCATGCCCACCCGCGCCGCCGCAACCTCGGAGAGGACAATGAAGTGCACGCGGCCGGGGGCCAGCGCCGCGATCCGCTGGCGGCCACCGGAAACGAACATTGGGGTAAACGGAACACCGGCCCGCGAGAAGGTGGCCACCAGACCAGCCACCAGACCCTCGAAAGGGATCGAGTTAGGCCGGGGGAGAGCGCCGACGATCGGCCCACCACCACTCGCTGTCCAGAGCAATCCCGGTTTGCTCTGGACGATGAACGACCCGAGGTGCCCGCGCGCCTCGACCAGGACGGCGCCATGCTCCTGCAGGGCGCGCAGCGCCTTGTCCACGCTGCCGTTGCCGGCGCCGAAGCGTCGTGCATAGTCCGCAATCGTTGGCAACCGGTCACCCGGCTTGCGCACCAGGAGATCGCGAGCAAGCGCCTCGGTGACTTGCCCCGCTCGACTCCGCACGTCCAGGCTGTTTGGCATGCCGTCAGTCTATCGCTACCCCATCGCCCTCCGTTCCATTCTTGCACACATCGCAAGCAGTGCGGCGCCACGAGCGTGTTGACACCTGGGAAGCGTGTCCATAGACTCGCAATATCCAACGAACTGGTTATTGTTGGATGGCAAAAACGAGCGGGCCGCCACAATGGGGATCGAAGGCACGTCACACCCGCGATCGTTCGCCGGCAAGAGAGGGATCAGGATCTTGCCCGCCTGAACGCTCGCGGTCTCCAACCCTTCAGCGCAGCGCAACGCCGATGCCGGCGGAGGGTCGCTATGAATCCAGGCAACATGCTCAGAGGAGCCCCAGGGAGCAAGAACGTGATTGAGGCAACACAAGCGTCAAGCGAGCTTGCTGCCCGTTTCGCGGCGATCGTCGGACCGGCTCAGGTCCGGATCGCCGACGCATCGGACGACGGACGCGACTGGTGGCCGCTGGCTCTGAAAAACGTCTCTCCGTTCCAACCTGGCACATTGCCGGATTTGCTCGTGTGTCCCGGGACTGCCGGCGAGGTGGCCGCAATTCTCCGCATGTGCGCGGAAACACGCACACCAGTGACGGCATACGGTGGCGGCAGCGGGCTGGTGGGCAGCGCCATCCCAGTTCTGGGCGGCGTGCTGCTCGATCTGGTGCGCCTGCGCGCCGTGCGGGGCATCGATCACGAAAACTTGCTGGTCACCGCTGAGGCGGGCCTAACCGGAAGCCATCTCGAGGATCAGTTGCGGAAGCAGGGCTTGACGCTGGGCTTCTACCCCCGGTCACTCGGTCTCTCCTCGCTCGGAGGCTGGGTGTCCACGCACGCGACCAGTCCCTACTCCGGGCTCTATGGTGGCATCGAGCAACGACTGGCCGGACTGGAGGTCGCGCTCGCTGATGGCACGCTGGCCCAGACACCAGCCATGCCCCGATGGGCGGTCGGGCCGAATCTGAGCCAACTCTTTGTCGGCGCCGAGGGCACGCTCGGCGTTGTCACCGCTGTCACCCTGAAAGTGAACCGTCTCCCGGCGCGGCGATTGTTGCGCGCCCTTTCCTTCACCCATCTGCGCGATGGCCTGGCGGCGGTCCGCACCTTTACGCAGGAAGGCTTGCGCCCAGCGCTCGTGCGGCTTTATGACAAGGAATCGAGCAAACTCCACCGCGAACTGCTGGATCACTACCGTCCTGGGTGCTATCTCCTTCTCGGCTTCGATGGACCAGAACGGCTGGCAGAGCTTGAAGAGGAGCTGACGGTGGCCGTCTGCAAGGCGCGTGGGGGAACCGATCTCGGTCGCCGGCCGGCCGAACGGTGGGACGCACAGCGATTTAGCATTTCGCCCAGCTTTGCGGCGCTGCGGACCCCCGGGATCATGAGCGATCAAATCGACATACAAGCCCCGTGGGATCGCCTGGAAGAGACGTACCATCAGGTACGAGAGGCGTTGCTGGAAGAATGCACCAGCGTGGCGGCCCACTTCTCACACGTGTACGATCAAGGCAGCTCCATCTTGTTCACCATATCCATCGTGGCTGATGACAACGAGGAGGCCGTTCGCCGCTATCTGCTCGCCTGGGACGCGGCCATGGCGGCGACGATTCGCTGTGGCGGCGCTATTGCCCACCAGAACGGCATCGGCCTGGCCCGCGGGCCCTGGCTGGCGGACGCGCTCGGCAGCGCCTGGCCCCTCTGGGAGCGCCTGAAGCAGGCCTTTGACCCGGCCGGCATGCTCAATCCGGGGAAGCTGGCGCGGGATCGCGACCAAACGATGGCGCATCTGGTAGAGCTCGCCAATCCCTGACGCAAGCCCCGGATCAAAGACGCTTTAGGTCGCATCTCCATGCCTATTCCGCCAGGAAGTGGCGCCGTAGCTCGCTGAAGCGCTCCAACACCAGCAGGCGGCCTGGACCGGCGTCTTCGTTGACCTCCTGGTGCTCGAGTCTCCAGGTGGCATGATGCGGAATGAACACCGCGTTCAGCCCGACGGCCAGCGCGGGATTGATATCGGACTTCGGTGAGTTGCCGATCATCCAGGTCCGCGCCGGATCGAGATCGAGGCGCGCCACGAGCGTTTGGTAGGCGGGGGCGTCCTTTTCCGGCACGACTTCGGCATGGCGGAAGTAGCTGTTCAGCCCGGAGCGGTCGATCTTCAATTGCTGTTCTTCGGCCTGGCCTTTGGTCATCAGGGTAAGATCGTGGCGCTCGGCGAGGAGCGCCAGGGTCTCTTCCACCCCATCAATCAGCTCCATCGGCTGCGCGAGAATCCGCTCGCCAAAGGCCATGACCGATTGCAGATCAGCGGCGTCGATGTCCCGCTCGGCAAGATGCTGGTAGCACTGGCTCAGGTTGCGGCTGAAGGCGGCCGACCCATAGCCATGAACGCGGAAGTTGGCCAGCTCGATCTCGTCGAGCACGTCGCGCACCTGCTCCCGGGACATGGTGGAGTGGGCCAGAAAATCGAGAAACTCCTCGATCGCCCGCTCGAAGTAGATGTTGTTCTCCCACAGGGTGTCATCCGCGTCAAATATGAGGTGGTGGACATGATCGTTCAAGGGACATTCGCCTCGTCGAACCAGATCGGGTTGGTCCACGCCTTCTTCCCCGCGGCATCGCGCACCATGATCCGCGCGAAGGGGCTCGTCCAGTCGCTCAGGTCGAACTCGGCCTCGGTGACGCCCTGCTCGCCGACGGCCTTGTATTTGGCGGCCGCGCCGAGGAGGAAGACGCGCTCGGCAGGGGAGCAGCGCACCGTGAGGCGCGTGCCCGGCTCGATCGCCAGGTCGTGA
Source organism: Thermomicrobiales bacterium (assembly GCA_038246475.1). Classification (GTDB taxonomy): domain Bacteria; phylum Chloroflexota; class Chloroflexia; order Thermomicrobiales; family UBA6265; genus JACCXM01. The sequence goes on along the minus strand of JBBRVX010000020.1, from coordinate 5,526 downwards.
ATTACCGGCCCCGTGCTGGAGTAGTAGTCGCCGGACTTCAGCGCGGACAGCAGCGCATCGGGATCGAGCGCTTCGCTCTTCACCATCACCCAGCCGGCGGCGCGGTCGTGGGAATTGGGCACGAAGTGGGCATCGTCGGTGGCGCAGGCCGTCAGCCGCTGCCCTCGCTCCAGAACCAGATCGAGCATATAGGTGCTGTCAGCGGTGTCGTTGTCGTCGTGGCAGCCGGCGTTGAAGATCTCCACGGCGTGGATGGGACCCATGGCGGCGACATCACGATCGGTCATCAGATACCACTGCGGATGGGCCGCCGCGACGTAGGCGCCGGCATCGAGCGCGCGTTGGGCGAGGGCAGGGCCCGTCTCATCCGGAGGCGACGGCGCGAAGTCGAACGGCAGGCCAACGGCCAGGATATGCCACTCCCGGCCCAGCTCCATGCGATCCAGCATCGGATGCAGCTCGGCGCCAATGATGGTCGTGAAGCGTTCGGTGCGAAACGGCCGGGTATCCACGATCGGCCAGTCGTACTGTTCCAGAAAATGCTCAGTCAGCGCCAGAAAGTCGTACCCTGCGGTCTCGTAAAAGCGGCAGACGTCCTCCGGGGAGCGATGGCCGTCAGAGAGCGTCGAGTGCGTATGCAGATTGCCGCGCCAAAACCGCCCCGGCCGGGAAAACGGAGTTTTCACATGCCCCTCCACAACACTCCACGCGCCGGGGGCAACGAACTCCCCGGCGCGGCCATAGGCGCCACGCTACTATTCGAGCGCGGCGCGCAATTGTCAATTGTCAGTGGGTCAGTTGCCGGCCCCGGCCATCCCGATCGGTCCACTGGCCGTTGGAACCGGCATCGCCTCGCCAGCCGTCGCCGTCGCCTCTGGGCCCAAATGCCCCTTGTACGACCCACGCACCAACTGCCGCAGGAGGAGGACGAATTCGTCGTCGTCACGTCCACCGGAAAGCCAAACAACCTGAGGCCGGGCTCCAGCAACGCCCTGCAAGCGCACGCCGCCACGCCGCCGCGCCACGCCGCCGAACTCCGTCCAGCGCCGGAACGGCATCCGGCCAGCCTGGATTCCCCGGGAGGTCACCGTGTAGCGCACCGGCAGCGCCAGGAGCAGCGCGCAGAGCGCCACCACCACGAGCAGGGTCCACGGGCTGATCCACCCGGATACGATCGCCGCGACGGCCGCAACGAGGAGCACCGCCATGAGTGGGCCATGCATGCGCAGCCGGCCCAGCAAGGAGAGATTCTCCTGCCGCACGATGTTGCCCGAGGCACGCGCCCCCCACGGCAACCCGATCCGGGTGAAGAGCGCCAGGGCGGCAAGGATGAAGATGAGAGAGATCGCGTTCATGATGCTGTTTCCGTTCGCGGCTGTCCGGATTCCGACCCGCCACCTCCGCGCTGCCATTTTACGTTGGGCGAATACGGGCCGTACTCGCGTCCAACGTCAAAACGTTCCATCGCGGCGCCGCGTTCCAGATTCCGGCCCGGCGCGCCATCGCGCAACCGCCGAACACGTACGAAGTGTCCCATTTCGTCCCGCGGATTTCATTAGCGCGATGTCAAGGTTTTCGCGACAGGAGTTGGCGTCTCGGCACAAATACCCCGAAGGCTTGCCTGGCCTCCGTTAGAATGACGCGTCTGACCGATCGGCGTGAGAGCAGGCAACACGCCGGAAATCCGGGGGAGCAGCAATCTGGTGACCACGAGCAACACGAAGGTGCAACGCATCGCGGTGATTGGCGCGGGGCTGATGGGGCATGGCATCGCCCTGGAATTCGCCGCGCATGGCCACGAGGTGACGCTGCACGATCAGCGTGAGGCCCAGTTGGCGCGCGCGGGGGAGAGCATCGCCGAGGGTCTGGCCCGGCTCGTCGCCGCCGGCCGCATCAGTCAGGAAACCGCCGCCGCGGCTCCCGCGCGGATTACCTTCAGCCCCGATTTGCGCGGGGCCGTCGCCGAGGCGGATCTGATCATCGAGGCGGTCTCCGAGAATCTGGAGGTGAAGCAGGCGGTCTTTCGCGATATCGACGCCTGGGCCCCCGCGCACGCCATCATCGCCAGCAACAGCTCCACCTTCATGCCGTCCCTCCTGGGATCGGTCACGAAGCGGCCGGAGCAGGTGATGGTGGCGCACTACTTCAACCCACCGCACCTGTTGCCGCTGGTCGAGCTGGTGCCCGGGTCGGAGACGAGCGCCGAGACAGTGGCCACCCTGCGCGCGCTCTACGAGGGGATGGGCAAGAGCCCGGTGGTGATCCGGAAGGAGGCGCCCGGCTTCGTGGGGAATCGCATGCAGATGGCCATCTTCCGCGAGGCGCTGGCCATCGTCGCGGCGGGCATCGCGACGCCGGAGGATGTCGATACGATCATCAAGACCGGCTTCGGCCGCCGCCTCAGTGTGGCCGGGGTGTTCGAGATCTTCGACGCCGCCGGGCTGGATGTCACCCTGGCCGTCGCCGATCAGCTCTTCCCAAGCATCGACACCGCGGCCACCGCCCCGTCGTTGCTGCGCGAGAAGGTAGCCCAGGGCGATCTGGGACTGAAAACGGGCAAAGGATTCTACGACTGGCCGCCGGAAGACGCCGCCGCCCTGCGCGCCCGCATCGGCGCCGCCTTGACGGCCATCGCGCGCCTGGGTGACGGGTCATAGGGTCATAGGGTCATAGGGTCATAGGGAGAACGACGGGACGACGCTAACGGACCTCTCGTCCCATCACCCTATGACCCTATCACCCTATCCCCCTCGTCTAGAACGAGGTGCAGACCGGGGAAACATCAGCGCGCAGGACCGAGGACTGGTTGAACTGCGTCTCGTACAGATCCCGAATCTCTTCCAGTTTCGCGCTGCTCTCGGCCGCGGTCTCCAGCGGATAGAGGACGATCAGCAGTTGACTCCGCTCTTTCAGAACTTCCGTATCCCCTTCTCCCTTCCACTGGCCCAGGCCGGTGAGCAGGGTCAGGCCGTCCGGGAAGCGGGGGGTGATCTCAGTATCGAGAAACGCTTCGAACTCTTCCGGGGTGTACGCCGATCCATCATCCTTCGTGGTGCCAAAATAGAGCTCACCGCGCACCCACGGTTCGGAGTCCGGGCCATACAACTCATCCGGGCAGGCGTCCATGGTCTGGGTCGCGGCCGTCGACGCCACGGGTGTGGCATCGCCCTGGGCGAAGGCTGACGCATAGGCGCCGATGCCGACGCCGCCAGCGAGGAGGGCTAACCCCAACGCGGACACCTGGAAGCGCCGGGCAAGCGAGCGGACCACGGGCTGACCGGCTGACCTGTTCTGTTCCATCTGCCTTCTCCTCAATCTGACGACGGGCTACACGCATCGCCGCCGGAATGCCCACCACGCTTCCGGCTGACGACACGCCATAGACTAACGGATGGATGCCGCGACCGATACTCCCGACAGCCCGGACCACGACGACCTGGCTGGTTTCGCACTACAAAGCAGGTGAGCGGCCCGACGCGTGGCGCAAGAGCCGGCCCATTTCGGGGCGGTACGCTGGCCGGGATGGAACGGAGGAGAAGAATGGGTAATGCCCTGGATCTGGATCAGGCCGCGAAGAAGAAGGTCTTGCGCGACATCACCTACGGCCTCTATGCGATCACCGCAGCGCACAATGGGGAGCGCGGCGTCTTTACCGCCAACTGGCTCAGCCAGGCGTCGTTCGATCCCCCCTTGGTCATGCTCTCGGTGGAGAACGACAGTTCGACGCTGCCGCTCATCCGAGAGAGCGGCCGCTTCGCGATCTGTCCGTTGGATGAAGGGCAAAAGGAGCTGGCCGCCGCGTTGGGGAGACCTAAAGCGCGGGCTGGCGACAAGTTCGCCACGCTCGATCTGAACGTGGTCGAAACCGCGGCCGGAGTTCCGGCGCTCGCCGCGAGCCTCGGCTATCTGGTCTGCGACGTCCATTCGGAATCCCCGGCCGGCGATTCCGTGGTCTTCATCGCCGAAGTGGTCGAAGCGCGCTCCTTCTCCGATGCCCCACCCCTGGAGATGCGCGTGGCGGGCTTCCGCCATGCCGGATGATGGACTATGAGCTATGCGCCATCGGCTCGTCATCTCTCGCGACCCCTCGACTGGCCGTCTTGCCGTCTTGCCGTCTCGCCGTCTGGCCGTCTGGCCGTCTCGCCGTCTTCAGAAAGCCCCTTACACGAGGTCGTGCCGCAGGGCGAAGGCAGTGAGCTTGGCGCGCGAATCCACGCCCAGTTTGCGATAGATGTTGGTGAGGTGCCGCGCCACGGTGGCCGTGCTGATGAAGAGCAGCTCGCTTACTTCGCGGCTGAGGTGGCCGGCGGCGATCAGCCGCAGCACCTCCAGCTCGCGCGCGGTCAGGCCATGCGCTTCGGCTGGCCGTGGTCCTGCTTTGAGCGATCGCTCTTTCGTCGCCGCTACCAGCGCGCCGGCGATGTCGAGGGCCTCTCCGAGCGACATCGTGTGACCGGTCTCCCAAGCCATTGCGAAGGCGGCCTCACCGAGCGTGTTGCGCAGATTCGCGATTAGCCGCTCATAGCCTGGGAGAAGATGCGAAGGACCGTAAGCACCGATCTCTTGCCGCAATCCGTCGGCCAGCCCCAACAGCGTGCAGGCGGATTCGGCCTGTGCTGGCGCCACCCGCGCCAGCCCCTGCAGGCAAATGGCAGCCGCATACTTCATGTCGAGCTCGCACAGCAACTGCAGCGCCTCTTCCAGGCGCATCACCGACTGGACGTCATCGCCGCGGTCGTGCGCCACGATGCCGAGGTTGACCAGCGCGCCGGCGAAGTTGTGCTTGCGATCCATTGCCCGGTTCAGCTCCAGGCTGGCCTCCCAGAGCTCGACGGCGCGGTCGAATTGCTGGAGCTCAAAGGAGACGGCTCCCAGATTGTTGAGCGCATCGGCCGTTCCTTCGCGGTGCTCCGCCAGACGAAACGCGGCCAACGCCTCCTCTTGCCGGGCCGCCGCCGCCGCGTGATCGGCGCGATCGTTCGCAATGAGCCCCAGATGGGTAAGCGCATAGCCAATGCCCTGCTGGTCTTGCAATGTGCGGAAGAGCGCCAGCGCGTGCTCCAGCAGCGGGACTGCCTGCTCGCCATCGCCCTGAAAATCGGCCAAGGCGCCGGCGCCAAGTAGCGCCTCGGCGCGTGCCCAGTCCGGAATTTCGCCATCGCCGGCCAGCGCCTGCTCCAGCTAGGCACGCCCCTCGCTCCAGTGGCCACGCGCATGCCAGTAGCACCACAGCGCCGCCGCGAGGCGGCAAGCCGTCGCCCCCTGCCCGGCATCAATTGCCCAGCGCAGGGTCGCCCGCACGTTGTCGTGCTCCACATCCAGCGTGTTCAGCCAGCGCGCCTGCTCCACCCCCGTCAGCGCCGGCTGCGCGGTCTCCGCCAACTCCAGGAAATAGGCGGCGTGACGCCGCCGGGCTGCCTCGTCTGCACCCAACGCCGCGAGTTGCTCGTCGGCAAAGTCACGGATCGTTTCGAGCATCCCGTAGCGTGGCTCACCATCCGGATCCCCCTCATAGCGCACGAGACT
>JBBRVX010000019.1:0-38838 GCA_038246475.1 Thermomicrobiales bacterium | reverse complement strand
TGAGCGGAGGAATCAGGTGGAGGAGGGGACGTTGGATCGGAGCGAAACGCGCCCTGGTTGCCGGGCCACGATGCGCGCCCCATAGCTGCCCGGTCACGCGTAGTGTCATTGGTGTAATGATACCGCTGGGAGATAGCGAAGAGGAGTCTGGTCGTAGGCGATCTTCGCGGCCCAGAACCGCCGCCGCTGACGAAATCTCGTGCGCCGCACGCCGTGGCCCTGACCGAGGAGGGCGCTTCTTCGCGCACTGAGCCAACTGAGAACGGCATCATAGTCACCCGATCGCCGTTCGACGATCAGGCCGGCGGCGCCGCGGCAATCGCGAGGCCGTTGGATGGAGCAGTGGCACATGCCGTCTTCGGCCACGGCCGGCGACTCGGTCTGGATGTCCACTGATGTTCCTTGCCGCGCGCGACGCCTCCGCCTCTTCCTACGATAGGGTTTCCGACCGATCCTGTCGTTAGAGCTTTCTTGTATCTAACGAGTCTGCATGCCCGTCGTGCCAAATCGCTACGCGGCCCGGTGGCAGATGGGTCCGCCACCGGGCCGCGCTTGTGTCGAAGGCATCTCGCCAGGGGCGAGCCCGCGAACCTGGCTGGCCGGCACGGCGGGGAACGAACCCGATTGGTTCCCACGCGCCAGCGCGCTGCTTATCCCGGATTCTGGGAGAAACGTCGCCTGACGCCGAGACCGGCCGCGGCCAGGCCTCCGAGAGCGGCCATGAGCGTCGCCGATGGCGTCTCCGCGCCACGAGAGGGGCCGGTTCCCGTATCCGGCAGTTCCGATACCTCTTCCTCTTCGCCTTCGCCGCCTTCGGCCTCCTCGGCCTCTTCGATCTCGGCGCCCTCCGGTTCAGCCCCTTCGCCTTCGGGCTCAACGGCCTCGTCCGCGGTGGCGGATTCATCGGCCGGTGCGCTTTCTGCATGCTGGGAGCGATCTTGCTGGCCGGAGAAGATCGCCTCGATCTGCGCGAGCACCTTTTCGCGTTGCTTCACCACCAACTCGCGGACCTGTTGGGCCCGAGTCTGTTCGGGCCGTGAGTCCTTGGCCGCGGTCGATCCCGCAACCGCGGCCATCAAGCTCATGGTCAGTGCGACGACAGCCACCAGCCGCAAAAGTCCGGACATTCGGTTCACCATCACCCATCCTCCTGATATCACCCGGCCCCGCGAACCCGGCATTGGTTACAAGCAACAGAGCCCGCCGGTTGCCTGCCATTACGCATCACGTTCCTCCTTGAGCATGAAGTCGAGATGAAGCTCGCGGCTGGTGCATGGCCTGGGCCACACACCGGCCGCGCCCGGTTGCCTCAGCCCACTTGCTGATCCGCGGCGAGCAGGTCAAGGAGCTCCCCTGCAGCATCGCTCGCGGCCGAGAAATCCTCGGCCTCGGCCGCGGCGTGGAGATCGGCCAGGATCGTGTCGACCGACTCGGCCGTGGCGGCATCGAGGTCGTGGGTCACGCGATCGCGGATCAGCTCCAGCGCGACGATGTCGCTCATCACCGCGCCCGCTTCTTTGGCTTCCGCATCCACCAGGACCTGCTGCGCCCAGAGACCGAGGCGAGCGCGGTTGATATCGGTGGGCGGCAGGTAGCGCAACTGGAGGTCAACGATGCTTTGGCCAGCGTTGATGGCCTCCTGTCTGGTCACCTCGGCGGCGCGGGCATCGACCGCTCCCACCAATTCGACAAGTGATCCGTTCAACTCGGCCGCGATCGCAGCAGGCGCCCCGCCCTCGCTGTAGGCATCCCAGGCGCTTGTCATCGCTTCGGCGGTGGCCGTGGCCGCGTCCAAGTCCGCGGACTTGATGGTAGAGGCGAGGTCGGCGCTGCCGGTGGCGAGCACCTGGAGCTCAGCCGGCAGCGGCTCGTCGAGGGCGTCGGTGGGAACGGCGAGGGCCATCGCCTCCAGGTCGCCACCGCCCCCGGTGCGGAACTCGCCGTAGCCGGGAGCAAAAACCTTCTCTTCCGTCGTCCCATCCTGGTGCAGCTCGGTCCCGATGATCGCCCCGGCGACCGGACCGTTCGGGCCGTGCAGAGTCAGGTCGGTTGCCGAGATGGTGACCTCCTCAAAGGCGACGCCGGGGATGGTTTCGGTGCGGAACGCATCGCCGATTTGCGGGTTGGCGGGCATGATCATCGCGGCCGGCCCATCGCGGCCGGCAAGCCAGGTGCCTTCGTTGGTCACGACGATGCCGTCTTCAAAATCGGAGACATCTTCGCCGAAGTACCAAACGGCCCCATCGTCGGATTGGGCGTACCAGTCGAGGGCGACCTCCTGAATGCGCCCGTCGAGATAGGCGACGTACTGGGAGGTGAGGCATTCCACCTTTAGCCCATTCCACTCGATAACCCTGGTTTCGGGGAGAAGCGTGGTTTCGGTGCGAAATAGCTTGCCATCGACATGGCCCAGGAAGACGACCGAATGGAGGTCACTGATGGGGAAGAGCGGGTTGGTGATCGTGGTCGGATCCGAGAATACCGGCTGCTTGAGGTCAACCCGGGCGCTGTCTGGCGCCACCTCGAGGCAACCCGACCCCGTGCTGAGCGGAATGCACGCGACCGGTGTTTGGGCGTGGCCGGTGGTGGGAAAGGCTCCCAGCATGGCCGACAACGAGAGAGTCAACAGCGGCGCGGTCATACGGTTCGACATCGGATAATTCTTTCTGTGTGGCTAGGCCTGACGAGAAGCGACGGGCGAGGACCGGGCGCGACGAGAACGATTGCGGGAGCGGGGTTCATCAGAGGTGTCATCCTGAGGCACGAAGGATCTCGGCTCAGAGGCGCGCGTACGTTCGCGGAGAAGACGAGATTCTTCGCAAGCTCAGAATGACACGTTTCCTTTGACGCTGGGCTAAGCTCCCGCGGCCGGCGTGGCGCTTGACAGGAGATCGTGAAGGTGGGTGGCGGCCTCCTGCACGGTGGCTATATCGCCGCTCTCGGCTGCTGCCCGGAGTTCTGCCATCTGGGCTTCGATCGGCGCGGCCGTGGCCGGAGGGACGTTGTGCACGACCCGGTCCCAGATCATGCCCATGACCACGACATCACCAGAGACCGCGCCCTCGTCCTTCGCCTCGGCATCGACGACGCCCTGTTGGGCCCACAGGCCCAGGCGGTCGAGATCGACCTGAGCCAAGTCCTGGTGCTGAAGCTGGAGGTCGAGGCTGGCCAGGCCAACGCGGATGGCGGCCTGCTGCGCCGCGGTGGCGTCACGGTCACCGGCGGCCACGGTGAGGGCGTCCAGGCCGTCGCTCATCGAGGTTTCCAGCGCCGGTGGCACGCCACTGGCCTGGAGTGCATCCCACGCGGCGGTCATGGTGGTCACGGTCGAGGCTAGCGCGTCCCAATCTCCGTCCGCGACGGCGGTGAAGGCGCTGGCGGCTCCCGTCGATAGACGCTCAAGCTCGGCTGGCGCGGACCCCGGTTGGGCGTCAATGGGTACGGCTACGGCGACGACGCTGTGCTCGGCGCCGGTATCGGCCGAGAACTCCCCATAGCCGGGGGCAAAGGCTTTGGTCTCCAGGGAGCCGTCCATGGCCAGTTCCTCGACGAGGATCGCTCCCTGCACGGGCCCCTGGGGACCGTCGACCGTCTCGCCAGCGGACTGGATGGTGGTCTGTTCGAACACGATGCCCGGGCTGTTCTCGGGGCGGTAGACATCGCCGGCCGCTGGGCTAGCAGGCATGATCATCCCCGGAGGTCCGTCCTTGCCCGCCAGCCAGGCGCCGTGGGTATCGGCGACGACGCCATCTTCGTAGTTGAAGACATCCTCGCCGAGGTACCAGACGGAGCCGTCGTCCGCCTGGGCAAAGAAGTCGATGGCGACCTCGACGATCCGGCCATCGTTGTAGGCGATGAACTGCGACGTCACGGCTTCGATCTGCTGGCCATTCCAGACGATCTGCTTCGTCTCGGGCAGCAGGGTCGCTTCCACCCGCAATGATTCATCGCCATCAACCCCGAGCTGAATGACCTGGGCCAGGTCGCTGATGGGGAAGAGCGGATTCGTAATAGCGGTGGGGTTCGAAAACACTGGCGCGGCGAGATCGACCCGGTCACTCTCCGGCGCGATGGGGAGGCAGCTGCCGTCCTTCTCGTTCTCAATGCATGGTGCATTGGATGGCAGCCCGGCAGCGGGCGATGCCTGCATCAAAGGGCTGGCGCCAACACGCTCCAGGCGCGCTCCAGCGCCGGTCACAACCGTCGCTGCCAGCCCGAGGCCAAGCAGCAGCGTTCCTGGGCCGCGCCTGGGTCCGGCGCGATGCAATCCGTTGATAATCGCTCGTTTCATGGCAGACCTCATCCAATGGTTCCTTGCCATCGACAGGTACGGATCCTGCCGACGGAACTCACGCTAAGCGGGCGATATGAAGTCGGCATGAACTTGTTGGGACGGCGGAATTGGCTCCCTGTCGTCATCACGCCTGAGCACAAACGGAGACCGCGCCTGGGAGGCTTCGCCCGAAAACGATCGCGAAGCCTCACCCGCCAGCGGCCGCCTGGCCCGGCCAGATAGTGGGAGAGCCCATGGTGGAGAGATCGCACAGCGTCGCTCAGCGAGGTCAGTTCAGATTCAGGCCACTGCCGGTCAACGATTCGGCCGGGCGCCAGGCAGCGTGACATCGACTCGGGCGCCGCGTCCCCGCTCGCTGGTCAGCGCAATCGTTCCGCCGTGACCCTCGGCAATCGCCTTGCAGATCGCCAATCCCAACCCGGCCCCGCCCTGGTTCCTGCTGCGCCCCGCGTCGACGCGGTAGAACCGATCGAAGAGGTGCTCCAGGTGCTCGGGGGCGATCCCTTCGCCACTGTCCGCTACCCAAAGGTGAACCTGACCATCCACCGGCTGGCAACCGATCGTCACGGTTCCTCCGGCAGGGGTATGGGCCAGGGCGTTATCAATCAGATTGACCAGCAGCTGCACCATGAGATCCTCGTCGCCGATCAGTGTCGCCGGCGCGGCCTCCTTGCTCAGGTCGATTCCGGCCTCCGTGGCCAGCGGCGCATACTGCTCAAACACCAGATCAACGGTGCTCGCCAGGTCGAACGACATGCGCTCGGACGCCAATTGCCCGGCGTCAGCGCGGGCCAGGGCGAGCAGCGTGCTGACCAGGCCAGTCAGCCGCGCCAGATCGCCGTCGATGCCGCGCAGGGCTTCCCGGTACTCATCGTTCGTGCGCGGACGTGCCAACGCCAGATCGACCTGTCCGCGCATCAGGCTGAGGGGGGTCCGCATCTCGTGCGCGGCGTCACCGGTAAAGCGGCGCTGCCGGGTGAAAGCGTCGTCGATACGCGCCAACATGGCGTCGAACGTCCGCGCCAACCGTCCCAACTCATCGTCGGGCAGGTGGAGATTGAGCCGGGCGTGCAGATCGCCCGCGCCGATGTTGGCCGCAAGACCGGTAATGGTGACTACCGGGGCCAGGGCCCGGCCGGCGAGCAAATACCCGGCACAGGCCGCCAACAGCAGCACGATTGGGCCGGCCAGGGCGAGAGACGTGAGGAAGCCAGCGAGCGGCTCGTCGATCTCGTTGCGGTCGAGGCCGATTTGCAGCGCTCCAACAACTTCCGGGTTGTCATCGGGACCAAGAACGGGGACCGAGACAATGCGCAGGGTTTCGCGATCTTCGTCCAGCGCATTGCTGAAATCGGTTCGCCCGCCGAGCGCTGAGCGCACCGCGGGCATGCCCAGGGGGATGCCGCCGGGCTCAGGGCCGGTATCGACGAGCAGGCGTCCCTCGTGATTGAAGAGGCGCAGGAAGTACTCGCCGCCGGCAGCGCCAACGGCCGACGGCTCCATGGTGGGGTCGCCGTCTGCCACCTGCACGGAGGCCAGCGTCAGCGCCGCCTGATTCAGCAACTGCTCGTCGAAGCTGGCGTAGAGCTGCTGCTGCAGGGCGAAATAGAGCGCGCCGCTGAAGAGGGCCATGACGACCGCTAGCAAGAGGGCGTACCAGAGGGTGAGGCGCCAGCGGACCGGGAGCCGCCCGAAGGGTGATGGGTGACGGGTGATGGGTGATGGGGTGGACGGTGGGTGATGGGGTGATAGGGTCATAGGATCATGGGATGACGCGGAGAAAGGGCGAATGTCCCTCGTCTCCCGTCCTCCGTCCTCCGTCCCACCTATCACCCCTCACCCCATCACCCCGTCACCCACCGTTCGGCTCCCGGTTTGGACAGAAACGATACCCGGCGCCGCGCACGGTCTCGATCAGCCCGCCGGGGTAGGGATCCTGGAGTTGGCGGCGGAGCTGGCGCACATGCACGTCGATCACATTGGTGACGTTCGGGAAATCGTAATCCCAGATATGCTCGGCGATCATTGGCCGGGTCAGGACCCGGTTTGGATGGCGCATCAGGTATTCGAGAATGCGGAACTCCTTATTGGGAAGCTGAATCTCCTCGTTTTCCCGCCAGACCCGGCGTGCCGCCGGATCGAGCCGCACCCCTCCCGCCGCAAGCACCGGATCGTGGGTCTCCGCTGGCCGCCGCGCCAGCGCACGGAGCCGCGCCGTCAACTCAGCGAAGGCAAACGGTTTCACCAAATAATCGTCGGCGCCTGCGTCGAGGCCCTGCACCCGGTCCGCGACGCTGTCACGGGCGGTGAGCAGCAGGATCGGCATCCGGGCGCGCTGCCGCCGCAGTTGGCGACACACCTCCAATCCGTCGACGCCAGGCAACATGATGTCGAGGACGATGGCATCGTAGGCGCCGACGTCGACCCAGGCCAGCGCCTCTTCGCCGTCGGCCGCGAGGTCAACAGCGTGCCCCTCTTCGGTCAGGCCGCGACGCAGCAAATCTGCCAATCGTGTTTCATCTTCAACTACCAGGATTCGCACGCCGATGCGCTCCTCTCCCGCTCCCGATCCCACCAATGCTGATGATTCCGCATGAAGTCGAGATGAAGTGCCGTATCGCGGCACTGTACGTTGCCAATGTGTGGCCTGTCACCATGCGCGTGATGTCGCTGACTCACGCCATCCCCGACGGTCGGGGCGCACGTGGCGACCAGGCGCTCCGCGCTCTATCCTGCATCCGGAGGATCGCGTCATGAGTGAGCGCACGAACGGTCTTCACGCTGCCGTCCAAGCCAAACGCCGCTCCGCGCCTGACGGCGGCTGGGAGCTGATCTCCGGCCACCCCCAGAGCCGCCTGCGCCCCGCCGTGCGGGGCTATGAGGGCTACGTCGAGTCGATGCCCCACCCGCTGCGGCGGCGCGAGCTGCCCTCCACCAGCATCGTGCTGATCGTCAACTTCGGTCCACCATACCGCCTGCTCGATCCCGCCGATCCCGAGAATCGGGCGAGGTCGGTCGAGCAGAAGGGCGGCTTTGTCGCCGGTCTGGACGACAGTTTCGCCGTCACCGAATCGACCGGGGCAGCGCACTGCCTGCAAATCAATCTGGCCCCTCTCGCCGCGCACCGCCTCTTCGGCCATCCCATGAGCGACCTCACCCGGCGTGTCGTGGCGCTGGACGAACTGCTTGGGGCGGACGCCAATCTCCTTACCGAGCGGCTCTTCGCCATGCCTTCGTGGGAAGAGCGTTTCGCACGTCTCGACGCCACGATTGCCCGCCTGCTCGCCGCTGCGCCGCCGCCGTCGCCAGAAATCGTCTGGGCCTGGCGACAACTCGATCGCTCGAGCGGCCGGGTTTCGGTCGCCTCCCTGACGACCGAGCTCGGCTGGAGCCCCAAGCGGCTGATCGCCCGCTTCCGCGAACAGATCGGCCTGCCGCCCAAACTGGTGGCGCGCCTCCTCCGCTTTCAGCGTGCGAACGCCTGTCTCGCCTCTGGCGAGGCGCCCGATTGGGCGGAGTTCGCGCGGGATCACGGCTTCTTTGATCAGTCACATCTGATCCATGAGTTCCAGCACTTTGGCGGCGACACCCCGCAAGGGCTGACCCGTCGCCGCATGGCCGAGAATGGGGGATACTCGTCCGGCTAGGTGGGTGGTCAGAGACTCTTGGAGGACGCTTCGGCGCCTCCGCGGCGGTAGGGGCGACGCCTGCGTCCTTGCAGCCCGCGGCACGGCAAACGGCGCCGATGTTCCAGAATCCATTGTCCACCTACGTCGACCGTCGCGAAAGGAGACCCATGGAGCCGATCATCTGCATCACCTGCGGCGCCCATTTCGAGCCAGCTCCCGCGCCGCCAGCACGCTGCCCCATCTGCGACGAAGAGCGGCAGTACATCGGACATCAGGGACAGCAATGGACGACGCTCGGCGCGCTGCGGCGCGACCACCGCACCGTCGTGGCGCCGGTCGAGCCTGGTTTGACGGGATTCAGCACCGAACCGCGCGTTGCCATCGGTCAGCAGGCCCACCTGATCGAAACAGCAGCCGGCAATCTCCTCTGGAACGCCATTAGCCTGATCGACGACCCCACCATCGCCGCCATCGCGCAACGCGGCGGCTTGGCGGGTATAGCCGTCTCCCACCCGCACTTTTACACCGGAGTGGTGGAATGGAGCCGCGCGTTCGGCGGCGTTCCGATCTTCCTCCATGCGGACGACCAGGAGTGGGTCACACGTCCCGATGCGGCGATCAACTTCTGGCAGGGAGAGACGACCGACCCGCTGCCGGGGAGCAATCTGATCCTCATTCGCTGCGGCGGCCACTTTCCGGGGAGCTGCGTCCTGCATTGGCCGGCGGGCGCGGAGGGGCGCGGGGCGTTGCTGACCGGCGACACGATTCAGGTGGTCGCCGACCGGCACTGGGTCAGCTTCATGTACAGCTACCCGAACCTCATTCCGCTGGGAGCGGACGCGGTGCGGCGGATTGTCGCCGCGGTCGAGCCGTACGCCTTCGACCGCGTCTATGGCGGCTGGAGCCAGAGTATGGTGGCCAGCGACGGGAAGGGGGCGATCGCGCGCTCGGCGCAACGCTATATCACCCGGATTAGCGGCTGAGCGGTGCCGCGAGGAGCGTTCATGGCAACCATCGCGGATGTGCGCCGCATTGCCCTGTCATTGCCCGAGACGATCGAAAAGCCGATGTATGGCACGCCCGGATTCAGGGTCAGGGACAAGGCCTTTGCCCGGCTACGCGAAGAGGGTGATGTCCTGGTCGTCTGGTGCGCTGGCGAGGATGAAAAGGAGGCGTATATCGCCACCCAACCCGACATCTTCTTCACGCTGCCCCATTACGACGGCCATCCCTCCGTCCTGGTGCGGCTCCTCGCGATCGGCCTCGACGAGCTGCGCGAGGTCCTAACCGATGCCTGGTACGTCCGTGCGCCGCGCCGCCTTGCCGCGGCGCATGACGCTGCGCAACACCCTTTGACTCGGGATCGATGAAGCATCGTCCAGGAGCTCACGGCAGCTTTGCCGGCCTCTTCGCCGAGATCATGATCGCCCCCGCCTGAACAGGGCGACAGGTCAATTTTCTCCAATACAGACTCCACCGCGCCGGGCTATGGTGGGTTCCGTAGCCCCTTCGTGAGGCGATATGGATCAGGAGAACAGGAGATCAGCCATGAGTGCACGGATGGAAGCGCCAGTGGCGCCGCTGGGGGTTGGCCGGGTGACGATGTACCCGATTCTCGGCTATGCGGACGCCCCGGCCGCGATCGACTGGCTGGTGCGGATCTTCGCGTTCGAGCCGCTCGTCGTCATGCAGAACGACGATGGCTCGATCGGCCATGTGGAGCTTCGCCTTGGCGACGGGGTCATCATGCCGACGTCGCGGCGCAACGAAGATGCGGAGAATCCCTGGGACCGGCAGCTCACAACGCAGGGCCTCTATGTTGCGCTGGACGGGCTCGACGAGCATTACGCTCAGGCCGTGGGTCAGGGCGCGGAGATCATCCGCCCGCTGGCCGACACGACCTATGGCTCCCGCGAGTACACCGCCCGCGATCTGGAAGGCAACCTCTGGAGCTTCGGCACGTACCGGCCGCAAATCGCGTAGCGCCGACCAACTCGCCACACCCGCGATACCTTGGAGTGCACCCGAGTGTTACAACGGTTGTAGCCAAGAACAGCGTGCGTGGAGGATCGTTGCCAGTTTCGGGAATGGGATGCTCACCTGGTAGGGAGATGCCCATGAACGGTCGTCGTCTCCTGATGCTTGGACTTGCCAGTTGCGTCGCTTCGGCCGTGGCATGGCCGTATCGCGCCTTGGCCCTGCGGGATACGCCTCCGCCCCCGATGGCGCTGCGCGCGTCCGGCGGCGGCGTGCAGGCAGGCGGCATCGGGACCTACTGCTGGGGCGACCAATGCGTCGACATGATGGGTACGCCCTACCCGCGCTGTCCACTGGTCGTCACCGAGGACGAGGCCCTGGCCTTCGATTTTGCCAATATTGGCCATCCGCGCCGTCTGTCGTACACGGTCTGGGCCTGTACCGTAGAAGACCAGCTCAGGCGGCCGGTACCGGCAGGAGGGTACTATGCCGAGCCCGTACGCGACGAGGTGCTCGTCTTTCCGGTCAGCCCGGCCCCGCTGCTCAACGACCTGCCGCCGGGTCTCTATGTCATTGACGTCTTCACCCGGGTCAGGCGCGGCGGCGACACCCAGCAGGGCTTCAAGCTCCTCGTGCAGCCGGCACGAGAATCGGCCACGCCAGTGGCGAGCCCGGCCGCTCCGCCACTCGCTGCCGCTCTATCAACCTGCGCGGAACCAGGAGGGTAATCAATGGCATGCCCCGGAATCTGGCGCGCCATCGTGGTCGGGGCGTTGGCCCTCTCTGTCGTTACCGCGAGCCCCCCGCCAGCGTCGGCCTGCGCCTGCGCCGCTGGTGGCCCAAACATCGACCTGGCCTTCGTCGGGCGCGTCGTCGCGGTCGTCGAAGGCCGGTGGGTGCAAAGGCGATTGCGCAGGAACAATCGGCCCTTTGACAGCAGCGTGGCCCTGGTCGCGGTCGACAACTTCCGGCCAGGCCCGTGGCGGCCCTTCTACACCGTCGTCGGCGGCACGAGTGACTGCGCCATCTCCTTCGTGCCGGGCGCTACCTACCTGATCTACGCCCAGGAACGAGGCTATGGCCCGCTCGACACCAGCGTCTGCCTCGGGACGCGTCAGATGGACATTGCCCCGGAGTAGGCCCGGCATTGGGACCTGCCAGGAAGTGATCTCCTCTGAGTGGAGGACGGAGGGCGGATGCCGACAGCCGATAGCTACCCGTCGAGTAGCGCGTCAAGGTCGATGATCACGCCGGGCCGGGAGGCGACGGCGATGATGCCACCGCGGTAGACCGCTTCTCCATAGCTGCCATCCTGCTGGCGACGCCACGCGGTGAGCACGCGTTCGTAGGGGTGGATGCACCAGATTTCGAGATCGCCGCGTTGCTGATAGACGGCGAGCTTCTCCGTGACGTCGTACGCGCCAGTAGAACGGGACCAGACCTCGACGACGAGAGGAAGGGGGCGTTCGTACACCTCCAGGACATCGCCCTCACGGAGTGGCGGGGTGACGTACGACACGGGGAACACATAGACGTCCGGGATCACGTAGGTCGAACCAGGACGGTAGACTCGGCCGGCATCGACGCGGACCCTATATTCGGACCGATTCAACTGCAACCTGAGTGCGTGGCCAAGCTCGGCGGCCACTTCGTTATGCGCGTAGGTCATGCCCGGCTTTTCGCGCGGATGCCCATTCCACAGCTCCCATTTCCGGTCGGGTGCATCGAGCGCGAGCCGTTCGTAGGCTTCGTTGCTGATGCGGGTTTCGATGGCCATGCTCCCCTCCGGGACGCGATCCACCACGCCAAACCGCGTTCATACGTGTATGCGAGGGACCCGTTAGGGCCACGTCGTTTCCAGCCTCGATGCTGGTCATCCAACGCGTCGTTAGGCTCACCCCCGAGCGGCGCCACATCGATTCCCAGGAGCCCGCGAGCACCGGCCTGCGCTTACCCGTCCAACAGCGCGTCAAAATCGACCGCAACGCCGGGCAGGGGGGCGACGGCGACGATGCCGCCGAGATAGATCTCCTCGCGGTAGGCGTCATCGGGCTGGCGCCGCCAGGCGGTCAGGGTCCGCTCGTAAGGGTGAATGAACCAGATTTCTAGGTCGCCCCGCTGCCGATACCCGTCAAGTTTCGTGGCGATATCGTAGCGACCCGTGCTCGGTGACCAGATCTCGACCACCAGCGGGAGCGGCTCAGCGTAAACGCCCAACGCTCGCGGATCGTACTCGTCTGACGACTGGTACGTCGCGGGAATGACGATGATGTCTGGTATGTAATAGGCGCGCGACGAGATGCGGGCGCGGTCGCCGTTGACGTTGACCCGGTAGACACTCCAATCGAGTTGGTCTTGCAGGCGATGCCCGAGGAGAAATGAGAGCGCAGTGTGCCTAATGCTCATCAACGGCTTCTCCACCAATCCGCCGTCCCACAACTCCCAGCGATGATCTGGGTCGTTGAGGGCGAGGTCTCGGTATTCCTGCTCGCTCATGTGAGTGACCGTAGCCATGATGAACATCTCCCAGGGCAAGACGGGCATGGTGTGGGGAATGGTAGTTGCCGCGTGCCTCATGCCTCCTACGTTCTCTGCATGCGTGAACGGGAGTGCGCAGACGCGGGAATTCCGCTCACCAGAGCGCCATGCCGCGAGCCGCCGCCTCGTGCCGAACCTGTTCGGCATCGAGCGTGAGGAACTGGCCGCCGCGCAGCAACTGTTCCCCCGCCACCCAGACATCGCGGATCCTTCCGCCCGGAAGCCCCGAGGCCAAATGCCAAAGAGCGTTATGCGGCAGCAGAGGAACCACCGGTTCGTAATCGAGCACGACGAGATCGGCGGCGGCGCCGGGGGCGATGCGGCCCACCTGCCAGCCCGTTTGGCGCTCAACGATGGTCGCCGCGCCGGTCAGGCCGATGTCTACAACGGCGCGCGGGGGAAGCAGGGTAGGGTCTCTTCCTTCTTGGCGTTGCAAGAGCGGCATCAGCCCGATGTCGGCGCGCATATCCTGGGTGAAGCCATCGCCGCCCAATCCGACGGCGCAGCCGGACGCCGTAAGCAATGGCAGATTCGTGATGCCGACGCCGTTGGACGCGTTGGAGCGGGGCAAGTGCGCGATCGCCACCCCACGCACCCCCAATAATTCGGCCTCGTCGGCAGTGATGTGAATGGCGTGCGCGGCCAGCGTCTTTGGCGTGAAGCCGCCCGCGGCCTCCAACCGGGCGACGGGGCGGCCTCCGTACCGCGCCAGCGACTCGTCGTTGTCGTGCGCGGATTCGCCGAGATGCAAATGGAGGCCGGTCTCATGCCGACCGGCCAGCGCCGTGGCCCGAGCTAAGGTGTGCGGGCCGACGGTGCTCATGGCGTGCAGGCCCACCATGGCGCCGATCCGGTCGCCGTGGCGCCGCGCGAGGAAGCGCGCCGTCTCGGCTAATCCGGCGGCGGCGGTCGCCTCGCCATCGCGGTCCGTGATCTCGTAGCAAAGCACCGCCCTGAGGCCGCTCCCCGTGACCTCCTCGGCGATCACATCCAGCACACCGTCGATGCAGCCGCTGCTGACGTGGTGGTCGATCACCAACGTCGTTCCCGCGGCGATGGCTTCCAGCAGACTCGCCCGCACCGCGGCCCGCACATAGGCGTGTGTCAACCGCCGTTCGAACGGCCAGATCACCCGCTCCAGCCGCTCGCGCTGGTTGCTGGCCGGAACCGCCGGCGGGGGAGCCCCACGCAGCAGCCCGGTCGCGAAGTGATGGTGGGTATTGATGAAGCCGGGCGCGATCAGTGCGCCGCGCAGATGGTTCGTCTCGTTCGCCACAACGTCGAGCGCCGGACCCATCATCGCAATCCGGCCGCCACTGATGGCGATATCGACGCCCGCGCGCAGGCCCTCGGCATCGATGACCGTGGCGTTCCGCAACAGAAGATCAGCGTGCATTGAGTCCCAGCAGCCAGCCCGGATTGGTCGATGTCATCGTGCGGATATCGTCCACGCCGATGCCGAGATCGAGCAGGCAGGCGATGAACTCGCGTAACCCTTCCACTGGCGGCGGCAGCGTGTAGACGCCGAAATCGCTGCCGATTACGCAATGTGCGGCGCCGACGGCGGCGATCTGCTCGGCCACCCCCCGCACCCCCGCTTGCGCGGCCTCGTCCATCCCCTCATCGAGCGCAGCGTATTCCCGCTCCACGTAATAATGGGTCTTGGGGATCGGGGTGGTGTGGGTGAACGCGGCCAGGGTGTGCTCGAGCAGCGCCCCCTTGGCCGCCAGCGCCCGCTGCTCGGGGATGGTGAGATTCTTGGTCACGCTGCTCGCTACCAGCACTCTCCCAATGCCGAACTCGGCCGCCAGATCGACCAGCCGCCCGGCCTCGGCGTTGGAGACATGTCCAGTATTGAGATAGACCTCCGGCCGTGCCGCGATCAGCTCGAGAATCTCGCGCAGCTCAGGAGTCGGCGGTGCGTCAACTGGGATACTGATGGCGCGCGCCAGCTCTTCGCTGGCAAAGCGCGGGAAGAGCTCGCTCAGCGGCACGAAGCGGCCATCGACGAGGCGCCCCTCCTTGCTGGCCTGATAGTAGGTGGAGTGGGCGCCGAAGGAGATGAACTTCGCGCCGTCGCCATAGTTGAGGGCGGTTTTCACGGCGCGCGGGTTCATGCCGCCGTACACGGTATTGAGAATCAGGCCGCCGAAGGTCTGAAAATCGGGGACGACGCGATTGACGAGCCAGGCCGTGCCGTTGCTCATCTCGAAGACGTCCATGAACACGATTGCCCGCATTCCGGCATCGCGCGCCTGGATGGCAGCTTGCACGGGATCGACCCGGCGCGGGCTGCTGAAGATGTGCGGCCCAGCATGGACATGAATATCGATGGCGGCGGTGAGCAATTCCTCGCTCAGTTCCAAACTGCGCCCTTCCGGCAGGATCATGAGCTCGTCCCCGCCTTGCCGCCATGCGCGCCTGGATTCTGTCGCCACGCTGTAGGGGCGATGCCTGCATCGCCTGCGCTCCTGCCCTGATCGCCACGGAACGTCCACCCGGTTTCCAGACGCGCACGTTCGCGGCGAATCAGTCCGGGCGATGCGGACGTCGCCCCTGCAATTCCCGGCCGATCGCCACTGAAAAATCTCTCTCTTCCCACCTAGACCTCTCCTAGCCAGAGCAGAAAGCCATCCTTCTGCACCGGCATGCCCCAGTTCATGTTCATCACTTTCGCGGCGGCGGGGGCCATGACCTCCTCGATGACGTTGCCGAAGTAGTCGCGCAGGATGCCGAGGCGCTGCCCGGCCGCCACGTCCTGACAGACATCGACCTCCGGGAAGAACGTCCCCTCTTCCCGCGCGGTGATCCAGTAGCGGTCGCCAATCACCTTGGGGGGAGAGGCGGGCGGAACGTACTCGCTCTCCAACACCGCCATTCGCCGCAGCACGTTGACGATGCCGTCGTACATCAACCCCTCTTCGTCCCGGCTGCCTCGCTGCCCCACCTCCGGGGTGATCTCCGGGATTTGCAATTCATCGGCCATGCTCCGCTTCGGCCAGAGCCACCAGGCTGGCCGCACCCCCGATGGGTCCGGCGGCGGCTCGCCGCGATACTTCGAGATCGAGATGAAGGGCAGGCCGAACGCTTCCGCCATCGCCATGGCGCGCGCGTCGAGATCCTCGCGGCCGACCAGACGGCAGATCACGTAGGGGCACATCCCCTCGGAGAACTCGCCGCCGTGACAATTGATCAAGCCATCGCTGCCGGCGGCCAGCTCGCGCATCATCGCCGACACCTCGGTAGGGGTCGGGGCGAACGACGTCCAGCTCTGGAACGACGCCATATTGATCACCAGCGCTACTACGATGGTGCCACTTACCGTACTGGGGTCGGTGGTTCGGAAGAGGCGTTGCGCGGCCTCGATGCCGTCGTACTCGGTGCCGTGCTGCCCAGCGAACAGCGTCACCCGGGGACCCGGCCGAGCGCCATGAATCACCCCCACCGGAATGCGGTGCTCGATCCCCTCTGCCGTCACACGGCGTTCGAAACGCTCCTCTTTGCTTCCTGCCAATGGAGGCTCCTTCTAAGCGACTACGCTACGAGATCACGGATCGCGCCGATATAGCGGCGCTGGCCATCCTGACACTGGTAGAGACCGATCTCCGGGTCGGCCAGGTCACCGTGCGCATCGAACACGATCGGCCCGATGGCGCCGGTGAATGGCGGCATCGTGCGCAGCGCGGCAAGCACCGCGGCGCGATCGCCAGCGCCCGCCCGGCGAATCGCCTCCAGGAGCAGCGATGCGCAGTCGTACGCCTCGGCGGCGTATTGCGGCGCGGCCAGCATGACGGGGTAGCGCGCCGCGAATTTCGCCAGAAAGGCTCGGGCCGACGGCTTCAAGCGCATGTCGACCCCCGCCAGGCTGTGATATGGCGCGACCGGATCGAGGCTCGGCACTTCCAGAAAGGGGTAGGGCTTCAAGGCATCGCTGCCGAGAAAGACCGCCTGGCTGCCCCGGTCGCGCAGGCGGTGGGCGATGATGTGGGCCTTGTTCCAGTAGACAGCGTAGTAAACCAGATCGGGCTGCACCGCCAACGTCTCGGCGATCAGGTCGTCGAAATCGAGCGCCTGCTCTCGCGCGCCGAAGCCGCGCAGCAACACCGACGCGCTCCCTAGCCGTTCCGCTTCGGCGCTGAAAATCTCGGCGATCGGCCGGCCCCATCCCGAGTTATCATGCAGCACGGCAATGCGCGTCGCCCCCAGAAACGATGCGGCCACCCGCGCCAGTGCCCGCCCCTGGTGTTCATCGTTGGCCACTAGCCGAAAGAAGTTGTCCGGGCCGTGCGCCGTGAGCAACGGGCTGGATGCCTCCGAGGTCAGTTGCGCGAACCCGGCCTCGCGGTAGACCGCTTGCGTCGCCAGCGCCATGTCGCTGTTCAGCGGCCCCAGCACCGCCAGCGCCCGGGGCTCAGCGGCAAAGGCCGCCGCGGCCGTCCGCGCGATCTCGGCATCACGCCAGTCAACGATCAGGGTGAGGCGGATCGGGAACGGCAGGGTCCCGGCCTGATTCGCTTCCTCGATAGCCATCTCCGCGGCGCAGTAGCCGGTTATGGCGTAGACATCGTCGTTCGGCGTCTCGAAGCCGATCTGATACGCATCGTCCTCTCCTTGCCTCGGTTCCATACATCCCTTCCCCTGGTGTCGCGGCACTAAACCGGACGCCGCTCATATGTCGCGTGAACGTGGATCGAGAACATCGCGCAGGCGATCGCCGAGAATGTTGACGGCGAAGACGGTCGCCATCAGAGCCAGGCCCGGAAAGGTCGAAACCCACCAGGCCAGACGCAGATATGCACGCCCACCACCAAGCATGCCGCCCCAGGTCGGCACCGTGGGCGGCACGCCAACCCCGAGGAAACTGAGCGAAGCCTCGCTCAGAATGTTGGCGGCCAGCCCGAAGCTGGCGATGATCAACAGCGATGCCAGCGTGTTGGGCAGAATGTGACGCAGCACGATTCTGGTGCTCGTTGCGCCAATCGCGCGTGACGCTTCGACGAACTCGCGATGCCGCAACGACATCGCCTGAGCTCGCGCGACCCGGCAGAAGGTGGCCCAACTGGCGATGCTGAGCACCAGGATGACGTTGAGCACGCTGGAACCGAGCACGGCCAGGATGGCGATCGCCAGCAGCAGCGAGGGGAAGGCGAGCTGGACATCGACCACCCGCATGATCGCGCTGTCGATGCGCCCGCCCTGATACCCGGCCAGGATGCCAAGCGCAGCCCCCACCAGCCCACCGATGATGACCGTGCTGACGCCCACGAGCAGCGACACGCGCGCGCCGTACAGCAGCCGGCTGAAGAGATCGCGGCCGACATCGTCAGTGCCCAGCAGATGGCCGGAGGTCAGCGATGGCGGCTTGAGCCGTTGCAGAATATCGATCGCCTCCGGATCGTACGGCGCTAGGAACGGCGCGAAGATGGCCACCACGAGGATCACGGCGAGAATGCTGGCGCCTAGCCAGGCTTGCCATGTGCCAAAGAAGCGCCGCGTCATCTGCCAGCCATCCGGCGCGTCCGGCGTCTTGAGGGCGGTGTGAGGCTGTGCGCTGGCCAGCGGGGCGGATGAAAGCGTCCCTGTCCGGGTTTGCATCCCTTGCTACTCGTACCTGATCCGGGGATCGAGCAAACCGTAGCTGAGATCAACCAGGAGGTTGACGACCACAAAAATCAGCGCCGAAAACGTCACCACTCCCTGCACCACCGGATAATCGCGGGCGTAGATCGAATCGACGGTGAGGCGGCCAATGCCGGGCCAGGCGAAGACTGTCTCCGTGACCAGGGCGCCAGCAAGCAAGCTGCCAACCTCCAGCCCGAGCAGGGTAATCACCGGCATGAGCGCGTTCCGCAGGGCGTGCCGGCTCACGATGGCTCTCTCGGGGAGCCCCTTGGCGCGGGCGGTGCGCAGGTAATCGAGGCCAAGGACGTCGAGCATGCTGGAACGCACCATGCGGGCGTTCCGCGCGGCGGAAAACATGCTGAGGGTCACCGCGGGCAAGATCAGATGAGACAGATCGCCCGCGCCGGAAACGGGAAACCATTGCAGCGCCACCCCGAACACCAGAATCAGGATGGTGCCCAGCCAGAACGTCGGCATCGATTGGGCCAGAATCGTTCCGCTCATGACGAAGCCATCGAGCCAGGTATTCCGGCGCAACGCGGAAAAGATGCCGACGGGGAGCGCAACGGCAACGATAATCAACATGGCGGCTCCCGCCAGCATAGCCGTGGCCGGCAATCGTTCCAGAATGAGCGTCGTCACCGGCGCCCCCTGCCGCACCGATTGGCCGAAGTCGCCTTGCAACAACCGCCCCAGGTACTCGACGTACTGCAAGTAGAAGGGGCGATCGAATCCCATGTAGGCGCGAAAGGCGGTGATCTGCTCGGCAGTCCAGTGGTCGCCGATCATCAGGGTGGCGGGATCGCCCGACAGAAACGTCAGCGCAAAGGCGATCGTCGATGCCGCCCAGAGCGTGAGCAACCCCTGCAACAACCGCCTCAGAATGTACCGGCCCAACCATCTCCTCCGGACCACCCCACGCGGGTGCGACGGCGACGTGTAGGGGCAAGGCGGGCCTGCCCGTACAGCGACGTTCCGAGAACATCCCCGTTCTTGCGGCGGCGAGCCAGGGCGTTGCTGCGCTCCGTGACTCGCCGCCCTGCCTTTATTGCGCCGCGGTTACGTCCCAGAGATGAATCAGCTCATCCATGCGCGGCGTCCAGTTGATGCGGTTGCCGACGCCATAGGTATCGAGTTGCATATAGAGGAAGATGATCGGCGCGTCGTCGTGCAGAATCTGCTGCATCTCCAGCGCGATCTCGTGCCGCCGCTCCATGTCGAGCTCGCCTTGCAGCTCTTCCCAGAGGGCCTCATAGTCGGGATTGTCCCATCGGTAGAAATTGCTCGGTGAGGTGATCGTGAAGTCTGCCGCTTCACCCGCCGCCTCGAATTCACCACCGCTCGCCTGGAGGAAGAGCGCCGGCAGGTCGTAGGCCAGCAGCTTCTCGCGATAGACGCCCCATTCGAAGGTTTGCAGATCTTCAGCGAAGGTGACGCCGATCGCTTCGAGCTGTGACTTCACCACCTGCGCCAGTTGCAGATCGTTGATCCAGCGGCCTACCGGAGTGGCGAAGGCATCGAGTTCGAAGCCGTCCGGGTAGCCGGCCTCGGCCAGCAACGCCTTGGCTCCCTCCGGATCGTAGGGGTAGGCCTCGATCTCGGTATTGGCGTTGGGCGGATTGAAGACATAGCTCATGCGGCGGGTGCGTCCGAGGAAGAGCCCCTGATTGATCGACTCCCAGTCTATCGCCATGTTCAGCGCCTGGCGCACGCGCGGGTCCTGCAACGGCTCGGGACCATTCGTGGTGATGCCGACGAAGACGCGGCGGCCCCCCTCGATCGTCTCGACGCGCACCCCTTCCTGATCGAGCAGAATCTGCGCCTGGTCGATCGGGAGGCCGGGCACGATATCGACGCCGCCCGTTTGCAGTTCGGCGATTTGCGTGGAGACCTCGGGCACGATGCGGAAGACGATCTCGCCGACGGTCGGCGGCGTCCCCCAATACGTTTCGTTCGGGCGCAGCACGACGCGATCGTCGCGGACGCGCTCGGCGATGACGTAGGGTCCGGTGCCGATCATCTCCTCGGCCAGCACGTCGTCGCCGCTCTCGGTATAGAACGCCGGCGGGACCATCGGCCATTGCGCCAGGTAGAGATCAAGCAGCGCCTTCGGATTCGCCGTGGTGATGCGCAGGGTTGTCTCATCGACCGCGTCCGCGGCGGTGATCTCCGCCGAAGGGACCGCCACCGTCGCGCCGCCGAGCGGCTTGCCGTCGGCGTTGCGCTGAATCAGATGATCGATGCTGAACTTGGCCGCTTCCGCGTTGAACGGCTCGCCATTGCTGAACGTCACTCCAGAGCGGAGGGTGAATTCCCAGGTCAGATCGTCTTCCAGCCGCGTCCATTCGGTGGCGAGCAGGGGCTGCACCGTCATGTCCGGGGCGCGGAAGGTCAACGTCTGGATCACGTGATCGGCGACACTTGCTTCCTGCTTGCTGAACATCTGATAGGGATCGAGCGTCGAGACATCGACCGGTAGAGCCACGGTAACCCGATCGAGGGCGGGGCCCGCCGCCGGCGTGGCCTGCGCCGCGGCGCTCTGCATGGGGCGGGATAGGGCGGACGGCAGCACTGCCCCCGCGATCGCGGCCTGAAGCACGAAGCGGCGCGACGCCCGGCGAGCGACGGCGCCTTGAAGGGGGCGATCGAATGCGGAGGAGTTCATGACACCAATTGCTCCTTTTGCGATCACGGCTGAACGTTTCGATGCGGCGGGGAGGGCGTTCCTTCTCGCCTGTACGGGGCGCTATCCCGTTAAAGCGAAGCTACTCCTGACCGGCGATCGCGCCTCGGAAGTCGTTGATGTGCCGGCGGAGCAGGGCTTCGGCACGGTCCGCGTCACGCGCCTGCAACGCATCGAGAATCTGCCCCAGGCTTTCGTGCGTTTCCTGGTGGCGGCGGCGCATGTCTCCAACACGCATAACCTCCATCATGTCGTCGAGACTCTGAATGAGGCGGCTGAGACGCGTGTTGCCGCTGGCCTGGGCGATGGCGGCATGAACGTCGGTATCGAGCGTCTCCAGCCGCCGCGCGTCGTCCTCATCAGGGTGCGCGCTCCTGATCCCAGCCAG
Source organism: Thermomicrobiales bacterium (assembly GCA_038246475.1). Classification (GTDB taxonomy): domain Bacteria; phylum Chloroflexota; class Chloroflexia; order Thermomicrobiales; family UBA6265; genus JACCXM01. Next base: position 17,707 of record JBBRVX010000019.1, on the reverse strand, counting down.
ATCGGACTGGAGTCGTGCGACTTCCAGCGCATTGATGCGCGGCGCTGCCAGACGCGCCGCGTACGGCTCCAGGATGGCGCGCAACTCGTTGACCTCCAGAAAATCGGCGATCGTGACATCCTGCACAAAGGCGCCGCGGCGGGGTTCAATGCGCACCAGACCATCGGCGTCGAGGCGATGCAGCGCCTCCCGCAAAGGCGTGCGGCTTGTGCCGTATCGCTGCGCCAGCTCGATCTCCGCCAGCGGCTGCCCCGGCGCATACTCCCGCGCCAGGATGTCTCGTTTCAGCGTCCGGTAAACCCGGCCCGCCTCGGTGTCGGATTTGACTCCACCGTTAACTGTCATTGTATACACCTTGTATGCGATCTGTGCACAAATATCCTAACGACTCCAGGGTCGGCCGTCAAGTACCGTTGAGCGTCAGGGCGCAACGGGAAACGCTGTTTCCATGGCGTGGAGTTGACGTGTGGTTCGAACCCGCAACGGGTCGCTCGAAGAAACCAGCCGCTCCCGCTGGCCTACGTCATCGCCCAGAGGAGCAGCCGCTTGAAGGGGTAGAAGAACGGCCGCGTATCATCGAGCTGGGGCAGGAGCCGCTCCCGGTAGCGCTCCAGAAAGCGCGGCCAAAGCTCCGGCGGCATCCGCTTCTCATAGTCGGTCAGCACACTGCCGCGCACCCACTCCACCACCGCCTCGCGTGACTCCAGTTCATGCCCATAGACTTGCAAGCACACCTGCTGCTGCCGGTAGCCAAGTCGAAAGAGCAAGCTCGCGTAGACCTCCGGCAGCAGCACCGGCGATTGGCGCGTGTGACCGCCCAGGGCACGTCGAAACGGCTCCTCGCCGGCCACATCGACCGCGGTCGCATGAGAGGGATGGTCGTCGTTGGCGGGAACCTGCACGGCGATCTGGCCCTCCGGAGCCAGCATCCCGGTCAGCTGCGGCAAGAGCGCCTGATGCTCGGGGATCCAGTGCAGCGCGGCATTCGAGAAGATGAGATTGATGTCGCCCTCGCTCGTGAAGGCGTCGATATCGCCCGCCGCGAACCGCAAACCGTCGCCAGCGAAGGCGGCAGCCTTCTCCAGCATGGCAGGCGAGGTGTCGATGCCGAGTGTCTCGCGGGCACTGAGGTGCAGATGCAGCTCCCGGGTCAGCTCGCCCGTGCCGCAGCCCAGATCAACAACCCGCATGCCCTCCCGCGGCTGCACCATCGCCATCAGATCGTAGAAAGGCCGCGCCCGCTCCCCGCGAAACTTCCCGTACTGCTCCGGGTTCCAGTCGGGCGAGGGTGAAAGGGTGGTAGGGTCATGGGGTGATGGGTCATGGGTGATGGGGTGCGGATCGTTCATGCCTGGATCCTCCGTCATCTATCGATTCCCTATTACCCCGACTTCAGGCAAAGCAAAACGCCGACAAGTTCGGACTTGCGTCCGTCCCCGTCGGCGTTTCGCGAACCTTGGGCTTCGGGGATTGCTCCCGTCTGCTTCTGGCGTGCTATGAACGTACACCCTCCGTGTCCCGATGTCAATACCTTCGCGAAGGAGTCAGCGAGTCGGCAGTCGGGAGCCGGGAGTCGGGAGTCGGGAGTCGGGGGACGGAAGGGGGCCCACCTCCTCCCACTCCCGTCCTCCGACTTCCGACTTCCGACCATCCATGAATCCGCCCGCGCACACCCGACGTAGATAAGGCTGAGAGCGACTATGGGATCCCCAATCCCCGCCCTCCCAAAATTCCCTTCCCCTTCCCGCACGTGCCCGGCCCTCGTGGCCGGGTTCGTGTTTGTACGGGGCCATTGGCCATGGGCTATCAGCTCGTCGTCTCTCTCGCCTCCTCGACTTCTCGTCTTGCCGTCTCACCCACAATGGCTGCCGAACTCGCGGTACCGGGGCGGGTCGATCTCGTGGTATTCGCGGCAGAGGGCCACCAGGCGTTCCACCAGCACGGTAAAGAGCCGCGCGCCCTTTTCGGCCGAGGCCACATGGGGATCGCCCATCACCCCATGCGCCATTTCCCGCCTCCGCTCAGGGAACCTGGCGTAGCGCCCGACCTCCGGCCCGAACTTGAGCCGCCAGTCGTCCTTCACTGCCAGTGACATGTCGATCAGATGCGGCCGCAGGTGGAGTTGCAGGCTCGTTTCCCACTCGCCGCCATGGCCGATGCTCCCCTCGTCCGCGTCGCTCCAGGCGGCCAGTTCGTCGGGAGCCATGTTCCAATAGGTGAGGGCCACCGGCCAGACATCCTCCTCGGCCAGCTTGACCGCCGCCGCCCAGGTCGGCTGCTCGTTCCCGCCGTGGCCGTTGAGGAGGATGATGCGCTGGAAGCCGTTCGCCCAGATCGAGCGGGAGACATCGCACACGACCGCGATGAACGTCTCCAGCGAAAGCGTGATCGTGCCAACTTCGCCCATGTTGTAGTGGGTGAAGCCCAGGGTGACGGGCGGCGCCACCAGCACCGGGAAGTCGTCGATGGCGTCGGCGGCCTGGATGGCCAGATGGTACGGCCCGCTGATATCGACGTCGGGCGGACAGTGCGGTCCATGCTGCTCGATCGAACCGACCGGGACGATGACCACCGGCCGCTGCTCGAGCGCGGCCAGCAGCTCGTGCCGCAGCATTTCCTGCCAGAGAACCTTCTTCCCACTCTCAGGTCTGACCAGCACCTTGGCGTGCCCTCCTTCGCGGCTAGTTTGCTTCGGGCATCGTCCCAGTCATCATGATTGGTCGAGAACCGCGTGCAGCCGCGCCACGATGATCTCGGCGTCGCCCGGCAGCAGGCAGTGCGTCGAGATCATCAGCCCTCCTCGCTCCGCGAAGAGGGCGATGCCAGGACTGCCCGTCATCAACGCCTCGGCTACGGCATCGGGATTCCAGCTGGAGGAGACTGGAAAAATGCGCACGACCGGCGCTGGCCACCGCTCCCAATCCGACTCCAGCTCGCGGCGGGCATCAGTACGCCGCCCGATACCGGCCACCAGCGTTTCGGCCTGCGCCAGATGCTCGCGATACTCTCCCTCGTGATCGGTCGCCAGAAAGAGATCGATCGCCGTCCAGAGCCCAGCCAGTGCTTCCTTGCTCACTTTCATCCCGCGGCCAACGCCCGCATGCGGGCTGCCGTTGGCTTTCGCCGCCGCGATGAGGTCTCGTCGCCCGGCCAGCAGGCCGGAATCCTGCGGGCCGCGCAAGCCTTTGCCCCCACTGTAGATGACCAGATCGGCGCCCTCGCGAATCCAGCGCCGCAGATGATCGACCGGCGGCAGCGTCGAGGCGGCGTCGACGATCACCGGCACGCCCCGGGCGTGGGCAATGGCCACGACGGTCGCGAAATCGAGCGCGCCAGAACCGGTCGCGGGCGAGTCGATCCAGGCCACCGCCGCAGTCGTTGCGCCGATCGCCTGCTCCAGCTCCCACGGCGCCGTGCCCGCTGGCAGGCCGATCTCGACGAGCCTGCCGCCGCCCACGCGGAACATCTGGTCGTAATCGATGCGATGGGCGCGATGGATGACGATCTCGTTCGCCATCCCTTCGCTATCTGGCAGTCGTCGCATGCGCGCTGGATCATCGCCCGCGATGCAAGCGGCCGCCGCCAGGACCATGCCCGCGGCCGAGCCACTGGTGACGTACCCCGCCTCGGCGCCGGTAATGCCGGCGATCTTCTCGCCGACCGCCTCGTTCAGCTCATCCAGCACGACAAAGGCGCGTGACGCCTCGGTCATCGCCGCCAGGACCTCCGGCGCCATCAGCGTGCCGCCGACCGAGGTCGTCGCGCCTCGGCCGTTGACGATCGTGCGCACGCCGATCCGGCTATAAATGCCGGGCTCGAGCGCGGCCGCGCTCCCCGCGGCGACAATCATGCCACTCGCCTCCATGGAACGACGGCATCTCGCCGTTTCAAATCGCTCGCGACAGGAGGCGATAGACCTCCTGTCGCGAGCATGCAATTCAGGCCGGCCTCTCGTTGTTGAAATAGGTGCAGAAGTACTGCGGACCCTTCTCCGGCGCCTGCCAGGAGAGGATGCCGTAGGTGTTCTCGTGCAGGCAGGGCCCTTCGATGTACGGCTTCCAGAGCTGCGTAAACACCGGGTGCCAGAGGAAGACGCCCCCCACATCCTTGATGAGAATCTCCTCGGCCTGCTGATAGAGCTCTGCCCGCTTCGCTTCGTCGCCGATGATGCCATCCGCTTCCTTCACCAGCGCGTCGTAGTCCGCGTTCGACCAGGCGTGGCGCCCGCCCGTCACGAAGACGTCCATGAAATTCGAGGCATCGTAGTAATCCATGTCCCAGGGGATCAGCACGAACGGCAGCTCATAGGCGTTGAGCTGCTCGGTGAAGCTCTTCCGCTCCAGGCTCTGAATGCCGACGTCGATGCCCAGGTTCTCCTTGAGCATGGCCTGAATCGCCTGGGCCACGGTCTGCACCGTCGGCGAGGGATCGCGCAGCGTCAGGTCGTAGTGCGGGAAGGGATTCCCCCCTTCGCCAAACCCCGCTTCGGCCAGCAGCGCCCGTGCCGCCTCGGGATCGTAGGGATAGGCCGCCGCCTTCTGCTTTTCCGTGTTCGACGAGTGGAACCCGGGCGCCAGCAGACCGTAGGCCGCCACCGCTTGATTGCGTAGCGCGGAGTTGACGATGGCGTCCCGGTCGACCGCTTGCGCGAAGGCCTGGCGCACCCGAAGATCGCTGAACGCGGTCCCTTCCCCGCCGAAGGCCAGCCACCAGGTCTGGAACTGCGGGAAGGTGTGGAGCTGGGCGCTCAGCGCGGGATCGCTCTCGATCCGGGCCTGGTCGGCCGGCGAGATCACCTGCTCGTAACCCCGCTCGATCAGGTCGATCTCGCCATTCTCGTAGGCCGGGAAGACCGCCTCGTCGGCGCCGATCAGGTAGACGATCTGGTTCCAGTGGGCCGCCGAGGGGCCGTCGTACTGTGGATTGTTGGCGAAGACGACCTCGCGCCCCTTGTCCCATTTGTCCAGCACGAACGGGCCGCAGGAGATGGCCGTGGCCGGATCGAGCGACCAGTTGTCCCCTTCCGCTTCGACGACGTGCTTGGGGACGACGTAGACGTCGGCGGCGATCAGCCCCAGGAAAGGCGTCGGCTGCGCGGTGGTGATCGCCAGCGTCAAATCGTCGATCGCCTCTACCCCGACCTCTTCAATCGACACGGTTCCCGCGTTCGCCTCGGCGAAGTTCTTGATCGAGCCGTAGTAGAAGGTCACGTCAAACGCCGTTTCGGGGTCGGCCATGCGCCGCACCGTGTAGGCGTAATCTTCCGCGGTGACGGGCGTGCCGTCGCTCCAGGTCATGCCGGGGCGGAGATGAAACGTCCAGGTCAGGTTGTCGTCGGACGTCTCCCACGATTCGGCCCCGGCCGGCATCAGCTCGTAGTTCTCGCTCCGGCGCACCAGCGGTTCCGTGATCAGCGCGGACTCGAATTGGCGCTGCTGCACCGATTTCGACCAATCGAGATAGCGCCCCTCGCGACCCATCGTGCGCAGGATCTGCTGCTCCTGGGGTAGCGCGTTCTCCGGCAGCTCCGGCGCCGCGATACCTGCCTCTCGTTTCGGGGCTACGCCAGTCGTCGCCGCGGAGGCAGCGTTCCGCTGGCCGAAGCCGATGGCGACCGCTGTTGCCGCCGAGCCTTGCAGCAGAATGCGCCGGGAAAACGGTTTGGAGCGTCGATCGTCGTGCACGGGTTTCCTCCTTTGGGCGCGCGCGGCGCCATGCCGGTGTACAGAAGCGCCAGACCGTGGCGCGGCGGAAGCCTCAGCTCCGGGAGCGCGGGTCGAGCGCATCGCGCAACCCGTCGCCCATCAGCACGAAGCCCAACATCGTCAGCCCGATCATGACCGCCGGAAAGAGCGCCAGATGCCAGTAGAAGCGGATGGTGCTCACGCTTTCGCCGACCATCTGCCCCCAACTCGGAATCGGCGGGTTGATGCCGATGCCCAGAAAGCTCAGCCCCGCCTCGGCGAAGATCGCTTCCGGCACCCCCAGCGTGAGGGCCACGATGATCGGTCCCATGATGTTCGGCAGCAGATGGACGCGGGCGACGCGCCGTTCCGTCGCCCCGATGGCGCGGGCCGCGGCGACATACTCCTGCTCGCGCTGGCCGAGGAGCTGCGCCCTCGTCAGCCGGCAGATCGGAATCCAGCCCGTCACCGCGATGGCGAAGAGGACATTCGTGAAGCCGCTGCCCAGCACGGTCAGGAGCATGATGGCGAAGAGGAGGCGGGGAAAGGCCCACACCGCGTCGACCAGCCGCATGACCACGAAATCGACCATGCCACCGCGCATGCCGGCGGCCAGACCGAGCAAGATGCCCAGCGTGAGGGCGATCGCCTGCGCGCTCAGCCCGATCGCCAGCGACGTGCGGGCGCCGTAGACGATGCGGGAGAAGAAGTCCCTGCCGATGCCGTCGGTGCCCATCAGGTGCTGCCGCGAGGGAAACTGCCACGCTGCCCCGAAATCGGGCTTGTCGTACGGGTAGGGGGCGATCAGTGGAGCGCCGATGGCCAGCAGGACGAGCAAGAGGACGATGACGAGCCCGAGCGGCCCCAGCCGATTGGCGCGGAATCGGCGCCACGCTTCCCCGCCCGGAGACGACTCCCGCGCGGCGCGCCCCATCGCCAGCACACTCGTCCCCGGCAAGGCCACGCCGGGCAAACCGGACGACGATGGAGCCGGAGCGGCGCCTGCCGGCCTCACGACGCCAGCCTGATGCGCGGGTCGATGGCCAGGTAGATGAGATCGGTGGAGAGATAGGCGATGGAGACCACGAAGGCGGCCAGCAGGGCCAGCGTCATGATCATCGGATAGTCGCGCTGGTAGACGCTGGTGACGAAATAGCTGCCCAGCCCCGGGATGCGAAAGATCGTCTCGATGAAGATCGAGCCGGTCAGGAGGTCGGGCACGAGCGGGCCGGCGATCGTCAGGATGGGGATGGCGGCGTTGCGCAGCACGTGTCGCCACATGACGGCGCCCTCTCTCAGGCCCTTCGCGCGCGCGGTCCTGACGTAGTCGGCGCCAGCCCCTTCGATCACACACGTCCGCGTGTAGCGAGCGATGATCCCGGCGGGCCCCAGCGCGTAGGCGATGACCGGCATCACCCACGTTCGCGGCCCTTCCCAGCCGCCCGTCGGCAGCCAGTGCAGGGTGTTGCTGAAGAGCAGGATCAACAGGATGCCGACCACGAACGTCGGCAGCACGATCCCGGCGGTGGCCAGCAGGGTGACGAAATTGTCGAGCCAGGAGTTGCGGTGGCTGGCCGCCACGATGCCGAGACCCAACCCCAGCGGGATCGCGACGGCCAGCGTCAGGGCGCCGAGCTGGAGCGACACGGTCCAGACCCGGCTGATGAGCTGGGTGACCGTCTCGCCGGGGCTCTGGTACGAGTAGCCGAATTCGAAGCGCAACGCGTTGCCGGCGAAGAGGAGGTATTGCTGCCAGAGGGGCTTGTCCAGACCGTACGAGCGCAGGATGTTCGCTTTCGCCTCTTCGGAGAGCGGCATCTTCTCTTCGTCATAAGGGCCGCCAGGGATCAGGTGCATGAGGACGAAGGTGACCACCGAGACGGCTATCAGAACCCCTGCCAGGCCACCCAGCCGAAGAAGAATGTAGCGCCCCAATGCGAGCCTCCGGAATCGACGACGCCGAAGCTCCTGTCAGCGACGGGGCGACCGATCACCATCGGGGTGCAATCGCACTGGCCTCGCCGTCTGGCAGAAGATGCAGGGATTCTGTCCAGAACCGATCAACTGATCATACCGGTTCGACGCATCGTAGGAGGTTAAGGACGGGCTGTCAATGGATTGGGATCTCGACTCGCGGCGCGGCCGCGATGCTCGATCGGAGCGATGTAACGCGCACTTCCCAATTGCGGATGCTGGGATGACGTTCGGCTGGCGCCATGCGTTACGACCTTAATCGTCGCCTCAGATCTTGCCACGGGTTAAGTCGCACCCCGCGCACCATCAGCCAGTAGGGGTCGTCTCGCTGGATGCCGGAAAGCGAAACCACCGCGCCGAACTGCCGCACCTCCGGCGTCAGTCCCGCCGCGCGCAGAATCTCGGTCAGTCGCGAGATCGAGTTGCCGGGGTTGTTGCGCGTGCCATGAAACTCGAGGATCACCTCCCGCACCTTGGCCAGATGGGTGCCCGCCTCTTCCAGCACTGCCGTTTCCATGCCCTCGATGTCGAGCTTCAGGAGATCGACGCGTTGGGTGAGAATCGAAGAGAGGGTTACCGCCGGCACGCGCACGACATCCGTTGCTTCATCCTCGTGCCACGGCTGGCGGACAGCGGAATCGCCCCACGCGCCCGGCTCGTCGTCGTTGGCGCTAGCGTAGAAGAGGATCTCGCCCGGCTCGGGCGCCAGCGCCGCATGGGTCGCGTGCACACCGCTGAGCAGATTGTTGGCGATGTTCTGCTTGAGGAGAGAGAAGGTGACCGGATTCGCCTCGAATGCCAGCACCCGCGCATCCGGATAGCGCCACTTGAAATAGTGCGTCGCCGCTCCAACGTGCGCCCCGGCATCGACGATCAGCGGGGCGCGTTCCCGTGTCTCGAACGCGTATTCATGCCCCTCAAAGACATCCTGGCAGATGCGCTCGAACTCCTCACGGTTCCGGTAGTGGAACCGATACCCGCCGTGGCTGATCGTATCGTCGCTCGTCTCCCCGTCACTCACCCCTGCGTCGCCTCGCGTCCATTTCACTCATAACCGCACGATCGGAAGATCAAGGCCGGCATTCTGACACCAGGCGCGCTCCGCGTTCACGGCTCCCGACCCCCGACTTCCGACTCCCGACCCGCTTTGCTCACCGCCTCGCCTCCCTCGGACGTCGCAAGGCGACGGGAAGGGTAGCAGCGTGCACGCGGGAACGGGCTACGCTTGTGGCCTCGCCCTCGGCGCGGTCATGACCGCCAAGGGGCGACCTGACATGGCAATGCGCGGCTCGGACGGTCCAATACGCTGACCAGAAAGGCAAGATCGATGGGCGATTCAGCCCCAGGAACACTTTCTCGGCATATTCAGCTCTCCGAATTTGACGTCTCGCTCGAGCGGAGCGGCGACCAGCGTTTGCAACCGGTCGTGCAAGGACTGCACCTGCTCGTCACCGCCGCGGGGCTGGCCGAGCTGACGCAAGGACTGGTCGACGAGGCCGATCGTCGCGCCCCGGTGGGCATCCGGCTGAAGGACGTTCGTGTCGGTGAGCATGGCATCGATGTCGTCATGCGCGTCGAGAAGAGCATCTTTCGCAGCGATCTCTCCACCCGCCTCGTCCTTTCCGCGCCGGGCGACAGCGCCCTGCGCATTGAGCTGACCGACGTCGATATGCCCTCCTGGGTGCCGCTCGACATGCTGCTCGACACGGCGGTGAAGAAGGGGGGCGCCGCCATCCGCCGCGATCCCGGAAACGCACGGGCCCTCCTGCTCGATCCCGCGGCGCTGCTGGCGATGGCCGGCGTCCCCGGCCGCTTCGCCCCCGGCCGCTGGGCCGTAACGACGAGTGAGGGCGGCGTTGACCTCAGTTTCCGCGAGGTCTCAGCGGCCGGGTGAATCGGGGTCTGGATCGTTACGGCGCGGCAAGGAGCAACAATGACATGAGAGCAATTCGCACATCAGGAGTCATTGTGAGTACTGCGATACCGTGACTGTGTCATCCCGACGTAAGGAGGGATCTCGGCTCATACGCGCGGACGGACGAGGAATCTCGTGTTTTAGCGCGAAAAGGAACGGGCAATGACTCCTGAACGCCATTTCACCGAAAGCTCGGGCAATGTCTTCGCCGACCTCGGTCTGCCAGACGCGGTAACGCGGCTTGCCAAGGCAGAACTGGCGTCCAGAATCGCCGCGGTCATTCAGGAACGAAGCCTCACGCAACGGGAAGCGGCGGCTATTCTCGAAATCGACCAACCGAAGGTTTCGGCGATTACCCGCGGCAGGCTGGCGGATTTCTCCCTCGACCGGTTGATGACGCTGGTCAACCGGCTGGGGATGGACATCGAGATCATCGTCGTGGCTAATTCAGAACCAACCCGATCCGCACGGATCCGGGTCCGCCAACCCGAAGGTGTATTGGCCGCGGCCAACGCCCCGAACGACCCCGAGGCCATGTCGTTCGACTAACGGAGGCACAGTGCGCGGCGTCGGGAAATTCAGCGCAACTTGACGTCTTGCCAAGGCAAGGCACCGGTCTCCAGCGTCGACAGGTCGAGGCGCCGCGAGGCGTGCTGGATGTCGATGCCGACGGGCCGTCCCTCCTCGTCGATGTCCACTACGAGTCCGTCGACGATTTCCAGGACGTCGGCGCCGGGTTTCGCATTCAGATCGATGTAGAGGGAATCGGTATCTGGATAGTAGAGCAGTTTCATTGGTCTTGCTCTCCGCCGTTGTGGCGTATCACGAAGCACGATCCGGAAAGGCGTTATGCACGGTTCCCTTCGGATGTAGGGGCGCTTCTGCAGCACGACAGCATCGAAATAGCGCGTCGTCTTAAGCACATGGGCTTTCATACTATGCCGTCTTTCGAGTGGCCGTTGAATCCAGGGCCGTCACGTCACCGAGAAGCAGAAGTATAGAGGGTGGGCGCACTCAAGCTCGAATCCTAGTCCCGGCTGGCCGCCTGCATCCCCAACTTCTTGCGCTCCTGGCCCGCTCGTCGGTCGAGAGGTGGCGTTTCACCAACGCCCGCAGCCCTGACGCATTCTTACCCCCGATGGCCTGAGCGAGCGGTGATGCAAAGGAAATCGGGGGCCAAGATGCCAAGCGGACAGGTCGCTCTAGCGAACCATCGCGAGCAAACAGGCGCTGGCACACGTCTGTGACCGTTTCGCGGACGGTCCCCGATGCTTGGAATGTTCTTGCACGAATATGGTCCGTGCCGCGGTTTACTCCGCAGGCTGCCATGAGGTTGCCGCCGGGCTGACGACCCCTCATGAAACAAGCTTGGTGGTCCTGTACAGATCGTTGACAGCAATGTAACGATCCCCGTATATTGAGGATCGGCCAGCAGATTCGAGGGTGTCTCATCCCTTGCCACGCCAAACAGGCGGGGCACAGGAGTCGCGCCGACTCCATCTATAGCGGGTGACAGTTCTTCCGCGATCACCTCAGCAGTTCGCGAAGCAACCCACCTCTGTGAGGAGAAATAGCCCCATGAGCGGTGAAGCCAAGTCCAACACGTTCGTGCGTGCGGCGCTTTCCGGGCGACTAAGTCGCCGTGAGATGGCGCGCCGCGCGGCAGCAACCGGGCTCGCATTTTCGGCAATCGCGCCTTTGATGACGAGCCGCGAAGGGAGCGCCGCAGCTCAGAGCGAGGATGTGACTCCTGGCGGAGAAATCGTTGTTGGGCTGAATCTTGAGCCGGATAACCTGGATCCAGCGGTAACCCCTTTTGCGGTTTCCCATTGGGTTATGATGAATATTTACGACACGCTTGTTTGGCGCGCAAATGATGGCACGTTCCATCCGGGTCTGGCCGAGAGGTGGGAACCGTCCGAAGATGGCACGGTTTACACGTTCGAGCTCCGTGAAGGCGTGAACTTCCACGACGGCACGCCGTTCAATGCGGAGGCCGTGAAGTTCACCTTCGACCACATCGTCGACCCCGAAAGCAAGTCGGGGTTCGCTTCGAGCCTCCTCGGGCCATACGATCACACCGAAGTCGTGGATGAGCGTACGGCCAAGGTGTTTTTCAAGGAGCCTTACGCGCCATTCCTGGACAGCGCGAGCCAGGCGTTCCTTGCCATCGTATCGCCAACAGCGGTGCAAAAGGACCGCGAAGCGTATCTTCGTAATCCGGTCGGCACCGGGTTCATGAAGTTTGACGAATGGGTCCAAAATGACCACATCACGCTCTCGCGGAACCCCGACTACGATTGGGCCCCTCCGATTTTCGAACATGCTGGTCCGGCGTATCTCGACAAAGTTACGTTTCGCTTTTACACCGATACCCCGACTCGCCTCGCGGCTCTGGAGGCCGGCGACGCCAATCTCATCGAGACGCCTCCATATCATGAGATCCAACGCTTGAGTGACGATGCCAAGTTTGAGGTGAACGAGGTTCTCAATCCTGGCCTTCCCGTCGTATTGTTCCTCGACACGGCCAAAGCGCCTACAGATGACCTCGCTGTCCGCCAGGCCCTGAACTTCGCCCTCGATCGCGAACTGATCGTCAGCCAGGGGATGTTTGGTGTGACCAGACCGGCCTACGGGCCACTGTGGGAGTCAACGCCCTACTATTCGGCAGAAGTCGAAACCATGTACCCCTATGACGCGGAGAAAGCGAAGCAGCTCCTCGACGCGGCTGGTTGGGTCCCGGGCAGCGACGGCATCCGCGAGAAGGACAGTCAGCGCCTGACCGTGTCCATCGCGTCGACTGACTTCATCAATCCATTCAGGGAAATCTCGCAAGCGCTCTGGAGTGAGGTGGGCATCGAGCTCCAAGTCAACACCATGACCGTCGCCGCGGCATTCGAGGCCATCGGCAACGACGAGGTCAATACCACGGCGCAAGCCTGGGTCAGCAGCGATCCCGTGGTGCTCACCAACTTGTTCCACAGCAAGAACATCGAGGGCGGGTTTGCGTGGAGCAAGTACTCCGACAAGCGCTTGGACGAATTGCTGGAGAGCGGCGAAAGCACGATCGATGAAGAAGAGCGCGCGAGCATCTACGCCGAGATACAGAAGATCATCATGGAGAATGCCCTGATCATCCCGTACTTCGGGAACCCCGAAACGACCATCGCGTACGAAAGCCGCTATCAGGGCGTAAAGCAGGATTTCCGGAATTATCTCTGGTTGTACGATGCGCATCTGAACCCGTCAGCATAGCCGCGGAGTCGCCACGTGCCTGGGTGCGGGGTGAGGACTACCGGCGCCGCGCACCTGGCACGTTCGGGTTGACCCAAGTGTTACGTGGCTTGCTCGATTGCCTGACGATGGAGGCGATCTCCGATGCGGAGGAGTCCCAGCATCGCGGATTGCCGGATCGCTTCCTTGCAATCTCATCGTGCTGTAAGTGACCTCTGGATGTCAGCCTAATGGCCACTCGTTACATCGCTGGCCGCGTGCTCGCCGTAGTGCCTGTGCTCTTCATCGTTTCGGTCGTGGTCTCCCTGATGGTTCACCTCACTCCCGGCGACCCCGTGAAGGTTATGATGGGGCAATCGGGAGCTTCGGCGGAGGAAATCGAACAGATACGGGCGCAATTGGGCCTCGACCAGCCGCTCCCGGTCCAATATGTTCGCTTCTTGAAGGACCTGGCGACCGGAGACCTGCGCTCGATCCGGACCCACCAGCCTGTGGTGCAGCAGTATCTCGAGCTATTCCCCAACACGCTTCAACTGGCCGTGGTCTCTCTCCTCGTTGCGATTGTGATCGGGATGCTCCTGGGAGTCGTCGCGGCGACACATCAAAACTCGTGGCTCGACAGTTTCTCGATGGCGGTAGGGTTCCTCGGGGTCTCCATCCCGAATTTCTGGCTTGCGCTCGTCCTCATTTACGTGTTCGCGGTGTCCCTCAACTGGCTCCCCGCGACGGGTGCGGGTGGACCTAAATTATTGATCTTGCCCGCGACAGTCCTGGCTATGGAACAGGTCGCGCTGATCGCCCGTCTCATTCGGGCAAATATGGTCGAGGTACTGCAAGAGGATTACATCAAGACCGCGCGGTCCAAAGGGCTGCGGGAGCGATCCGTCCAATGGGGACATGCGCTGCGAAACGCGATGCTGCCGACGATCACCCTGATGGGACTCAACTTTGGCTACCTGCTGAGCGGGGCAATCATCGTCGAGACCGTGTTTGCCCGTCCAGGGATCGGTCGCTTGATCGTCGACGCCATCCTCAACAAGGATTTCCCGGTTGTTCAAGGTGCGGTGTTGCTCACCGCGACGGTCTACTTATTCGTCAACTTGCTTACCGACATCTCGTACAGCCTGATTGATCCACGAATCCGCTATTAGCAAGGGTCGCCATGGCAAGCGCAACGGTGAATGCGGGCGAAGCGATTGCTGGGAAAACCGGTGACAAGCGGGTCGATGCGCTGGCAAGGACCGAGGGGCGTCGCGATCGGAGAGCTTTGCGCCGGCTCGCTCAGCACAAGAGTGCCGCAATAGGTTTTGGCATCATTGTTGTGCTGATCGTGCTGGCGCTGGCGGCATCATTCATTGTCCCGTACGATCCAATCGGCCTTTCACGCAATGTCCTCCAACCGCCATCGCGCGATCACGTCATGGGAACGGACAACTTGGGGCGTGACATCTTTAGCCGCGTGCTTTATGGCACACGGATTTCGTTACAGATGGGATTCATTGCCATTGCGATTGCGGCGACGGTTGGCACCACCATGGGGGTGGTGGCCGGGGCCTATGGTGGATTGGTTGACAACGTACTGATGCGTTTCATCGATGCCTTGATGGCCGTCCCGGGCATCCTCCTGGCATTGACTGTCGCCGCGGTGCTCGGTGCGGGTCTCTACACCGCCATGGTTGCGGTGGGTATTGCCTGGATTCCGAGCTTTGCTCGGATAGTACGGTCGTTGGTGCTGCAAGTGAAAGAGATGCCATACATCGAAGCCGCGCGGTCCCTGGGAAGCAATGATTCCCGCCTGATTTGGCGTCACGTCCTGCCAAATGCGCTGACTCCCGTCCTCGTCTTGTCGAGTCTTGGCGTTGGCAGCGCCATATTGATTGGGGCCGCGTTGAGTTTCCTGGGGGTCGGAGCCCAACCACCAACGGCCGAATGGGGCATTATGCTGAGTGAGGGACGCCAGTTCATGCGCAGTGCTTGGTGGGTCATGGCGTTCCCAGGATTAGCCATTACCGTGACGGTATTGGCAGCAAACCTCGTCGGCGATGGGCTACGCGACGCGCTGGATCCCCGAATCAAACTGTAAGCAGCGCGGCGGTTTCGGGCAAGGGCCAGGTGTAAGAGCACCAAACTGAGGGACGGAGATCTGGTTCGACATGCCGCGCCCAATCACGCCTCGCCTAGCCTCCTGGTGCAAGCTCACGGTACAAGACTCTCGTAAATCTGCTTGGTGAGATCGTGACCGTGCATGACGCGGCACGGTTCGAGTACCGGCCTACCCCCGCCCCGCCGCCTGCATCTGACTCTTCTTCCGCTCCTTGGCCCGGTCGTCGGCCGAGAGGTAGCGCTTGCGTAGCCGCGCGTTCAGCGGCGTGACCTCCAGCAACTCGTCGTCGGCCAGGAAGTCGAGCGCCTGCTCCAGCGAGAGATTCGTCGAGGTGGTCAGGCCGATGGCGATGTCCTTCGTCGAGGCCCGCATGTTCGTCAGCTTCTTGGCCCGGCAGACATTCACCTGCAAGTCGCCCTGGCGCGGATGCTGCCCCACGATCATCCCCTCGTAGACCTGCGTCTGCGGCTCGATGAAGGTGATGCCCCGCTCCTGGGCGTTGGCCAAACCGTGGCTCAGCGCCACCCCGCTCTCGGAGGCGACGAGCGGTCCGGAGCGTGACGAGACGATCGGCCCCTGCCACGGCTCGTAGCCGATCAGGCGGGAGGCCATCACGCCATTGCCGCGCGTTGCCGTCAGAAACGAGTTGCGCAGCCCGATCAGCCCGCGGGTGGGGATGGTGTATTCCATGCGCACCGCCCCCCGGCCGTCGTTCACCATGTCGCTCAAGCGCGCCCGGCGGCCGCCGACCAGATCGCTGACCGTGCCCACGAACTCTTCGGTGGTGTCGATCACCAGGTGCTCGACCGGCTCATGGACCTCGCCGTCAATCGTACGGGTGATCACTTCCGGCCGCGAAACCTGAAACTCGTACCCCTCTCGGCGCATCGTCTCGATCAGCACTGAAAGATGCAACTCGCCCCGCCCGGACACCGCGAAGACGTCCGGCTGCAACGTCGGCTCCACCCGCAGCGAGAGGTTCGTTTCCAACTCCCGGTTCAGCCGTTCGAGAAGCTGCCGCGAGGTCGAATACTGCCCCTCCCGCCCGGAAAGGGGGGAGGTGTTCACGCCGAAGGTCAGCCGCAAGGTCGGCTCCTCGACGTCGATGGCGGGCAGCGCCTCCGGCACGTCGGGATCAGTCAGCGTCGCCCCGATGCGCGCTTCCGGGAAGCCGGCCAGGGCCACGATCTCCCCCGCGCCCGCTTCCGGCACTTCGACCCGCTTGAGGCCGTCGAAGACGGAGAGGGAGGTGATCTTCTGCCGCGTCTCCGTGCCGTCCAGCGCCAGATGCAGCAGCGTCTCGCCGACGCGGATCGTGCCCCGCTGAATGCGCCCGATGGCGATCCGCCCCCGGTGCAGGTCGTAGTCGAGCGAGGCGACCAGCATCTGGGCCGGCCCGGTGGGATCGACGTCCGGCGGCGGCACCTCGCGCACGATCGTCTCGAAGAGGGGGCGCAGGTCGGGCGCCAGCGCCTCAACGCTCGGCTCGGTGCCGGCGCGGCCCTCGCGGGCGATGGTAAAGAGGACCGGGAACTCGAGCTGATCGGCGTCGGTGGCCAGCTCCAGGAAGAGGTCGTGCAGGCGGCTCATGGCCTCGTCGATGCGGGAGGCCGGGCGGTCGATCTTGTTGACCACCACGATCGGGCGCAGGCCGCGCTCCAGCGCCTGGGCCAGCACGGTGCGTGTCTGCGGCATCGGCCCTTCCACGGCGTCGATCAGCAGCAGGCAGCCGTCGGCCATGTTCAGCACCCGCTCCACTTCGCCGCCGAAATCGGCGTGGCCCGGGGTGTCGATGATATTGATCTTGATCCCGGCGTAGGTGACCGCGGTATTCTTGGAAAGGATGGTGATGCCGCGCTCGCGCTCCAGATCGTTGGAATCGAGAATGAGACTGCCGGCCGCGCCTGGATCGCGGAAGACGTTCGATTGCTTGAGCAGGCCATCGACCAGCGTCGTCTTGCCGTGATCGACGTGGGCGATGATCGCCACGTTGCGTAGGTGCGCGGGATCCAGGGTGGTTGCCGTCATCGTGCTATCCATCTGCCGTGTCGCGGTGACCATTGCGTGCGTCTGTCCTTTATGCGTAGTGCGGTGTGTGGGGAAGGGTCATCCTGAGGCAGGCCGCCGGAAGAAAGGATCCGTCGCACACGGAACGGCCCGTGCCCCACTGGCACGAGCCTTGTACCGTTTGAAGTATAGCAGGCCACGATTATGTCAGAGCGGCCGGCGTCCCCCGAAGACGGCGATTTCGTACCAGCGGAACGGAACCACGACATCGACGAACCCGGCTTCGCGCAGCCAGTGGCACTGGGCGGCAAGTGGGGCCAGGATGTTCGCCGCCCGGTCGGCCCGTCCCGCGTAGGTCGTGGCGATTTCGTCACGGGAGATTCCGTCACCCCGCCGCTGGGCATGTGCGTGCATGCTATCGATCATCCCCGCGTCAAATGCCTCCCGCATCCATGCGCTCTCAGGCGCCACATGCTCGATATGACCGAACGTGCCGCCGGGCGTCAGCAGGCGCAGCACTTCGCCATACAGCTCGCGCTTCCGGTCATCGGGTAGATGGTGGATGGCGAACCCGGAAACAATGGCGTCAAATGGCGCGTATGGTTCCACCTCATCCAGCCATGCCGGCGACGCGAGGTCAGCCGCGATGAGCCGCGTCGATGAGGCCCGCGATGCCAAGCGCTCTGCCGTCGCCGCCTGCATCGGCGGCGAGAATTCGTCCAGCACCGCCTCCGCGGTGGGTTAGCGCGCCAGCTTCACCGCGCTGAGCACGCCATCGCCCGCGCCAAT